>NZ_JAUCFO010000002.1:0-245242 GCF_030348405.1 Peribacillus sp. NJ11
CTATTGTTAACTGTCAAACAACACTTTGTGATTGTGAAGTAACGAATATGGCAGGAAATGACTTTTCTATTAACCGAGGACAGGGCAATGCAGGAACAACTGTTACATTTAACGGAGTCGAACAAGATCCGCCTGGAGGAGTTAACTATAATGGTCTCTTCTGTTCGGACTGCACACCAACTAACAACTTCTTTACGTTTGAGTACGGTGGATCAATTGTTGTCCCTGCATTTACTTTCACGGCAACTACCTTTACCGTTCCTAGTTGTCCGGGTAGCACTGTGTCAATAACGGGTCAAGGAACTACCGACAACCCTGGTTTGTTTGGTGCTACTCCTGCGTACACCCTCAATGTGGACAATACAATGAATAACAAGAGCATTACTGTAATAATAACCGGAAACGGTAACACATTCATGTCGACAACAACACTTGGAAATGGTGAAATAGCTATCTCCGATTGCCCTTAAACTGGTTCTGGAACGAAAGTGATTTTCTAGAAATATAAAAGGTGCTCATGTTCATTTGTTTTCTTTTCAGACATACACCATTCGGGATTGTCATTGACAGTCTCGTTTTTTTGTTTGAAGAAAATTTAAAAAGAATTTGAGGAATGGTATACTGGGGCAAAAAAACTCCATAAAAATAGTTTACTAAGATACACTCAGTCTAAGGAGAAGGAACAGAATGAGTACGCGATACATGTGAGGTTGACATAACTAATCTTTTGGTAACTAAAAAAGTCCACGGGTGCGTTAGTTCTTTAAAGACTGTGCGATCAGCTCTTTTTCATATGCAACCAACAGGTGAGAAAGTTAAATAACTGACATATGAATCTTTTAGGTTTCACCGAACCTCTCTTAAATAAACATGTCCATTTCCAATCCCAATGATTTACATTCCTTAATCTTTTCGTTACGCGTAAACCCTGCTAAGACCGTGCATTGTTCATCTAAATAAAGTTTGTTAGGTTTAGACAGCAACTTTCATGTTTAAGGAATATATATATGGAGTCTCTTCTTAACAAATTAATCGCCTTTGTATCAGCCTAAAAAGTTAGTCAGAGGTTATTTGTGTTTATTAAATGCACATTCCTAATTGGTTGAATATTATATAGCAAACTTCCCCATCGCATAGGCTTCCAACTTCATAAACTGTCCCCAAGGGTACAGTTCCCTTCAGTACCCGCCGGATTTTTTTAGATTCTATGTTGGATATACAACCGTGTTTTAGGGAATGCTATTTACAAGTTATTTCCTTTTCCTCCAAAAATACAATTGATTGCCCTTGTATCACCCTGAATTTCCAAAGGTGGGTGCTGGGGCTCTTTTAGTTTTCATTACCCAAAAGTCATCAACGTAGCGTTTTTCTTACAATAATCATGGTGATGGTCATTATCGCATTTGTGGCTGTACACCCAATCAAAAAACACCCCCCTCAATTTTTGGGCTCTCTCGCCGGTATGCGGGTCAAAAGATGAACTTTTGACACACCAAGAGGGTTTTGGTGCTGAACCCATTAATGTCCCTTACGGTCTACTTACCGTTGACAGCCGCCATACGGGGCTTTCTTGTCTTTGTGAGAAGTCGTCGCCTCTTCGAGCTTGAAACGGAAGATTGAATTTGTGAGGTTTTTTTATTTGGCGAGTTAGTCTTTTAAAAAAGGGTGTTATATATATAGTATTCACACTAGACCGGGGATGCTTCATCAATCATAAAAAAGGGCTCTTTTAAACAAAAAATCCACTTATACCTAAGGACAAGTACACAATCTATCAAACTATTATTGAATAAAATATAGAAAACAATAGCTCGAAAAGCCTTTGTTCATTGTGTTTCTTTTAACAAAATTAGAAAGAGGGTGACTTATATCGATTTACCCAAATATTACCAATATTACACTGTTCATTTCTATTACTACTGAGCAAACTCTAATGGGACTCGCGCCTACGTAGCAAATAGCGGTATTGGTTTGGGTCGTTACACGGTATCAGTAACTCTTAAATTCCGGACTATAGGAAATAGATCGCTCGGAAGCACTAATGATATTCGGATTCTTTTCAAGTTCTTTAATCTGAAATTCAGTATATATATTTTTACTAATAGAAACCCTCCGTCCATACTCAATTACATCTATGGAAACATAAAAAAACCCGGATAAGGGACACTTTTTTTTGGTATCTGTTATCCGGGATATAGTTCAGTATGGTATCAAAGCACTTTCCATTTAACAAACTACCAATTACCCCAAAAGTTATTATCTCAGCGTTTCTTCTTACAACAATGATGGTGATGGTCCTTATGGCAGCACTTCTTCTTGCAACAATGATGGTGATGGTCCTTATGGCAGCACTTCTTCTTGCAACAATGATGGTGATGGTCCTTATGGCAGCACTTCTTCTTACAACAATGATGGTGATGGTCCTCATGGCAGCACTTCTTCTTACAACAATGATGGTGATGGTCCTCATTGCAACACTTCTTTTTACAACAATGATGGTGATGGTCCTCATGGCAGCACTTCTTTTTACAACAATGATGGTGATGGTCCTCATGGCAGCACTTCTTCTTACAACAATGATGGTGATGGTCGCCAACGCAGCATTTTCTTTTACAACAATCAGCTTGAGAAGACATAGAAATATTACTCCTTTCTATTCCATTTGCTATCAATATATGAAAAGCAAATAAAAAGGAAAGTATACTTGTCCATATTGATAAAAAAAGTTATTCATTATTAGTTAACATAATGTCAATTTAAAAGAAGTTATCATAATTTTATACATCCCTGATTTTTTAGGTAGCCTGAAAGACACTAAAGCTTTTCAACACGTTGTTCGTCTCTTCTTCTGTAATCCCAAAATAGCGTAAGATAACTGAAGGGTGCAAATGAAGCAGGAATCCTTGTAGCATGGCAATATCCATAGTGACCTTGTAAAACCAATAGCCAAGCGTTTTTCGTAAGGTATGGTTCCCGACATGTTCCACCCCAGCGAAGTCTGCCGCTTTATTTAACTGCCGGTAGGCCTGAGAAGGGGTAAATAGGGCCGCCTCCCTTGCGAGATGGGAATAAATAGGACTCAGACCTCCTGGACGAAATTCGCGATATACATATCGTGGATTTTTTGCGTTTTGCCTTCTTTAACCCGGAGAATCTTGTTTGTTTTCCCTTTGAGTTTCAGGATTAACTGCATATTCAACCGAAGAAGATCCCCGACGGAGCCCACCACCGCTATAAACGGCCCTTTCTTTTTGGAGAATATCCAAATAATGAAAACACATTGGTTCTTGCCCAACAAAATGCGCACTAAAGTCAAAGTAACTTCAAGGGAGGGTGATTTCAGAACCATTGAAAAACTAATATGGTGGACAAAAATTATGAGTGAAAAAAACCATAAACATAACTGTAAGGAAGATAAAAATTATGATGATTGTAAGTTTAAACAAGATGAATGTAAGCGTATTCCAACTCCAGTGTGAAAAGGCTGAAAAAAAAGGAAGTAGTAGCCGACTACTCCCTCATTTCTAAGTAAATTTATTAGGTTGTTACGTGCCATCGTTTTCACCTCCTAATCTTTATTGATTAGGATTCTGATTCATTTATATCTGTAATTTATGTAAAGTAATAAAAATATTGTTATTAAGAAAATAACGGCAGAGAGGGTATATCGTAATTGAATGAAGCAACGAGCAAGGATCGCTGGTGGAAGTGATATTGGTGACTAAGTTGCCTTGCTCTTAATATTATATTCTTCAAACCGCCTTATGTTACACATAAGACACAATGTGCGATATGAAAATTAGGGGGAATTAATGATGGAAAAGGAATTTAAAATTTTCACATTCGGCCATAGCGAGGGAGCAGAAATTATAGCATCAAATTCTTGAAAGAAGCAGTGATGTAATCTTCACTGAGTACAATGACTATTTAAACATTGATGATATGGGTATCTAGTGGCATCAGAATTACTGAGTAAAATGGCGATCAAATAACAAAGAAGCATTCAAACTTCAATTGTTTTTATCCCCATATCAAGGATTAGTGAAAGACACTAAAATTTTTAATATGTTGTTGGCATAGTCATAGACCTCTTAGAATCAATTCGCGATATACATGTCGCGGAATTGGCCGCCTCGTATTTGGCCGATGAAGACAGGGAGGTTTTCCTCATCATGATGCTCAATACCAAGAACCAAGTGGTCGGGCTTCATCGGGCATGTGGAAAGTCTGAATGCAAGAGTCGTCCATCCGGCGACCCGGCCCCAAACCGGGAAGACATAGACTTGACAAAGCGATTGGCCGAACGGGCGAATACTAGGCATTGAACTCTTTGACTATGTGATTGTCAGCCCTCTTTTAAACCATGTTAGTTTGAAGGGAGGGCAAAGGGGATTCTCCTTTGTCTGAAAGGAGAAATTGAATGAACAGGATTGAATGGATTAGTAACACAATAGTGATGAATTCGGCAGCGGGTTACTATGTAGGGAAAGATGTGACGGATGAAAAGGGAATGGGGCCCTATGATAGATTTAGTGGGTATATCCGGGAGGATGCAGAGCAGTCGCTGAAGGACTTTAACAAAATAAGAAAGGCTACATCATCAGATAAAGAGTGAATTGGTTCCTTTATTCTTTAGGAATTAAAATCACACTTAGTAACTTCCCAATATGGATATTTGATACAACAGAGCAACCTCGTTTTCCAACGTTCGGATTCCATTTTGTGAAAGATGAAGTTAACATAGATGCGGTTATTCCAACACCGATCCATCTTTTCAAAAATATATTTAAAACGATGATTCAAGCCCATGATTTACGACATATGAACGAAGAAACGATTGAACGCACAATTCAAATTCCGACTGGTCACATCAACGCCACTGATTTTAAACTTAATGAGGATGAAATCGTCTTTCTCTAAAAATCGGGCTATACCTCTACAAAGGAATTTTTGTCGAAGTGGGATTTGGAACAATATAAGGTCAAGCGAATAACAAAGAGGAAAGAATAGATAGAGAAAAAAACGCTATCGCTTCAAAACGGATGCATTTTAAAAAATCTTGGACGCTGTTCAAGGTTTTTTTGGTTTTTCTTGTATTATTGTAACGCTCCCGATAAGTATTTGTTTCCTAGAAGAAACAAATAGAAGGTTCAAGAGAAAAATATTCAGAGCAATAGAAGTAATCGAGAAAAGAGAATTAAACCAATTTATTACAATGAAAGAATTAGAAAACTTTGTATTAAAATTGCAAACTCTAGTCACTTAAAACGGATCTAGAGGAGGAATTAATAAAAGCTTAAATTATAGGTCTTCGTATGATTTAGAGCTTAAATTATGATGTGTTTTAAACGAAATTAATATACCAAGAGTACAAAAGTAGTCTGTCTACAGTAGACAAGGTGGCTTTTAGATTATGAGTAGCAACTTCATAAAAACAAATGGAAAACAAAAAAACCGGAGAAACTCACCTTCCCGTTCTGACCACATATTATACACTAGTCCCTTCTCAAAACGTATTCGAATATTTTGTACACAAGGCAGAGAAAATCTTCTTTCTTCCTTTCCAGAGCGTTTTTGAGAGGAAGTTAAGTATGTCGAAGAAAAGGTGAATCCAATTTAAACTGAAAATATATAGGAGTGATAAATTTGCGTCTTATTTTATTATCTGGTGGTTCAGGAAAGCGCCTCTGGCCTTTATCAAATAATTCCCGTTCAAAACAGTTTTTAAAGTTATTGCCGGCTGGGCAAGAACCGTATAAGCATATCTCTATGATTCAACGCGTTTGGCAACAACTCCATAAAGCTAATCTTGCTGAACGTACCATTGTATCTACAAGTAAATCTCAGGTTGATATGATAAATAGCCAGTTGGGTTCTGATATACCTTTAATTATTGAACCGAGCCGACGCGATACCTATCCAGCCATTGCATTAGCCTCTATATATTTATATTCTGTAGAGGGTATTGATCCCGATGAAGTGGTGGCAGTTGTGCCAGTTGACCCATATGCAGGAGAGGAGTTTTTCCACCATGTGAATGCTTTAGAAAATGTTGTGAATCATTCAAATGCTGATCTTGCATTAGTTGGGATTCAGCCAACATTTCCATCAGAAAAATATGGATATATAGTACCCGATAGTTCGCAAATGATAAACCATGACGAAGGTTATCAAAATGTTAGCTATTTTACAGAAAAACCAAATCAAGAAAATGCTAGGCGATTACTTACTGAAGGAGCATTGTGGAATGGTGGAGTATTTGCATTTAAACTTGGATTTTTACTAAATCATATAAAATCACAAGGGCTGCCACTAAGATATGACGAAATGATAAAACAGTTTACTCATTTACCCAAAAATAGTTTCGATTATGAAGTAGTTGAAAAAACAAAGAGTATTGTTGTTGTACCTTATAAAGGGGAATGGAAAGACCTTGGTACATGGAATACACTCACAGAAGAAATGGATACACCCCTAATTGGCAAAGGAAGTATTAGTTCGGATTGTCAGAATGTGCATGTTATTAATGAACTAGATATTCCTGTATCAGTATTAGGTTTATCTAATCTTGTAGTTGTGGTGAGCCCTGATGGTATTCTTGTGACAGATAAAGAGGCTAGTCCGCGAGTCAAGGAGATCGCAAATCAGTTTGAGGAGCGTCCTATGTATGAAGAACGTCGCTGGGGTTGGTATCGCGTATTGGATTATATTAAATTTAATGATGGAAATGAAGTGCTAACTAAACGAATTGGTGTAACGGCCAGCAAAAATCTCAGTTATCAGAAACATTTCCATCGTAGCGAGGTTTGGACCATTATTAGTGGAACAGGTTTGTTTGTACTTAATGATAAGATCATGGAAGTAAAGCCGGGTGACGTACTACAAATTCCAGTAGGAGCCAAACACGGTATTAAAGCCATAACAGATTTAGAAATTATCGAGGTACAGACCGGCACAGAACTCATTGAGGAAGACATCGTCCGTATTTTTATGACATGGGAAGAAGTCGAAGCCAATTGTACGCGTGTAGCAAGAGAATAATATTGTGTCAGAAAACACGCCTTCATCTATATATCCTCTATTATTTGGTGGGTTGGAGCCTTTAGGACTTCCTGAACTAATTCACCAACTCCAGTGACAGGAAAATTTCTTGTTTATTTTAAATTTTATTTGTACTGCTATTTTTGTGAAGCTTGGTTAGTAATGGGCCGGACAGCTATCGTACTGCATGCATTTCGCCTCGGTCCAGGTTACCATAAGTCAAACACGTACTGGTGTAGAATTTAGCTTAGTACGCGGGAGATTGCGTTCTAGTTCCCATTTATTGTATTCCGATTGATGTTCCAGATTCGTCTTGTTTTGACGTTCACCAAAAAGCGTAATTTGCGTAGTTCAGTTGAACTAAGATTTACTTAGGAATAGGAACCCAGATTTAAAATATAGTTGCGGCATTTTTCGATCTACTCAACTAAGGCGTGCCCCGAAAGGAGGAAACAAACGTGGTCGCGGGTATTATCCATTACTAAGATGCAGCTGTTTTGGACGATAAACAGGATTGTAGAAGAAATCAACCTTGAATTTCACATAAATAATCCGCTAGTCATAATATAAGTGAAAATGGAAGGATGCCGATTTAATAAAATGAAACCTACCGAGTTTGTAACCATTTTCCATTCTTGCTAGGGAGAAACTCATGTTTGCCTTTGTTCCTTAACTTAATTGAAAACCAAACTTATCCAGCTTCTCACATCAAGATCTATATACGTACAAACAACAATCGAGATCAAACAGCAGTATTGCTTATGCAGTCGATAGAAAAAGTAAAGGATAAGTATTCGGAGATCTACTTCGATTCGAGCGATGTTGAGGAACCCGTCCGTAGAATGGGCAAAAGCAAGAGGGACTCACTATTTTGTGGTTGATTACGATAACTTTATTGTGCCTGACACACTTGAAACGCATCTTGAGACCAGGTTGTCAGTTATTGGACCATTGCTACGATTGAGTGATAAAACCTAATTCCAACTATCACTACGTTACTGATGAAAATGGTTAATACAAACATTCAAACTTATATTTTGGGATATTAAACCCACGATTTAGGGACTGATTGAGGTGAAAATGATTCACTGCACCTACTTGGTTCGGAATGAAGTTTTGGATCAGGTCAGTTATTTGGACGGCATTGTTGATTGGTATGATTATGATAATATTTAGTGATATTTTGAGAAAATTAGATATAACACAGTATATCGACAATCGTCTTATTTATGGAAAAACTTACTTTTACTGATACGGAGGAATAATTTAAATCAATGAATATCACGATTTAACCTAATTTTTTCGGAGCGGGCAAATGAATGAAGTGCTCGAGGTTGAATTTCATATTAATACAACTAAAAATACATGTTGGTTCATTGGAAAATTCCTAATTGCTCACCCATTGTATTATTAACTACTTAACTACCCCCTCACCAAATCCATGTATAAGTACCCGAAAACACTTATTTTCTGCTGATTTTAAAATTTTAGGTAATAAATCTGCACCAGTTACTCTTATAAAGATTTTATCTTTTACGATGTGTTATTCCACTAAATGATGAAATGATAAAAATTCCTATTTAATGCGTAATTTTAATTCTCATATTTTACTTTTTCCTTAGGTTCACCCATGGGAATCTATGAATGGCCAATAACTTAAGGAACTTAATGTCTAGTATCCATTTCTGTAAGTGTAGCTTTAGATTTTTTGCTTGCACAAAAAAGAGTACCTGTATGGATGCAAAAATTTGGTCTTGAATGGCTTTATAGATTTTTGCAAGAACCGTAAAGAATGTTTAGTTGATATTTTATTAGAGATAGCAATTTTTGATTTAAGAAATTAGATAGATTTTAAATAAGCATAATAAATGATCGGTAGGAGATAGAAATGAAAAGAGCGTTAATTACTGGTATTACAGGACAAGATGGAGCATATTTAGCACAATAGAATTCCTAGGGAATGAAAATCGGGTAGATTTAATTGAAGGAGATATGACTGACTCTTCGTCTTTAATTAGAGCGCTAAAAATTTCTGAAGCAAATGAAGTTTATAATTTAGCGGCTCAAAGTTTTGTAGGAACATCATGGGATCAACCTATACTTACAGCTGAAGTAACAGGAGTTGGAGTAGTCAATTTATTGGAAGCGATAAGATTGAACAATCCTTCCGTTAAATTTAACCAAGCGTCAACGAGTGAAATGTTTGGTTTAATTCAAGATGAAAAGCAATCGGAATCAACACTATTTTTATCCTAGAAGTCCTTATGGAGTAGCGAAATTGTACGGTTATTGGATCACTATCGCGAAAGTTTTAATATACATGCTTTATGTGGCATCTTATTTAACCATGAATCACCTTTAAGAGGGATTGAATTTGTTACTCGAAAAGTTACAGATGCTGTAGCTAGAATTAAATTAGGATTACAAGAGGAGTTACAATTAGGAAATATAGATGCAAAGCGAAATTGGGGTTTTGCTGGTGACTACGTAGAAGCAATGTGGTTAATGCTTCAGCAGGAAAATGCAGACGATTATGTAATTGCCACTGGAGAAACTACAACAGTTAGAGATATGTGTAAAATCGCTTTTGAATATGTTGGTCTAAAATATGAAGAGTATGTTGTCATTGATCCAAAATTCTATAGACCTGCAGAAGTTGAGGTGCTACTGGGAAATCCTGCTAAGGCACAAGAGGAATTGAGCTGGAAGGCAACAACCTCTTTAAAGCAATTAGAAAAAAGAAATAGCAACTAAACGATAGTATGAAGGTGATGATTCGTGGCAGCCTATCAATCTTACCTATATTAGGAGGAATGGATTACTGACTTGGCTGTTTTTCAATTTTCAGAATCAGGTATGGAATTGATCGAATTGCAGAATAGCGTTACAGTTGTTGAAGTGAAAAGCAAAACAGAGGCTGACTTTACTGTCAGCTCCTCTTTCGAAATTAAGGGGTAAGTAAAAAAATAAATGCTTGAACTGTCCAAGCAATGAGACCCATGTAAAACACCATTACTAGGCTACCTTTGTTTCGTAAACGAGCGGACTGAGGTAGCCTAATTTCGTTTGTATTCTTTCTAAGTTATACTTTTTGATAATTATTTCTTCCTTTCATTACTTACCCTCATATATTTTCGTGACAACTACTTCAATGAAGCTGATTTCCTTTTGCTTTTTGCTAAATATGGTTGTTTCATCTTGATATGGATTGGAATTCGTCCATCATTTTTTTTTGACGATTATATAATTGAAAGAATTGATTGACTTCCTCTGAAATCCGCTTTCTTTTCCAAGCAGTACAAAAACATTTGTCTGATAAATCTTGTAGTTGCCTTACACATTGAGGAAAATGCTCGTCATTTAATGGTTTGTACTCCAGATATATAAAATAGATTTCCGCTTCTGTGAATATTTGGGAAAACATCTCAATTCTCTGATTAATGAACTTTTGCAGTTCATTAACATTCTTCATTAATCTGTATACAGTATCTGCAATGGTTTGGTCGTCACCTATTTTGAACTCAGCCTCTAACATAGTAAGAAAAGCCTTTAAATAGTTTGTAAGTGACGATTGATAGTAGTAAACCGATCTTAATGAATGCAATGCACTTTCCTCATTATACAGGCGATTCAATATAGATCACCTCTTTAGTTTATTTATAACTGCAATCTCGTGGCCTTAGCAGTCGCAATCGCAATCGCAGTCGCAATCGCAATTATCTTTATCTTTATTTTTGTCTTTATTTTTATTTTTGTCTTTATTTTTATCTTTATTTTTATGTTTTTTATGACGATCAAATTTATGAGAATCATCGAAGAAATCCAACACATTCTCTAATTTATTTAGTAAAAGCCACTCTTTCATTACAATGGTTTCAAGCAGCTGATTGACCCCTTTATTAAACTTAATGATTTCTTCATTTTTCGGGCAGGTAGGAAAGTCTAAACATTTCCCTACAAATGCTTGGATTTTCTCTGCTTCCGCGTTCATAATATGGGACAAAGCGATTTCCTCTAACGCAATCGATTCCAGTAAATCAATCGTCACTTCTTTTTTATTAGGGCGATGGGGCTCTTGTGGGATTGTAGGCATACTCATATTACAGGCTCCTCCTTTATTTATCTGTACCCTTTTAAACTATGACCCATTTTGTTGATTGGAACCTAATTGCCAAGCACTTTATCTACGAAAGAAGCCCATTTAATTCGAGTTGTTGTGATATAGGTTGAAAACGTAATTTTATTTATCATTCAGCAGTTTATTCCTAAGGAGTAAAAAATTCTTTTTAATTTGTTTATTAAAAAAGGGTTTTCTAAGGAACTCACCCAGAAAAAACCAAGAGAACATGAAAGTAGTTATATCCGCAAAAAAGCTGACTCTTGGTATCAAATTTCTCCAGATGACATTTTTTATCCTCTGATATGATGTGATTTTATTTTGCGCATTATTATCTATGAGGATTTTTTTATTCTTTTTCACGGTTTGGGAATAGATTTAACAACCTATCTGAGAAAGAGTTAGCTTGGTTCGGCTATGGAGATAATTAAATTCGAAACCAATTATTGGATGTTGCTTATATTTCGACAAGTAAAAAACATATGGATATCATTCAAAACAGTCAATTAGGAGCCCAAGTACCGCTAATCTTAGAACCGGAGGGAAGAGATACCTTTCCGGCAATTGTTTTAGCTGCAACATATTTGTAATTCAATTATTGGTAAATCTAAATGAAGTAATCACTGTAATGCCTGTTGACCGTTTGTGGAAGATCAGTTTTTTGATAAAGTCAAAGATTTAGAGGAGGTTATCGGGCAATCAGGTATGAATTGCTTAATGGGTGTAAATCCTTCCTATGCTTAAACGAAATATGGTTATATTATTTCGGCGCAGTATGATGAGATTATTCATCACATGAAAGGCTACCGAAAAAAAGCTTTAGTTAAGAAATAATCGAATAGACTGAACAGATTGCAGTTATTCCGTAGGAAGGACTTGGGGACCTGGAACACTTAAACCAAGGATATGCAAACGCCAGTCATCGGCAGGGGGGACGTGAGTGATGACTGTAGCAACATGCATTTGATCAATGAATTAGACAGCCCTATCATGGTATTAGGTGCTTCGAATATGGTCTTAGCAACATGCCACGATGGCATTTTGGTTTCAGATAAATGAAAAGCACCAAATCAAAGAGAATGGTAAAGGATGCAATCAAAGGCATGTATGAAGAACGCCACTTGGATGGTAAAGATCCACCGACAGAACGAAAGCACTTACAAAACGGCAATGTGTGGTGGCAGGGCAAAACACTTGCTACCGAAAACACCATAAACGAAGCGAAATATGGGTATCGGTGCGAGCGAAGGAGAATTTGTTCAGGATGATGAAGTATTTTATGTGAAAAAGGGTGATGAATTGAATATACCTGACGGTGGAAAACAATGAATCAAAGCAACCAAGGATCTTGAAAATATTGAAGTGCAGATAGGGAATAGGGAGTGAGCTTGAGGAAGTGGATATTGTCGTTTGTTTATTCATGGGAAGAGATGAAGGTATCGATTGATCATAAGAGAATGTTATAAATTCAAGATAGCTTCTTTGTTGAGAAATTAATATGAACATATATAAAGGAAACAGATAATGTAAGCAAAATATATTACTTGAATTAATGCCATAGATTGACCTTGAATTTTCAATACTTCTAAAGATTTTCAAAATTCTTTAATAAAAAGTTCGGTATTCTTTTAGTTTTCATAAAATAATTTACATGCGTATTCATATGATGTTAATTCAGGCAAAGGAAAGAAAACTTACCTACAGGATTTAATTGAACTAATCAATGTGTTGCATATTGATATTTGAAATGTTTAAAATTACCAATTTAAGATGAGAGGAGCATTCTAATGAATGATTTGGAAATGCCACTGGTAAGCATCATTACCCCTTCCTTCAATCAAGCAGCTTTTATTGAAGAAACAATCGAAAGTGTACGGATGCAGGATTATCCCTACATTGAACATATTGTTGTAGACGGTGGTTCGACAGACGGTACACAAGAGATTTTGAAAAAATACAGTGATTTAGGAGATCGGTTTCGATACGTCTCCGAACCGGATCGCGGTCAATCCGATGCCATCAATAAAGGCTTAAAAATGGCTAAAGGGGAGATTATTGGCTGGCTAAATTCGGATGATCCCTATTTGCCAAGAGCTGTCAGTAAGGCGGTGAATGCTCTTAAGGAACATCCGGAGTGGGCCATGGTGTACGGCAATGCCTATCAAATAGATAAAAACAGTAAAATAATGAACCCTTATCCTGTTCAACCATTTGACCGAAAAGCCTTGTTTCAGTTTTGTATCATCTGCCAACCTGCTGCATTCGTCCGAAAGAATATATTTGAAACTATAGGCGGAGTCGATGAAACTCTCGATTTTTGTATGGATTATGATTTATGGATGAGAATCTCAAAAAAATATTCTATAGGATATATACCCGATTACTTGGCCAATTCCCGAGTACACCCTGATTGCAAATCTGTCGTTCATATTGTGGATAAGGGTTTCCCGGAAATTATAAAGTCCAGCATAAAACACTATGGTACGGTTGCAAACGATTGGCTTTGTCATTATCTGGAGCATCATTCAAAAATAGGTGTATTTTGGTATCTGAATTTGTTTAAAAAATATGAAATTCTGGGTTCTTCTCCCGAAGTGTCAGATATGAACAGGTATTTGGATTTATGGGTACCACCGAATTTCCGTATTTCCATTCAAAGTGGGTTACAAAATCCACCGGCCATTTTGTTGATCAAAGGAAGGAATCATATATTGGATAATATGTCTGCCACCGTTTCAGTAAATAATGACAGTTTACAAAACTATACCATCCCGAAAAGAGAATTTGACATTGAAATCCCCCTTCATTCAAATGTTCCTAATACTGTTGTTGAAATCGTCAGCAATAAACATGTTGTTCCTTCCGAGCTAGGTATAAATTCCGATACACGCTCCCTAAGTTTTATTATTGAACAAGTGATCCCCTTATCAGCGGAAGAATACAAATTTTATAAAGAATTTCAAAAAGGCCCTTTATACGCTTCAGCATGGTTACAGAAAAATCGGAATCCAATCCCTCCTGCATTATAAGTTAGTCCGCGTTGCATAAATAATGAGAGAGAAGGGAAAGCATGCGAATTTTATATTTAGCAGTACATGACGTACTGGAATATTGAGTTGAAAATTTTTACTGAGTTAGGACACGAATGCTTTTCGCATGGAGCATATCACCGTCCGCATATAGGGAATGCATTCCGTCCTCCAATACCTGAAATGGCCTATGATCCGCATTTCGCAGATATGTTTAATTTTTACCAAAAAGATGATCTGCATCCTGAAATGATTGAAGATAAAGACGTAATCATTATCATGCATGACCCTTCACTAGTCATGAAAAATTGGGAAAAGATTAAGCACAAACGAGTTATTTGGCGATCAATCGGTCAATCTTATCCCGTGATTGAAAACATGCTTCTTCCGTATCGGCAGCAGGGGATGGAAATTGTCAGGTATTCTCCAAGGGAAAAGTTGATACCCGGGTATATGGGAGAAGATGCTATGATTCGGTTTTACAAAGATCCGGAGGAGTATGATAGTTGGGAAGGTAGTAAATGCCAAATTATTACAGCTAGTCAATCCATGCAAAAAAAATTGGATCGTTTCCAACTACAATTTATTCCATCTTGCTTGTAAAGGGTTTCCGGTCAAATTGTTTGGTCCGGGTAATGAGGGGGCACCCGAGAGTGGAGGAATGCTTTCATATGAACAGATGAAACAGGAGATGAGGGAAAATCGCGCATTTTTTTTTTCTATACAGGTACCCGGATAACGAGTTATACTCTTGGGTTTATTGAGGCATTTATGACAGGCATTCCAATCGTTTCCGTTTCTGAAATGTAAGGCAACTATCCACTTCTTCAACAACGTACCTTTGAAGTTCATGAAATAATTGAAAATGGAAAAGAAGGGTTTGTTTCCGATAGTGTTCTGGAATTACGGAAATCTTTATCTGAATTACTGAACAATCATGAATTTGCAAAAGAGATCAGTCAAAATGCGAGAAAAAAAGCAATTCAATTGTTTGGTAAAGAAAAGATAAAAGAACAGTGGAAAGAATACTTGAGCAAAGGATAAATGATTACTTTTCTATATGGATTAAAATGTGTTGAAGTTTACTAAATTAGTATGGAGGGATGTTATGAGCAATATAGGTAGTGATACTTTCTTTAAAATTTTTGGCAGCGGTGCCTTTAATGGTGAAGCACCTTATTACACCAGCTCTGATGTTGAGGCATTGATCGCCTTTTCACGAACCTTTTATCCTAAAACAGTAATTGAGATTGGCATTCAACAGGGGGCCACAGCGAAATGTATTTTAGACAATAGCCCATGGATTGAAAAATATGTAGGTATAGACGTAATACCTACTCATATTACTACATTAGCTATTCAACGAGGGGAAGTTCCTCAAATAGCTGGAGAACGTGTGAAGGACGATTCACGAGTGGAATTGATTGTGAAACCTAATGGTTCACGGGATGTGCAACCATCTGATCTCCCTGCAGCAGATTTAATATTTATCGATGGTGATCATTCAAAGGTGGGTGTATTATTAGATACTATTTTAGCTCGACAAGTAATTCGGCAAGGTGGAATTATTTGTTGGCACGACTACAGAAATCACCTTGTGCCCGACGTGACGGCAGTAATTGATAGCTTGAATATAAAAGAAGGGGATCATATTTGTTTGATCGAGAATACCATGTTATGTTTTCAGTTTTGCAGGGAAGGGCGATAATTCAGGCCTTTACTCTTTAGACTATCTTAACAAGGGAGATTGATAATATGGTTCAACCTTCAGGGATTTTGTGGGCAGGTCCCATTGGTGATATGGGGGGGTACGGCATTGTTTCAAGGAATTACTTAAGAGCATTGCAACAGGTTGGTCTCCCCTTACACGTGGCGAATATTGCACTCACTCATAAAGAAATTGGAGAAGAGGATATGAACTTCTTGTCTAATATTCAACGTTTAAACAGCGATCCGGGTGATGACCCTGTTCTTATGATTCATGGTACACCGGAGTCATTTGTCGGTATAGAAAAAGACGGTTTTAAAAAAACCATTGGAATTACCTTATTCGAAACGGACCGCATACCACTGCATTGGGCAAATTTTTGCAATGAAATGGATGAGATTTGGGTACCCACTCAATTTAATTATCGGACATTCACAGAATCCGGTGTCGATCCCTCAAAAGTACACGTCATTCATTATCCGATTGAGAGTGGCCAATATACGAAACCATTTGATCCATACCCTTTTCCTGCTGAAGTGAAGTCCTTTAAGTTTTTGTACACGTTAGCGTTTGATTACCGCAAAGGGCTGGATTTACTTATTCCGAGCTATTGTGAAGAATTTTCGGATACCGATGATGTTAGCCTGATTGTAAAGATATACGTCCCGGACTGGATTAGCCAGGAGAATGTTTCTGAATTGGTCTCTTCGTATATACCGAACAAGGAAAATAATCCCCATATCCATTTTATCATTGAAAATACCCCGAGAGAAGACCTTCTGTCCTTATATTCAAGCTGCACCTGCTATGTTTCTACTGAAAGGGCCTGCGGATGGGGGATGCCCCAGATGGAGATGATGGCGATGGGAAAACCAGTCATATCCATTAATTGGGGGGGGGTCACAGAGTTTATGAATGATCATAATGGTTTTCTAATAAAACCAGAGCCGGAATTAGAATTAGTGCATCCTGAGTTGCAACGGACAAGAATTATTCATTATTATGGGCATAAATGGGCAAAAGTAAAAGAACAAAGTGTAAGAATTGTAATGCGGGAAGCGTTTGAAAACCACAAAAAAAGAGAAGAAATTTCATTTCAGGCAAAACAAGACATAAAAGATCACTTCTCTCCACAGGTTATTGCAGAGCAAATGAAAGCAAGATTATTTTCCTAAGTTTGATTTCCCTATATGAAGGATGATGGCGAAGTTGCCTGAACCTTACATGTAAGGATTTTTTTTATATTAAAAAAAGAAATGATCTGTCCCTAGATAAAGAGAATATAAGACAGTGATGACAGCATAAACAATACAGAGGAATTTCTTTATCAAAGTAGACTGGGAGGACATCATGAAACGAACTTTAATTACAGGTATCACTGGTCAGGATGGTTCATATTTGGCTGAATTTCTCCTTGAAAAAGGGTATAAAGTTTATGGATTAGAAAGGAGAACTTCCACCCAGAATCATGAGAATATTAAACATATCGTAAACGAAATCGAATTAATTCCGGGGGATTTGTCAGACTTGCCTTCTTTGATACGGTCCGTCAAGCTTTCTTCACCTGATGAAGTATATAACCTTGGCGCTCAATCATTTGTAGCTGATTCATGGTCACAGCCTGTTTATACAGGGGATGTCACGGGCCTTGGGGTATTAAATATGTTGGAGGCCGTAAGGGGAGTGAAACCGGAAGCCAAGTTTTATCAAGCTTCAAGCTCCGAAATGTTTGGAAAGGTAGTAGAAATCCCGCAAAAAGAATCTACCCCGTTTTATCCGCGCAGCCCTTATGCTGTGGCTAAAGTATTCGGCCATGGGATTACGGTGAATTATCGTGAGAGCTATGATTTATTTGCTTGTTCGGGTATTCTTTTCAATCATGAATCGCCGCGACGAGGAATACAATTTGTTACACGTAAAGTAACTGACGCTGTAGCAAGAATCAAATGCGGACTCCAAACAGAAATTCGGCTTGGCAACCTTGATGCAAAACGGGACTGGGGCTTTGCAGGGGATTATGTAAAAGCCATGTGGCTCATGCTTCAGCAGGAAAAACCGGACGATTTTGTCGTTGCAACAGGAAAAACCCATACGGTGCGTCGTCTTGTCGAAATCGCCTTTGATTATGTCGGGCTGAAATGGGAAGATCATGTCATTCAAGACCCTGCATTTATGAGGCCTACAGAAGTGGATTTGCTGCTAGGCAACCCCGAAAAAGCACGAAAAACATTAGGCTGGGAGCCGGAAGTCACCTTTGAAGGCTTAATAGAAATGATGGTGGATTATGATCTGAAAAAGTATAGAGGATTGTAAATGAAGGCGCTTATTACCGGTGTCACTGGGTTTGTCGGGAAACATCTTGAAGCTTTTTTGCAGGATAAAGCCGATGTTTACGGGACCTCAAGGGTACCCAGGAGCAAGAAACATATTTATCAATTGAATTTATTGTCCGAGACTGAGACGCTTAAATTGATTGACAACATTAAACCTACACATATTTTTCATCTAGCAGGATTAAGCAATGTAAAAGAATCATGGGATGATAAAGTGGTTTTTATTGAAGGAAATGTGATCGGGACGATTCATTTACTGGAAGCAGTCAGAAAAGTGAATGACCAAATAAAGGTGATCACGGTAGGGTCTTCTGAAGAGTACGGAATCCTTCCAGAAGGAGTAGAGAAAGTACTGGAGGAAACACCATTGCAGCCAATAAATCCATATGGGATAAGTAAAAGTGCTATAAGCATGCTTGTGAAATTATATGATAAATCGTATGGATTGAACGTGACGCATGCCAGGCCTTTTAATCATATCGGGCCCGGACAGAGGTTAGGATTCGTAACAACCGATTTTGCCCATCAAATTGCCCTTATTAATAAAGGGCTAGTAAAAGATTGTAAAATAAATATCGGAAATTTACAAATCGAAAGGGATTTCACAGATGTAAGAGATATGGTTGAAGCATATTATGAAATTGGGCGTTTTGGCAGAGCAGGGGAAGTTTATAATGTATGCTCTGGAAGAGGGGTTTACATTCAGGATCTTTTACAGATTCTTTTATCTTTTTCAGCTAAAAAGATTGAACTGGTCGTTGATCAAAATAGAATGAGAGTAGCGGATATCCCAAGATTGGTAGGAGACCCCGGGAAATTGTTCGATGCAACAGGATGGAAACCAAAACGGAAGTTTGAGGATACATTAAGGGACATTTATAATGAGTGGTTAAATTAACGAAGGGAGTCATTTATTAAGGGTTTATTGTTATAGCCTATTAATGAAAGAGGATTAATCTCTGTATGTAGAAAAAGCACAAATTAAGAACGCTATAATATAATTGAATAATTTGGAAATGGTTAATAAAGGGAATTTGAGAAAGGGTGTCCTATGGACTATTATAGTCAGATTGGTCAGGATAAATATATTAATGAAAGAATATTTAGAGGAATGGAAAATGGCTTTTTTGTGGATATTGGAGCACATGATGGAATAACATTCAGCAATAGTTATTTTTTTGAAAAGCATAAAAACTGGAAGGGAATCTGTGTTGAACCACTGCCGGAAGTGTTTGAATTATTAAGGAAAAATAGGCAGAGCATTTGTGTAGAAGGTGCAGTATCGACTGAAGATGGATATCAGGAATTTTTACACGTTCATGGGAGAACAGGAACAGAAATGCTTAGCGGTCTTGTTAATAAATATAATGCCCAGGATAAAGGAAGAATCAATCAAGAAATTCAAGAATTTGGAGGGAATTCAAAAATAATTAAAGTAAAAACGTTTACACTGCAATCCATTTTAGATCGTCATAATATTACAGAAATTGATTTGTGTAGTATTGACACTGAAGGGGCTGAAATGGCGGTTATTCAGTCGATTGATTTTAATAAAGTGAAGATTGAATGCATTGTAACAGAAAATAATTATGGAGAAAAAAATGTGGAAGAGTACTTAAAATTGCAAGGTTTCAGATTAGTGGAAAAGCTAGATTTTGATGATATTTATCTTCATTATAATAGTAAATTTTCAATCGTTTAACTAAGAAAACTAAAAAACTGAGAAAAAGGTTAATAAAAAATTCAGGTAATCAAGTAAAAGTTATTTAATATGTTCATAAGGAAGGTACCACTGCGCTTGAGAAAAATCTTTATTTATCTAAGCCTGGGGGAACGGTTTAATGGGCAGATGCATTGCACCCGTCAGCTAATTTTGATAAGAACTTACAAAACGCCTTCCTGTTAGTTATGCGTATATGGAGGAATGTTATGGAACAGTTGAAGGATAAGAAAGTAATGGTGACCGGGGGTGCAGGCTTTCTCGGTTCCCACGTAGTAGAGAGATTGAGGCATATGGCGTGCAGCCAAATTATTGTGCCGCGTAGCAGACAGCATGATTTGCGCAACCCGCAGACGGCCATGTCACTGATGGAGGAGACAAAACCGGATATTGTCATCCATTTGGCAGCTTCAGTCGGTGGCATCGAGGCGAATCGAAAAAATCCAGGATCGTTTTTCTATGATAATTTATCAATGGGTATTCATCTGATGGAAGCGGCAAGACTAGCAAATGTAGATAAATTCGTGGCTTGTGGGTCCATCTGCTCCTATCCAAAGTTTGCGTCCGTTCCGTTTAAGGAAGATGAATTATGGGATGGATATCCTGAGGAAACGAATGCTCCCTATGGGTTAGCAAAGAAAATGCTGCTGGTACAGAGTCAGGCATACAGACAGCAGTATAATTTTAACTCGATTTTTCTACTTCCCGTAAACTTATATGGACCCCGGGATAACTTCGATTTGGAGACTTCTCATGTGATTCCGGCTCTAATACGGAAATGTTTAGAGGCGGAAGAACAGGGAAAGGATCATATTCCTGTATGGGGGAGCGGGAAGGCAACGAGAGAGTTTCTCTTTGTAGAAGATGCCGCAGAAGCAATTCTGCTGGCAACAGCACGTTATAATGGCGCAGAACCTGTAAACATCGGTACAGGGACAGAAATTTCAATTAAAGACTTGACCGAGTTAATTGCAAAACAAACAGGTTTTACAGGTCGAATACTCTGGGAGCCTACTAAGCCTGACGGCCAACCGCGGAGAAGACTCGATATACAAAGAGCCAAGGAAAGTTTTGGTTTTGAAGCAAAAGTAAGTCTGGAAAAAGGATTGAAAAAAACAATAGATTGGTTTATAAATCAGGATCCAACTAAAAATAACAGAGTGAAAAAACCCTGAACTATAGCCCGAATAATAGAAACACAAAAAGGTTTCTTTAGTCGGGTTTTATGTATAAAGCTTAACTTTTATAAAAATTATTCATTGTAAGGGAGACTAAGTTTCTCCTTACAATGAATAAAGGAGATTATTTAAGGAAGTGGAGTAATCGCGATCAAATCAAGGACATTTTCAAACTTAAATTGAAGTAGCATTTCCTTTTTGATGACGTCACGAAGGGTTCTCTGAACACTCGCATCTACAGTTAGTAGGTCAGCTACCGAAACTACTGCAGGGGAGAACGTTGTTGTTGTGCCTTCCAGAGTGCCGAGAACAAATTGTAGCTTCTCTGCTTCAGCATTGATGATGTGCGCTAATGCGAGCTCTTCAAGGGCAATTGAAGCTAGAAGCAAAGGAACTGTCTGCCCCGTAGTAATCGAAATCGTTGGTGTAATATTAGGAATATTGGCTTGAGACATTAATTTCACCTCTTTTCTTTAGTTACAATTGTAGTATATAGAGCCGGGCTTGGTCCTGACATACCTATTTTATAAGTAAGCGATTTTTTTCGGTTTCTTTAAAACACAAACCCCCCCAGGAACCTGGAGGGAAACATGACAAAATAAAGCCTTATACTTAATACATGTAATCAACCAATAGCGCCAGGTGTAGTAAGTACATCTAATAAATCGAGAATGTCTTCAAATTTGAATTGAAGCAGCATTTCCTTCTTGCACGATAAGAAGGGTTTCCTAGCTCTTTGGTTCGCATCAAGAAGGTTTGATAATGACAACACTGCAGGGGAAATCTAGGTTCCAGGTAAAGTTCCTAGAACACGTGGAAGACATTTTGCAGAAGTATTCATGATGTGAGCAAGAGCTCAAGGGCAATGGAAATCAGTATAAAGGGATAGTGTGGGCAGTTATATTCGAAATGGTCGGTGTGAAATTTGGAATAAAGGCTTGAGACATAATAATACCTCTCTTTCATGACCCCGATATTCCACTATAATTATATTTTGTATTTGTTAAAGTTTACTGGTAGTTAAAAAAATCTTGGTAACTAACGTTGCATTATCACAATTTTCAGGGAGTTTCCCAAAGATATCCTCATTCTTTATCATCAACTCACGCAGAGCCTTTACAGGCGAATCAAATGTATCTGACAGACTTATAGCTAGTGCATAACTTCTTGCAGCATCCTCGATTTCCCCTAATTTTTCGAGACAGCATCCTTTATAGTACATAGCCTGAAAGCTTCCTACTCCCTGTAAGGTAAGATGCTGTAAATTATCCTCTCCCAGGTCAAGGCAGTGGTCAAACACCTCCAAAGCTTCTTTGAACATATCTCTAACGTATAGAATCAGGCCCTTATAAAAATGCAAATCGACGTAATCCGGATAGAGGGTTATTGCTCTGTCGATGCCCTGCCATGCCCCGTCAATACTGCCTGAGTTGATCAAAATGGAATACTTTAACCGGTACAGCAGGGATGGAGGTGTTTTTAATTCTTTTAGGAATCCCATGATTGAACGATTGACATAGTCAAATGCCTTGTCAAATTTTTTTGCCCGGTAGTATTCACTTGCAATGTGGTATTCCATCCATGGGCTGTACTCTTTTTGTTTGAGTTCTTTTTTGAGCATGCTGAGATTTCGTTCGAATTTCTTTTTTGATTCATTCATAGAATCCAGGTATCCATAATGGTATAACTTAATGGGAACCGTCTTCATGGCAGGGACTTCATCGAAATCCGCGAAGACTTCGTTCACGTTGAGCATTTCATGGATATTGTTATGGAATTTGAACCCCTTATTGTTTTTGAAAAGGCGGGCATGCGCAATGTCGAATGTTTTTGTCGGATCCGGTTTATCACCATAATAATTAATCAAATGAATGGACATAAAATAATCATCCGAGTAGAGGATATCCCGCAGCTTATATACATCACTGGCTTCTACCTCTTCATCCGCATCCAGCCATAAAATCCAGTCTCCGGTTGCACGCTCAATGCCATAGTTTCGGGCGTCTGAAAAGCTCCCGTTCCAGGGGAAACTTAACACCTGAGCGCCGAATGACTTACAGATTTCAATAGTTCGGTCTGAAGACCCCGTATCTACGATAATCATTTCATCCACAACACCCTTTACACTGCTTAGGCAGCGTTCAATAAATTCCTCTTCATCTTTCACAATCATACATAGCGATAAACGGCGAAAATCCATTTTTTTTTCCTCCTTCTAATAATCAATGGGTCAATATCTATCCTATGAGTCCAATCGGGCAAAAGTTACTTTTTGGAACCTTGGGGGACCGCCTTCCATATAATATGTGGGGAAAAAAAGAAGAACGAACTAAACTTTTTCTAAAGAAACAGGATGGGCCGAGGAGCTGCCTAGCGCACAAAAACCCCTCCAGGAAAATGGAGAGGTTTAGGGCAAAAACTGCTATATTTATTCAATCTCTTGAAATATAATCGAGAATTACTAAGGAATTGGACATTCGAATTCGATAGTGACATCTGTGAAAACCGTTACTCCTGCAATTGTAACGGAAGCTCGTATTGTTACAAAATTTGGACCTGGTGCTCCAGTAGGCGTAACCAAAACGCTAAAGATACCACCAGGACCTGTAACGGTAGTTGGAGGGAGACCTATTAGGCTTGCACCTGGAGAAGAGGCAATTACTTCAAGATTTACTTGGGCACCTACTATTGGTAGGCCAAGGGCGCCAAATAACGCACCTGAAATAAGAGTAGGTACGCCACACTCTGCACCAGTAACAGGAGGAATTGATATACCTCCTGGTGTTGTGATACCAGTTAGTAAATCCAGTGTGTTTTCAAATTTGAATTCCAACAGCATTTCTTTCTTGATTACGTCACGAAGAGTTGTTTGAACACTTGCGTCAACAGCAAGAAGATCGGATATCGAAACCACTGCAGGAGAAAGCGGAGTTCCACCAGGTAATGTTCCTAAAACGAGTTGAAGCTTCTCTGCTTCAGCATTCACAATGTGAGCAAGAGCTAATTCTTCAAGGGCAATGGAGCTTAAAAGTAACGGAATTGTTTGTTCTACAGTAACTGAAATAAGCGGAGTGATATTAGGGATATTGGCTTGAGACATTTTATCATCTCTCTTTCTTTTGAGTTATTATAGTGTATTGGACAACCCCTTTAAAAGACACGGCTAGTTCTATATTTTTCTATCTTTTTATTCTTATATGGAATGTCAATAAACAATACCCTGGTGTTTAAAGTTTCTTCATTACAATCCTCCAAAGATTGTATTCATGATTTACGCAGATCGTCAATATAAAAGAACGAACATTAGTTCGAATTTTGCAGCTTGTGCATAAGAAGTGTAACCGCCTGGATTTGCCCAATTTTTCGAGGCAGCAACCTTAGTACAAAGCATGGAAGATGCCTACTCCTATATGGAAAGAAGCTGCAAATTTTCTTTGATATATTAGATAAAACCTTTGGAGAAATGCAAATCTTCATAATATGGATTGAGGGAACCTTTCAATACCGAGCCATGCTCCGTAAATCCTTTTAGAACTGATCAATATTGAATACTCTAATTGGTACAGCAAAGAAGTTCGGCTGTCTTTAATTGTTTTGCTTAGATTACGTTCAAATCCAAATTTCCGTAATGATATACCTAAAAAGGAGTAGTCTTGATGATTTGGCTGTGTCCTTTGTAGTGAAGACTTCATTTACATTGAGAATTTCATGGATCTTTTAATGAATTTCATTTCTTGATGTATTTCGGAATACGGGATATCGAACGTTGTACCCGAGGCTGAGCTGTCACCATAATATTACATGAAAAGACAATAGAGGGTCATCGAAATGGATATCACGCAGGTTGTCATATCGGAAGTTCGTTTGTATCCAGCCATAAAATCCAGTCCCCTGTTGCGCTCCAAACCGAAGTTGCGGTCATCTGCAGATACAATATTCATTTCATCCACAAATTAGGGAGTCCCCATTATATTCCCCGTTTACAACCATGAATAGCGACAAGAAACTTCAAACATTTATGATTTCTTTTCCTCTTTGTAATTGGTCATTTTCTATCCTATAATCCCAGCTCGATAAAAAAGTGATTTTTTGGGAACTTATTAACGGGGTTCAATATAATAAGTGGGAAAAAGAAGTAACATCGTCAACTCTTGAAGGAGGCTGTTGAAGATAGATACATTTAAAATAAATTGGGTAGGCTCACACTTTGCCGGTCATAGCCTTGCGATTGTAAATCAAAAAATTTGCAAGAATCTTCAGCAAGATCACCATATTGATCTTAGAAAAGAGGTACCGAAGACAGAAACGCCGCTTGATCGTCATCTTAAAGAAGAGGGTGAAAAAAGGTTATTTTCTCCTTATAATAATCCAGACTTAACAATTTCCCATCAGTGGCCGCCCAATTGGTCGATGCCAAAGAGCGGGCGATGGGTCTGTATGCAGCCATGGGAATTTGGTGCCATTCCGAGAGAATGGTATATTCCTATGAAATATTGGGTGGATGAAATCTGGGTTTACAGTTCATACAATAAGGAAAGCTACATTCGCTCAGGAATTCCTGAAAACAAAATTCATGTGATTCCACTCGGTGTAGACGAAAACGTATTTCAACCAAATGTCGAAGCTCTTACTCTGGAACCTTCCTCTTTTCGGTTTCTTTTCGTCGGAGGGACGATTGGACGAAAGGGAATTGACGTACTGCTTCAGGCATATCTTAAAGAGTTTTCGGTGAATGATGATGTTTGTTTATTCATTAAAGACACGGGAACTCAATCTTTTTACAAAGGAATAACGCTAGAGAAGATGATTCTTGAAGCAATGTCTAATCCGAAAAATCCGCGCATCGTATATATGGATAAAAACTTTTCCGAAATAGAGATGGCCGGATTGTATAAAGCCTGTGATTGCTTGGTCCATCCGTACAGAGGAGAGGGATTCGGTTTGCCCATGGCCGAGGCGATGGCCTGCGGCACTCCAGTAATCGTACCGGATAAAGGGTCGTGCCGGGATTTTTGCAGCGAGGATACAGCCTTCTTTCTTCCGTCAAAGGAAGTTATTTTACCGGAGAAAAAGGTAGGAAGTCTCGATACGGTTGATTATCCATGGTGGCTGTCGATCGATCAGCGCGATTTACAGCAGTCAATGCGGTTTGCCTACGAGAATCAGACCTTGGTCAAGGAGAAAGGGCTGAAAGCAAGTGAGCAGATTTTATCCACCTTTACCTGGGAAAATAGCGCCAGGCAAGTTTCTGACAGGATCAAACAGTTAGTTCAGAGGGAGTCAGGTCCGAAACGAGCCGATGAGGATATTATTCAAACGGAACTCGGCCTTGCGAATGAGTTGTATGCGAAAGACCTTGTTGAAGGTTCGTTAGGGACATATTTGAACATATTGTCCACCTATCCTTCATCACTTATGGCTCGATACAATACAGCAATCATTTACATTGGGCAGGAAAATTTCCTCACGGCGACCAGGCATCTCACCTTCATCGCGAGTAATATGGAGCAGCAAAGTAAGGACTTTCAGGAGAATATCTGGCAGATAATCAGGTATTGCTATTCCAAAATGTAACACTCCTTTTAGAAGATAGAACTTATAGAAGTTAAATAGGGATTCGAGCGAAGCTTCTGGCAAAGATTGCTTCGTCTTTTTTTGTCATCAGAGACAGTTGCTCCGACGAATAAAAAAAGGTACTCGCAAAAAATATCAACTTTTATAAGGACAAGCACTCAGTCATTTAAATGAACAAAGAATAAGATATAGAGAATTATAGGTAATTAAAGGTAATTAAAGTCTTCATCAACAAGGTACGACACGAAGATCTTACTAATAACACCTAAGTTCAAAATAATAAAGATAGAGAGGGGATTTTAATATGTCTTTTCCTAATATTCCCAATATCACACCCTTAATTTCCGTTACAATAGGACAAACCATTCCTTTACTGCTAAGCTCGATTGCATTAGAGGAACTGGCACTTGCTCACATCCTCAATGCCGAAGCTGAGAAGAGTCAATTTGTATTAGGTACATTAGACACAGCTGTCACGCTTTCACCTGGAACTGTTTCATTGGCTGATCTTCTTGCAGTCAATGCTAGTGTCCAAAGAACGCTTCGTGACGTAATCAAGAAGGAAATGCTGTTGGAGTTCAAATTTGAAAATGTGTTGGATCTTATCCCATTGCAGAGCCAGTAGTGCCACCAGTACTAATATCAACACAAACGGTTACTGGACCGGCTAGTACAACAATCACGGTACCGGCTGGAGCAATATCTGCGAGGATCACCGCGGTAGGTGCGGCAGGTGGAGCTGGTAATCCTGGAAATATTCAAGGTGGTCGTGGGGCTTCTATACAAGGTGACTTTGCTGTCACACCTGGGGAAGCACTGACGTTATTAGCTGGAGGCGTTGGTGGAAGTAACCCACTCATATTTGCTGGTGGTGGCGGCGGAGGTTCTTTTGCATGGAGAGGGGCCGGATTTGCTGCTCTCACTGATCCATCTCTGCTAGTTGCTGCAGGTGGTGGCGGTGGTGCTGCTGGTATTTCAGGTCTTTCTCTAGGATTTGTTGGAGTTGATGCTAATGCTACTTCACAAAGCGGAACTACTGGTAATCCAGCCGGCGGTGCAGGTATCTTCACAGATGGTGGAGCTGGAAATGATGTCCTGCTTAATTTAGGTGGTGACGGCGGCCAGGCTATTAACGCTGGCCGTGCTGGCGGTCCTGGTGGCACCTTTGGTGATACCGGCGGTTTTGGCGGCGGCTCACGAAATAACGGAACGAACCAAGTCAACATTGCCGGTGTCGGCACAGGCAACGGAACGGTAACCATTAGCTTTTTCGGAATCTAAAATAGTCACCCTGTTTAATCGTTAACGGAGTAATCCAGGATTATCAACAGTTAACCCAAACTTTTCGTAAGAGGTCACTTATCAAAGCAAGCATGAAGGTTTTGCCCCCCTTAAAGTGAATACTTATAGGGGGGTTCTACTTTGTTTTTATTAATTAGAGAAGCCTTCCAACGGTCAAAAGGGTACAACTTTTTCTAGGTAATTCTTCAAAAGATAGTTACACAACAAGGAAAGTAGACATCTGGGATTCGTTTTCTTCATGGGTGCGACATAATATAAATCCTTTAAATAACAAGGACGCTTTATCAGCGAATAAGCATGTACTAGGATAAACACTCAGTCGTGTGAATGGCTGTGGAGTAAAATATAGAGAATAGAAGGAAGTTCATCGTAACAAAATAAACTGATATAAACACTTATGTACAAACAAAATAAAACTGGAAAAAAGGAGAGATTTGCATTGTCATATCCATTTATACCTAATTTCGCACCGACTATTTCCATTATAAACCATACCGTTGCTTCTAAGTTCCATTGCTGTTGAGGAACTAGCACTTGCTCACATCCTCAATGCCGAAGCTGAGAAGAGACAATTCGTTTAGACACAGATATCACGCTTTCACTTGCATCGATTTCATTGTCTGATTTGATTGTAATCGACAACTCTAAAGGACACGATCAAGAAGGAAATGCTGCTCGAGTTCAAATTTGAGAATGTGTTGGACCTCATTCCATTAACAGAGCCACTCCTCTTATCAACATAGACATTTACGGGTTGTTGGAACAATGGAACATTGAACTCATATTAATACTAAAGGAAAGTGTTAACAGGGAGGTACTGGTCAAATTAAATGAAAATAGGTATAAACTTGCTAAGTTTGGTTCCCGGAAAGATTGGCGGTATGGAACAATACGTTAGAAATCTAATCTCTTACTCTTTACATGCAAGTGATAATGACGAACTTTTTCTTTTTTTAAACTCACAAAATATCGATACATTCACCGAAAATCATAGAAAATTGCATAAGATTCCTATCCATGAAATGATCGATCGAAATAGGCAATTAAGCCTTTGGATTCATAGTTTGAAACTGGATGTTTGGTTTTGTCCCTTGTTAATTTCGGAACCTGCCCTTATTAACGTTCCATGTGTCGTAACTATTTCAGACATTCAACATGAATTCTTTCCTGAATTTTTTGATTCTAACATCTTAGCATGGAGAGATAAATTTTATGAACACTCTATAAACACTTGTAAAGCTGTCCTGACAATATCGGAGTATTCAAAAAAACCATTATTGATAAATATAAAATTCCGGAAGATAAAGTGTATGCCATCCATTTAGACTCGTCACAAGAATTTTATGAATATCACAATGAGGACATGAATCAGAGGGTGATTGATAAATATCAATTACCGAATGAATTCGGATTTTTTCCAGCTAATACTTGGCATAACAAAAATCATTTTAAAAGCAATGGTTATCCTAAAGAAAAAGTTCATTGTGAAAATCAATATGGTTTTTACTGGTTCCGCACATGAATCTATAAAATCGTTCATAAATTAGAACGATTTATCGGAGCAAATTAAAATTCCTAGGTTATGTCCCTCAAGAAGAAATGCCCTATATATTATAGAAACGCAAGCTTCTTGACATTCCCTTCTCTTTTTGAAGGTTTTGGAATTCCGTTAGTCGAAGCTATGAGAACCAAAATGCCAATCGTTTGTTCAAATGTTGGAAGCATACTAGAAGTGGTAGGGGATTGTGCTTTGTTATTTGATCCACTTAACCCTGAAGATATCGCTTTAAAAATAACAGAAGTACTTAAAGAACCAACTAGAATAGAGCTAATAAATAAAGGAATAAATCATGCTCAAAAGTTTACATGGGACAGATGCTCCAAAACCACATTAGAGGTGTTGAAAAGAGTTGCGGGAGAGGGATCTTAACATCAGATGCAGGGCATGCCTCTCTAGCATTGCTGGATTAGAGCACATCGTTATTAAACTGAGACCAGCTCAAAACTGACCGAATTTAATCATCATGCAAAATTTTTTTCCTTATTAAATAAAATCATATTGGACATGCTTCTGAAATAAATTATATATAAAGGGTCTCTGGGATGAAGGGTCGACTTAAGGGTAATCCATTCATCGATTGACCCCACTGATCGGATCAACAAAAGAAGTCCTGATGAGCGTCATATAAATTGTTCGCCGGATGGATATTTTCGTTTTTTTAATTATTGTGTTAAACGGAAAATGCTCTCTTTGCTTATCTCCACCGCAAATTGAGGCGATCAATAAGGAGGAATTATCAATAATGAGTCAACCTCAATATTTCATTTATCTTGATTACCCAGTACGCCCAAAACCCCGATTTGGGTGGAACAAACCTCCGCATTCCAAATTATATGAGATTATTAATCGAAATCGGTTGGTATATGAGGGATATCTTGAAAAATTCTTACAGTATAAAAACGATTTTGTTCGTATCGGCAAGGATGAAGATAAAGCGTTTCCTGAGCGACCCTTTTGGATAAACGGATGGCTGCCTGGCTTGGATTCAGTGGCTATCTATGGGTTCTTATGCGAGAATAACCCTGTCCGATATTACGAAATCGGTTCCGGGAATTCCACAAAGTTTGCCAAACAAGCGATTAAGGATCATAACCTGCAAACGAAGATTCTCTCTATTGATCCCAATCCGAGAGCCGAAATTGATTGTATTTGTGATCTAGTTGTGAGGCAACCTCTTGAAGATGTCGATCTGCATTTGTTTGATGATTTGGAAGCGGGAGATGTCCTTTTTATCGATAATAGCCATCGCTCTTTTATGAATTCAGATGTAACGGTTGTGTTCCTGGAAATCTTGCCTAGATTAAAACCTGGCGTTTTTGTCGAGTTTCATGATATCTATCTTCCTTATGATTACCCACAAGAATGGGCCACTCGGTATTACAATGAACAATATTTGCTTGCCTCTGCTTTATTATCGGAAGGGACTAAATACGAGATCGTATTCCCAAGTATGTTCATTGCGCAAGATTCGGAATTAAGTAAGATTATGAATCCTCTATGGGAAGATCCAAAAATGCAGGGCGTCGAAAAGCATGGGGGTTCTTTCTGGATAAGAACAAAATAATGGAAACTATTAAATAGTTGTGTATATGGGGGAATGGTAAGGGAGCAACAAGAGTTGCTAAAGTAGACTAATTCGTTAGCTTGTGAAACGATCTGCTACTATCCAAAGTTTGTAATCAGTCAAAAAAGGAATGTGCAATTTAAAGTCCCTATTTTTTACATAAAATTTTTCTTTTAAGGGTGTAGAGTATTCATTTTCTCTCACCCTTTTTTGTTTGTTTTCTGCAAGTTTTATTAACTGCTAAAAAACACATTTACTTAGATATTACTTATTGCGCTGCTTGCCATGCCACAGTTGATCTAAGAATGAGGATAGATGAAAAATAAGGTTGTTCTAGTTCAAGACAATCTTTAGTTAGATCAAGAGCAAAAGCTGCCGAGGCAGCTTTTATTATTGCACACCTAACTGGCAGGTGTTTTATTTCCTATTTTATTCCTCTATAGATTTTTAATCCCCCTTGTTAAATTAAACTCCCCGTTAGCGAATAAAAATGAAATGTCCAGGTTAGAGTTGGAACTAAATCTAGAGGAATCAGGAGACATTTTATTTGATTACTGGTTGTGTAATAGTGATCGAAACCGCAATATTCTCTTGGAATAATCTAAATTCCTACCAATTGTAGGACATTGACCATACAGAAGTGTTCTGATCTTACAATTGGCTTCAACCCGATTTGGAAATGCTGCCAGTTGGGATTCTGAAAAGTGCAATGCACCAATTAATGGCACTCTTTATCGAAGACGAGAAATATTTTACCGAGCAACTGGAAGAGATGAATCCTATTCTTTTAATCAAAGAAATTGTTGCCCTAACCCCTTACGATTGGAGTGTAACAAAGAAGGAAAATAGGAAGTCGTTACTACTACCCAAACCGCCGCAAAAATATTCATTCAAAGCTCATGCAGATGTTTATCCAAAACATATATCGACTTCTACATGAAAACCTAACTCCATTAATTAAAGTGTTATGGATCTTTTTATTTGGCACGAAACCAACAGAGGATCGAGGCTCGGCCAGCTTGGGATTCTTTTATGTTTAGGCGACTAGACCCTGTTAAATAAAAATGAGATTAATAGGGCTACTAACTAGACCGGAAGTTGTCCTTTTGCATATAAAGGATTAATGAATGACAAAAGGGAGGCAGCTTATGAAAATCCGAAAGGCCATTATTCCGGCCGCAGGCCTCGGGACTCGATTTTTGCCTGCAACAAAAGCTCAGGCCAAGGAAATGCTGCCGATTGTTGATAAACCAACGATTCAATATATTGTAGAAGAAGCAGTAGCTTCGGGTATCGAGGAAATTATTATCATAATCGGTAGAGGAAAAAGATCAATAGAGGATCATTTTGATAAATCCTATGAGTTGGAAGATGCACTTTTACGAAAAAATCAGCTCGATATTTTAGAGGAAGTTCAGAAAATATCTAGTTTGGCAAATATCTATTATGTCCGTCAAAAGGAACCGAAGGGGCTAGGACATGCAATTCTCTGCGCGAAAAGCTTCATTGGAAATGAACCTTTTGCTGTTTTGTTAGGAGATGACATCGTTATGTCTGAAACACCTTGTCTGAAACAAATCATCAATGTTTTTGAGTATTGCAACAGTTCCGTCGTAGCTGTTCAGAACGTACCAGAAAAGGATGTCAGTAAATATGGCATTATTAAGCCAAAAGGGACAATGATAGAGCCTAACCTTTTCCATATCGATTCTTTGGTGGAAAAACCGAAAAGGGAAGAGGCTCCTTCAAGATATGCGATCATGGGGCGTTATGTTTTAAGACCTGAGATTTTTGAAACTCTATCAAAGCTTCCAGTTGGACATGGTAATGAATTACAACTTACTGATGCTATAAATGAGCTAAATAAGCAGCAGGCCGTATTGGCATATAACTTTGAAGGAAACCGATATGATATTGGTGATAAAGTTGGATTTATTAAGGCAACAATAGACTTTGCTTTGCGCAGGGATGATATAAAAGACGAGGTACTTTCCTATTTAAAGGATGTAAATCAAAAAGAAAACCAGATTAAAACGAGAGAGATTGAATAATATGAAAATAGCCGTTTTGGGTACAGGTTATGTCGGACTGTCCACTGGTGTTTGTTTGTCAGAAATAGGGCATAGTGTCATTTGTATCGATACAGATGAACAGAAAATTAAAAGTCTACGTCAAGGGATTTCTCCAATATATGAACCGGGTCTGGAGAATTTGCTTGCTCAAAATGCTGCAGCGGGTAGACTGCTATTTACCACATCTCATCGAGAAGCGCTAAATGGTGCCGAGATTATCATCATTGCTGTAGGAACACCGCAAATGGAGGATGGGGGAGCAGATTTATCGTATATTGTGCAAGCCGCGAAGGATATTGCTGCGAACCTTGTTCAGAGTGCAGTAGTCGTTTTAAAGAGTACAGTGCCAGTTGGTACGAATGATTTTATTAAAAAAATCATGGATGAACTTTGTAACGAAAAGGTCACCATTAATATGGTTTCAAATCCTGAATTTTTAAGACAAGGGTCAGCCATTATGGATACGATGCAAGCAGATCGAATCATCATCGGTTCTGGAAATAAAGAGGCGGCTAAGATAGTACAAGATATGTATCGTCCGTTAAGTGTACCATTTATACTAACAAGTATTAGAAGTGCGGAAATGATTAAGTATGCTTCTAATGCTTTTTTGGCGACTAAGATTAGCTTTATAAATGAAGTTGCCAATTTATGCGAGGTAGTAGGTGCAGATGTTAAAGATGTAGCAAAGGGAATGGGAAAAGATAAAAGGATTGGAGAAGCGTTTTTACAGCCCGGTATTGGTTATGGAGGATCTTGTTTTCCAAAGGATGTTAAAGCTTTGCTTCATACTGCAAACTTAAATGGAGTACATTTTTCCTTGTTAAAAGAAACAGTAGCGATTAATGATTTTCAGCAGGAACTCCTTGTAACGAAAGTGATAAATCGCTTGGGGGATTTAAAAGGGAAAAAGGTTGCAATGCTTGGTCTTGCTTTCAAGCCAGAGACAGATGATATGAGGGAAGCACCATCAATCAAAATTGCGCATTCATTAACCAAACTGGGAGCAGAAGTGGTAGCTTATGATCCGGTTGCAATAGATAATGCCAAGAACATATTAAGGGATACAATTAGTTTTGCCAGTTCAGTCCACGAAGCTACAGTGAATGCGGATGCTGTATTTATTGTCACGGAATGGAAGGAGTTTAGACATTTAGATCTTGAGACATTGATGAACACGATGAAACAACCGATTGTTTTTGATGGAAGAAATTGTCTTGAGGAAGATCGAATCAGAGTTTGCAAGAAAATTGAATATTATCCAATAGGAAGACCAGCAATTGTTATTGGAATGACATAAATGGTTAGCATTTACTAACATCTGCATTAATTTGAACATGATTCTTTAAAGCCATATTATAAAAGCTCACGCATAAAAAGGGTGAGTGGTTATATAGGCGGGCAAACCTGCAATGCAGCACCTTTGATAATTCTTGGGTGCTTTTTTATATCTCTTAAATAGCCAATAATATTGTGTCATATCACTTACTTCAATCCTCTTTGTATTATGTAAACACATACTCACGACCAATTAGCTTTACTGTATGTTATGAGCCCCAGCTATAGCTTATGAACGTCCACAACTTCCATTCACTTTTAAACGATTCCAATTAAATTCGATTCCATTTAGTCCATGCGTACCTATAGAGTCATACATAATATACTTGAAAAGGACCAGAAAATTTGCTTACTATGCTTGAAAGGAGAGCGTTTACTTGCACACAGTTATGCATTTGAATTTAAGGGTTGACCCGACCCAATATATCTCACAGATTCGAGAAGTTCCTGATTATGATTATATTCATTTGGTACGACAACCTAAGTATATGATAGATCTTTCCCTTTTGAATGAGAAGGTTCATTATCTCAATGAAATTTTCTCACCCAAAGAATATGTGGAAAGAAATAATATCTCCCTCTTACATGCTCATCATGGTCAATTAGGGATGTTATTACTTCCGTTTAAAGAGGAAACGAACCTTCCGTTGGTAACAAGTATTCGAGGCAGGGATGCAACCCTGGCTAATCAGCCCATTGGCTATCTAGACAACATGAAAATGCTATTTGATCGAGGGGAGCGTTTTTTTCCAGTTTGTCAGTATTTAGCTGATAAGTTAATTGCTTGGGGTTGTCCTCCAGAAAAAATTAGAGTGTTATATGGGGGGGTTGACCTTAACCAATTCAAATACCGAACTCCAGATAAAGGTGGCTCTCAAAACATTTTATCCATGGGTAGGTTGGTGGAAAAAAAAGGACATCACATCTTAATGCAAGCTTTTCAAAAGATTAGAGGTAAATTTCCAAATGCAACCCTGACGATTATCGGAAGAGGGGAGCTTGAAGAACATCTCAATTCTTTGGCAAATCAACTTAATTTAGGAGATTCCTTTCGTTTATTAAATCATCTCCCTAAAGATCAAGTAGGAGATCAAATGACCAATGCAGATATATTCTGCGCCGCAAGCTTAGAAGCTGCCGATGGAGATGTAGAAGGAATACCTAATACATTAAAAGAAGCTATGGCGGTTGGCGTACCAGTGATTTCAACCAATCATGCCGGAATCCCTGAATTAATAACAAATCACAAAGAGGGAGTTTTAGTACAAGAAAACAATGTAGATGAACTGGCAGAGGCGCTGGAATTTATGTTAACAAATAGAGAGTTGTGGGAAACATTTACAGTAGCAGCTCGTAAAAAAATCGAACAAAACTTTGACCTCGTCCAACAGCTTCAACAACAAGCTGAATTTTATGATGAACTTGTAGCCCCTTATAAAAAAGGTAAACAAAATTCAGAAACACCTCGCAAAAATGATAAAAATGATAAAAAAACCCATAAGAAGACTAAACAACGAGTTATATATGATCGCGAATCAATAAAACCTAGAAAAAAAGCCGAAAAAGCCCTTGTTTATATTCAACAGCTTCAACAGCAGACAAAAGATAAAGTCAAAGATGAACTTGTAGCATCCAATAAAAAAGACAAAAAAGATAAAATTCATCAGAAGGCTGAAGTTGTTGATGAAACAATAGCATCTCGTAAAAAGGAAAAAAAGGTTCAAAAAGCCGAAAAAATCAAAAAAGCGCTTAATAAAATTCAACAGCTTCAACAGAAGTCTATAGATGAGCAGTTAGGAGGAGATCATGGAGGATTTTAAAACCATTACTGTAACCAAAGGTGAAAAATCTTTGGAAATTGACAATCCCACTACCTATGCGCTGATTGGAATGGGTGCTCAAGGTGCAGTATTTAAACTATCAGAAGATAAATGTGTGAAAATCTATTCAGACCCGGTACAAGCGAAAATGGAGGAAGAAGCACTTAAAGCGGGACAACATTTACCCTTTATGCCTGTGGTATATGATACAGGATCAAACTATATAGTCATGGAATATTTTAATGCTCCAACTTTAAAAGAATACCTGAGAAATTGTACGTATATCCCTGATTCTATAGTAAAGAAACTTCTCTATATATTAAAGGAATTAAAACAAGCAAAATTCACCATGATAGATGCCCCTCTACGCCATATTTTCGTCGTTGGTAATGAGGAACTTAAGGTGATTGACCATGTAAATTCCTTCAAAAGAATGCACCCTGTACCATTAAAATTATTAAGAGATTTAAAAATAATCCTATTAAAGGACTCGTTCTTAGCCCAAGTGAAAAAGCTCGAACCGGACACCTTCAATGAGTGGGACAATTATTTCAATCAAAATAGTTTGGACTTTAGAAACATTACCGTCCTCTCTGGAGGTTCAGGTAATGGAGTAAAAGTGGATAGCGCTATTACACAAACACTAATTGGAAAAGGGCATCAAGGTGCTGTTTATCGAGTCTCTGAAGACAAATGCGTAAAACTTTACGGGAAAACTGAACATGCAAATCAGGAACAAAAGGTTCTTTTATCAAGTCAAGACTTGACTTTTATCCCGAAAGTCTTTGAAACAGGACCCAATTATATTTTAATGGAATATCTATTAGGACCAGATTTAAATACGTTTCTTAAAAAACAATCTGAACTTTCTGAGGACATAACCAGACGATTACTCTATATATTGAAAACAATGGAAAAATCGGGTTTCAAACAAATTGATGCCCCACTACGGCATATTATCATAACCAGGAATGGTTTTAAATTAGTCGATCATGTGTACTCGTTTTCACGTGAACAACAAAGACCTCTCGAGTTATTTAAAGACCTGAGAGAAAGAAATTTTTTAGATTCTTTTCTAGAACAAGTGAGTGAGATAGATCCTGATACGCATGCTGAATGGACAAAAACACCAATTCCATTAGATGAAAATGATAATACGCTTGTAGAGTCATAGTTATGTAACTTGAACCTTACGAAAAAATGTAAAAGCGAGTATTATGCCATTTTGTTGAAGTTTTAGTTTCCACAAAAAGGAGCATATTTAAACCTATGGTGACTTCGCATTCAACGGTTTTCAAGATCGCTTTAGCTTAAACTTCATTCGTAACTATACCTCGAGGACACCATTTAATCTTTCTTATTCACGGCATTATTGTTTGTGCTGGCCGCGTAATTATTAGCTTTACCTTGGTTCAACGCATCAAATGAATCTCCATCGTGTCAAAAATTGAATGAAAAGGCAACGCTTGAACTTTTTATAAAGAGAAAATTAATAACCCTGGTGAAAAGCAAGGTGAAACTTGTTCCGCTACGTTCATCATTTCCTCATTCAGTCGGGAAAAGTATATGGTCCTCATTGTATTGTCACTGCTCATGTAGTGACAGAGGACTATTGATTTACTCGAATTTTCCTCCCTTATTTAAAAGAGCATTGGCAAAACTGTAGTTACCTTTCAAAAGCAGAAAAGACTGTCCATCTTCTGAAAATGTATTTTTTTTTGTGCTAGTTGACAGCGGCGGGTATACGAGTGAAAAAATCATGAGGCTTAAATCAAAAAAGGATATCATGTCATTGGTGGATTACGAATGAATCGTAAGTCTCTCCCCAATGAAGATTTCTGAGTTCGCCTCGTCTTATATCCGTCATAATGAACTTTACTCTGTTGCTGTAAAGGATCGAAAGTATCAATGTATGATTACGAATGCTTACTCAGTGTTCCAGAAAAATCTCAAAATCCTATAGTTATAGAAAGGATTGGAATTAATACTATGAACATTTTAGTGACGGGAGCTGCAGGTTTCATTGGTTTCCACCTAACAAAACGTTTGTTGGCTCAAGATTATCATGTAATAGGTGTAGATAATATTAATGATTATTATGATGTTCTTTTGAAGAGAGATCGTCTCAAGGTATTAGAAGAAAACCCTAATTTCGAATTCCATAAAATGGATTTGTCAAATAAAGAAAAATTAAATCGAATATTTAAAGACAGGACGATTCATATAGTCATCAACTTAGCAGCTCAGGCTGGAGTCCGTTATAGCATAGACAACCCGGATTCTTATGTTAATTCAAACCTAGTAGGGTTTGTGAATATCTTAGAGGCCTGTCGACAATATAATGTAGAGCACTTGATTTATGCATCCTCTAGTTCTGTTTATGGAGCAAATACTAATATCCCTTACTCAACTAAAGACTCAGTGGATCATCCAGTAAGTTTATATGCTGCCACAAAAAAGTCTAATGAATTAATGGCTCATACTTATAGTCATTTATTTAATATTCCAACCACAGGACTCCGATTCTTTACGGTGTATGGTCCTTGGGGGAGACCTGATATGGCTTATTACTCTTTTACTCGAAATATTATTGAAGAGAATACAATAAAGGTTTTTAATAATGGCGATATGAGAAGAGATTTTACTTATATTGATGATATTGTTGAGGGAATAATCCGATTACTCGATAATCCACCGATATATAACGAAAAATGGGATAGAGCTAATCCTGATCCAAGTTCAAGCTATGCCCCATACAAAATTTATAACATTGGTAATAATAATCCTATAAAATTAATGGATTTTATTAATACATTAGAGAAACTAATTGGCAAAAAGGCAAAAATAGAATTCTTACCAATGCAACCAGGAGATGTTAAGGAGACTTATGCAGATATTTCCGATTTGCAGGCTGATGTGGGGTTCTATCCTTCAACAACAATAGAAAAAGGTTTAACTCAGTTTGTAAATTGGTACAATAAGTACTATATAAAAAGGAAGTAGTGAAGATTACTAAGTTGGATACAAGTGAATAAAAAATATTGATGTACTCTCTACTTCATTCAGTAAGGATAAACCCGCACTAAATTATAAAGTTCTCACCTCAACTTTGTTTATGATAACAAAAGTTGAGGTGAACTATGGCTCAAGATGATGTTCTTTGTGAAGGAAGAAAGACATTTAAACCAGAAGTTTAATTTTAAAACAATATTTTGGTTCGTTTCATTTCTTTCTCCAGATGGAAAGGTCCTTAGTCAATAACTTCCCTTGTTAAAGTTAGTTATAAATTGTTTTATACGATAAGCGACCAGTAAGGCCTCAGGTTACCATGTAAGATCCAACTTTTCTTGAACCCGTTCGGCTAGGTCTAAAGGATATTTACCAATGGGTTTATAAGCTTATCTTACGGCGTTCAACATACTCTCTTGAGCCTCCTGGTTGTTATTCATCGTTTATATTATGGTTGCGTTTTAACTTACGCGCAATACAGGAATGATGGCGATTAAGAACGGCACCAATTTCTCTTGTAGAATGCCCAAGTTTTTGGAACACTTCTAGTTGTCGGCGCTCAAGTAGTAAGCTCAGACTCGTTTCCTTATAAAAAAGTTGTGTGGTACCTACTATTTTACACGAAGCGAGTAGGGCTTTTTGTTTTTTCTGGGTTTCGCATTTAAGATTACAATTCATCTAATCTAAAAAAATCCGGCCACAGTTAAACTCAGTTATGTGAATGAATTTCATAATTCGAATCGCTTGTCTCCCTAGGAGTTCAACGCATAAAAAAGAGGCACCGCCCCAGGTCGTGGATCAGAAGCATGGAAAAAGCTTTACAATCAAAGAATGGCCGTTGAACGAGTCAATGCCTATATAAAAGAATTCTTTCAACTAAAAAATGTCCGATATCGTACGGGAAAAAAGGCCAAGGTTCATTTTGATATTGTGACTCTTGTTTATGATGCCTCAAAATTGGCAGTAGACAGTATCAACCAACAAATGAACAAAATGACTTAAGCTGCTTAATCATTTAAAAAAATGAATAACTAAAATCTGGTCACTCAACGAAGAAAAAAACCTATTATAAAATTGACTCATGTTAGTTGGATTAAACACTATTGGTCAAGTAGCTTTTTAGGATTTTATGCGTGTTAACGGCAGTTCTCTTATAATTTCTCCTAAAGCATTTTTCCCGGTCACAGATGCGAGGACATCGTCTTTTCGTAGCTCAATTTGAATTAAAACGGTTTAATTAATATACTTCTAATTCAGAAGTGTAACCATATTGTTCCTCTACTTCACCCTTATACCGTCCTACTATGTTTTTTAGACCATCTACACCGTAGACTTCTATTATTACTTCGGTACTCTTTCTTTCATTATTATTTAGAATGTTTACTACGACAGTATAAAAAAGCTTGTCCAACGTAAATGATGGGTCTAAGGAACTGTCACCATTCATGTTTTCAACAGGACCTGTTGAGTAAAGTACTGACATATCTTAATCCCCTTTTTTTAGCAAAAATTTGACTTTCATCATTTATTTATATGGAATAATTGTAATTAACGTTATGGATATATAGTGGAATTTGATATAAATAGTGGGATTTTGTGAGATTTATATAGATTAATAGGTAAGAAAGATTAAATCTAAATGGTTTTCTTACTACTGTTTGTCCTCTAAAAGTTTTATTACTTGAGCTGGAACACCATAAGCCAAGCTGAAGTCTGGTATATTTTTTACTACTACAGAACCCATCCCGATTATTACAATCTTAGAGTGGTATATTTTCCGGAAAGACTACCAGGCTTCCAATTAGCGTAGGAAAATCTACTTTTTTTATATCGAAATAGAGTTTTGCCCAATCTTTACAAAAAATTCTTATATAAATCTTAATAATAGGTCTACATAAAGACAATAGTCCAAACAAAAAAGAGGACTAGTTCATTTATTATTAAAAAGGTTTACATAAAGACAATAGTCCAAACAAAAAAAAGGACTAGTTCATTTATTATTAAGAAGGTTTACATTACCCTATAGAAAATACAATTTTCACATTGTTAAATGATTACTACACTAAACAAAAAAGTAGAGGAGCAATGGCGTCAGGCCTTGAGGAAATATTAATCGTCGTTTCACGATCAAAAATTTGATTGCGGATATTTTAATCGGTCACTCGAACCCAATATTCATACCCAATATACTAGACAGCCTTATGCTAGCGGCTTAGTGATGCAATCCTCTTAGGGAAAAACTTTGTTGGAAATCAACCGTTTGCTGTATTGTTGCCTGATGAAGTTATTTTTGAAAAAGAGACGGCTGGATTAGGTTACTTAGTAAGAGTTTAAGAAAAATTAAAAAAAGTGTACTCGGCCTATATGAAGTTGAAAATCAGTTGTTGTCAAACAACGGTGTTTCTGAATTGGAAATATAGATAGTGGTATAGGTGAAGTTATTAATATTGTTGAAAAACCATCAAACGATTCACCGCCAAATTTAGCTGTCATTGACACCATTGACTTTTTCTTATTTAGAAATGATAAATCCTGGAGTTGGTGATGAAATTTAAATAACGGATGCCATTAATGAAATGCTGAAATTAGAAAATGTCTATGGGAAAACGATGGATGGAGACAGATTCGATATTAGTAGATTTGAAGAGTACATGGGCAAATCAATTTAATCAAAAATTTAATGAGGAAAACCCAAAATCAAATAAAAAGAGATGGGTATATGGGTGAATTACATGCAAACAAAAAAACATAAAAATATGTAAGTTAATAAAAAGGAGAAAGTAATTTGAACCCTAAAAATATGAAAACTCCATTGAAAATTCTTAAGGAGTATAATTTGTCAGAAAAGGATGTTGTTTTTATTAAGGAACCTAAAGAAAATAAGGTTTGGGTGATACACGATACGAAAAATAAACGACGTCTTGTATTAAAAGCCGTAAAAAAGGACAATTCTTCTTTTCCAATTCTGCTTCATCATCAATTATTTAAAATTGGATTTTCTGTACCCAAAGTATTTGAGACGACAAAGGGCCAAGTATATGTCCAAACAAAGAAAAAATTTTATTATGTTTCTGAATATATCAATAATCTGGAGCCAATAAATGAACAGCAGCGCATCGAAGGATTGGCAGAGTTTCATTCACATGCTAAATTTGAAGAGCTTATTAGCTTTAATGAAAAAAATTTTTTTCCAAACAAGGAAAATTTAAAAAGTTATTCAGATAAACTTGATGAAATAAAAAAGTGGACGTCTTCCGTTAGTTCACCTACCTTAAAAGACATAATCAATGAGATAACTAAAATAGGACTAAGTGTCTATCACCTTATGCAAACTTGTGATATCGAAGGATATCTTCAACAAACCTCTAAACGAAATAGCATTTGCCATGGGGATTTCAACATGAACAATGCTTTCACAACAGAAAACAAGGAATTTCTTATTATTGATTTTGATCATGCATACTTCGGTTCACCGTTAGATGATTTTCGTTTTCTCATGATGTCAATTACACGTAATTCTAAAAATGATCCTCTATCCAAATTAAATCCTCTGTTTGAAAATTACTTTAAAGTTTGTTCTGAAGACCTACCATACAAAGACATTTATAAAGCTGATTCTATGTTTCCTCATGAATTTCACAAGCAAGTAAAACAAATTGTAGAACAAGAAAAAATAAAAAAATCAAGTAATTATCAAGAACTATTAGTTCAATTAGCAGAACGCGAGAAAAGCAAATATGAATTTCTTATTAAAGGGAGTGAGGTGGGATGAAAACCATTGCTTTTTTTGTGAGTGAAAACATCAAAACACATCAACGTTTTATATATAATCAAATCGTAAAAATTAGTCAATATCGCTCAATCGTAATCGGCCCATTCGACAATACCAACCGTACAGAATTCCCCTTTGAAAACTACTATAATTTAAACAAAATTAAAGATCTAAAAAAGTTCTTCGAAGAACAAGATATCATAGCCATTCATGCTCATCACGGATCACACGGACAAGAGATTTTGCCTATATGTGAAAAATATAATATCCCTTTGATTGTTAGCATTAGAGGGCGTGATGGTTCTGACAGACCAGAAATTTTCGAAAAAAATGCTAAGCGATATTCAGCATTAAATAAACATGGTGCACACTATTACCCTGTATGCCAATATCTTGCAGAAGGATTAAGAAGTTTAGGAATTCCGGCTAAAAATATGCATGTGTTATATGGTGGTATCGAATTAGATCTTTTCCCCTATTCTAACCGCACTCTTCCCATAGAAGGCGAAATAAGAGTTTTATCTGTAGGTAGACTTGTAGACAAAAAAGGATTTATTACTCTTATAAAAGCATTTAAACGGATTAATACACAATATCCAAATGCTAGACTGCATATTATCGGAGCAGGTGAAGATGAGAAAAAAATTAAATCCGCCATTGCAGAATATAACCTTAAAGATGTTGTGATTCTTAGAGGAGTTATGGATTCAAAACAAGTTTCGGACGAATTAAAAAAAGCTCATATCTTTTGTCTTGCAAGTCAGACAGCTAAAACTGGTGATATCGAAGGCATTCCTAATGCCTTAAAAGAAGCAATGGCTAGCGGTTTACCTGTCGTTTCCACTCAACACGCGGGAATCCCTGAATTGATTGAACACCAGAGAACAGGATACCTAGCTCCAGAAAAAAATGATATTGAGTTAGCGAAAGGCATACAATTCTTTTTAGAACATCCAGAGATTTGGAACGACTATACGGAAAGAGCACGGCAAGTCATTGAAGAAAAATTTGATGTCAATATACAAATTATTGAGCAACAAAGATTATATTCTCTCGTTAATACAACGAAAACGGGAACTAAAACAAAAACTAAAACTAAAACGGGAACTAAAACAAAAACTAAAACTAAAACGAAAACGGAAACTAAAATGAAAACGGAAACTAAAACGGAAACTAAAATGAAAACGGAAACTAAAACGGAAACTAAAACGAAAACGGAAACTAAAACTAAAAAAAAGAAAAAGAAAAAATAAATCAAGTAAGGAAAATTTAAAAACAAAATTTATCATAACGAAAAAACAAGCTGGATACCCAATAGTTATCATTTAAGTAGGATGGGGAGTGACATGGGCTATATTGAAGATTTACGCAAGCTTGTGGGAAAAAGGCCAGTCATTTTAACTGGGGCAAAAGTATTAGTATTTAATCCACTTGGGCAGATTTTATTACAATTTCGAACAGATACAAAAGTATGGGGATTACCAGGGGGACTTATGGAGTAGGAGAATCATTAGAGGAAACAGCATTGCGTGAAGTAAAAGAAGAAACAGGTTTAACGATTGGTCGATTACAATTTCTAAAAGTTTTATCAGGCGTAAACTATTTTATTCACTTACCAAATGGAGATCAATTCTATTCTGTTAACGCTTTTTATACAACAAATGAAATTATAGAAGGAACTTTGAAACCTGATGGTAAAGAAGGAAGTGCTGTACACTTCTTTCCAATCAATCAGCTGCCAAAAGATATGGATCCCGATATCAAAAAAGAAATTTGTAATTATTCAGGTTTGGCAATTGAATTTTTTCGAGGATCGCTTCAGCTCTCTAGAAAAAATCTAAGGGCCTTAGCAGTTAAATAATCAGGTGTATGCTAGAAAACTAAAGGATCAAATGATGGCTATCCTTGACTTTGATTCATCTTTAGAAACCGTTATGGTAAGCAAGAATGAGCCACTGTAAGTTATAATCCATGAAATCATGGGAAAGATCATCTGCATCTTTTATTTTGCTTTGACGGCATCAACCATAACGCCTTAAACGATATGCTTCCGTTAGTCGATACTTTTTTCGATAGACTCTCGATATGCTTGAAGATACCCTGAAGAGGCTTCCTGAGAACATTCAGCCCCCCTTACTAAAAAGAGTCCTAGGATGACAATGGATGATAATGGTGTCGTTTTTTTGAGGGTACACAATCATAGTGTATTCCAGCCGCATTGTCACTCTTCTTGCCAAAGGGGTAATGGATGAAGGACAAATGACGCTTTTTCCAAAGTATTGGTTGGGGAATATGAATGGATCATAACCAATAACTTTGGAAGAGACGCCATTTGGCGACTCTACAGCCCCGTTGCAGGATGGAGAACTACTCAAAGAGCTAAAGTTGATTTCGGATTGGATACTTTAGGAATGCTGGTTTTTAGATCCCATGCTCAATTGATCGCCTACAATATGTACTAAGTGTTAAAGGGAAAAGACGTGCCAAACAAAGCAAAAAACATACAGGCTGGAAGGGAGCTGTTTTTAATGGACTGGAAGTCTTTATATACTATTTGGACAAGTTACCCAAATTTAGATAATGAAATGCGCTTAATGCTTGAAGAAATGAATAATGATGAAATAGCACTTGAAGACGCCTTTTATAAAAATTTGGAATTCGGGACGGGTGGTATGCGAGGGGAAATTGGTCCAGGTACGAATAGGATGAACATATATACCGTGCGAAAAGCGACTGTAGGACTTGCTGAGTATATTCAATCGTTTGGAAACGAGGCAAAATCCAGAGGAGTCGTAATTGCTTACGATTCAAGACATAAGTCTCCAGAATTTGCATTGGAGGCAGCCAAGACTTTGGCAACAAAGGGAATTAAAGCTTATGTATTTGATGAATTACGGCCTACCCCACAGCTCTCTTTTTCCGTACGTAAACTGAATGCATTTGCCGGTATCGTCATTACAGCAAGCCATAATCCGCCTGAATATAATGGGTATAAAGTGTACGGATCAGACGGGGCACAGCTACCTCCTGAAGCGGCGGATCAAGTCATTGATTACGTGAACGCGATTGAAAATGAGCTTTCCATTGTAGTGGAGGAAGAAGAAATCCTAAAGGACAGAGGGCTCATTCAAATCATTGGGGAAGAACTGGATACTGCTTATAATGAGCAGTTGCTCACTATTCCGGAAGATCCAAAGTTAGCAGATGAACTCGATGTAAAGCTCGTGTTTACACCGCTTCATGGTACAGCCAATAAATCAGTAAAACGTGCTTTGCATGATCTAGGATATCGAAATGTCCATATTGTTAAAGAACAGGAAATGCCCGATGCTAACTTTCCTACTGTTAAATCGCCTAATCCAGAGGAACATGCTGCTTTTGAATTGGCCATCGCGCTTGGAAACCGAGTCGACGCTGATTTATTGATTGCCACCGATCCGGATGCGGATAGGCTCGGAATTAGCGTGAAAAATAATGCTGGAGATTATGTCGTATTAACAGGCAACCAAACAGGCGCTCTCTTTTTGGATTATTTAATTTCACAAAAACAAAAGAAAGGGACCCTTCCAGAAAATGGAGTCGTATTAAAGACCATCGTGACTTCAGAAATAGGACGGGCGATTTCTGAGCAAAATGGTTTAAAAACGGTAGATGTTTTAACTGGATTTAAATTCATTGCTGAAAAAATCAATGAATACCACACAAGTGGAGAACATTCTTTCCTGTTTGGCTATGAAGAAAGCTATGGATATCTAATCAAAGATTTTGCTCGAGATAAGGATGCCATACAGGCGACTATTCTGGCAGTGGAAGTCTGTGCCTATTACAAAAAGCAAGGCAAAACGATGTACGAAGGTTTACTGGATGTTTTTGATAAATATGGCTATTACTTGGAAGGATTGCGATCGTTGACTTTAAAAGGAATTGAAGGTTCCAGACAAATTCAAGCGATTCTCAATGAATTCCGTGAAAATCCACCAGATCAAATCTCTGGTCATAAAGTAGTGGTTCAAGAGGATTATCTCAGCAGGAAAAAATACACGTTTGGGACAAATAGGGAAGAGGCCATAAAGCTCCCAAAATCGAACGTATTAAAATACTTTCTTGAAGATGGAACATGGGTATGTTTACGACCTTCCGGAACTGAACCTAAAATTAAATTTTATTTCGGTGTTCAAGGAAACTCGATGAACGAAGCCAAGGGGAAATTATCCACCGTTATGGAAGACTTTATGAGAAGAATCAATAATTTGCTTTAAAGAAGAAAGACTCTCATTCAGAGGATCTTCGTAAAATAACTAGGGTCAGCATTCATTATGTAAAGAGGACCCTTTTTGTCTTTCGATAGATTGGTACTGCCTTCTAAACCTAGCACCCAGCCTCTCCCTTCTTAGAAACAAGATCCCGTAAGTCGTCTTATGCCTTTCTGGGCTGAAATAAGGGTTGAGTATGAGGGGACGGGTGCTGATATGTATTACTATTCGGCACTGATTGGAGTATTGAGCATATAATATACTATTCCAATCCTCAAAATCCCCCCTATGATAGTAGCCTTGCTGATACCGTATGACGTTACGTAGTACAGTTGTACAGGCCCTAGGATGGGCCTTATGAAAGGTGCTAAATAGGGAGTTTTTTTAATAGGTCTTTATCGGCACCCCTTTAGAGGTCATCCCCAATAAGAAAAGCCCTATAAGAAAAGAGCCTTAAAAGAGTGAAGTCTCAAAAAGGAAAACTAGAACATGGAACAGCATACATATTATCGTACAATCAAATTAAAGAAAATATATCCTTGTTCAACGACGGGGGCAAAATAGTTGTAAAGTACACCTATAAAATTTATTTCTCCTGAATAATCCCAAAACATGCGTTTTTAAATTTGGGGTGAGTAAAGTTAGTGAATTTAATTTGTGAATCTGAAAAAATGGATGATTATTTACTAGAAATAAATGAAGCTAATTATCCGCACTTACGCCCAATGATTCTAAGCTGCAACCCTTTTTCGAATTTGAATGAAAGTAGAATCTTTTATAAAAAGTTGCATCGTTCTACCCCTTTAGATAAAACATCTTCTAAAGGGTTTTTATAGTGAAAAAAGAATATCTGAAGTTAAAAAATGGTTTAAGGAACTGTTAAGTGACAATAAGTTGTTCCGTTAAAAGGCCAGATTATGGATTAAGAAAGAGGGTTAGATGATTTACTTTAATTGCAAAGTTATACCGGTAAAGGGCGTGTACGGTGAAAACTGTTGAGTGAATAGGGTCTAGACATACGGATACATTGCGAACTGACGCAAGTAACTTTAGACGCTTATCCCTCCTATTCTGTTAGATTGCTTTTTTAGCTTTCTTTCAGCATAGGGGATAAGACTGTCTTCCAGCCGTTTCAATGCTTCACTTCAGCAAGTCAAAAACCCTAAAACCAGTCAAGCATAATCAGCTAAATAGTTGAAAGAATTGCTGTTAAGATAACGAAGGTTAGGCATTACCACTACATATCTTTGGCTCATTAAGTTTAACTATAGCATTGAACGAGACTTTAAATAACATGTATCAAATGTTTCCCCACTTTTAACCTCAGAAATATGATCTAGGAACAGCACATAGAATAGTATAGAAATACTGCGGCTAATGCTGGACATGGAGGGGATGTATTTATATGAGTACCAGAATAATCCGGCAGCTGATAAGGTCAAGGCAACAGGAATTAGTCGAACTTGCTGCTTCATTTATTCGAATTCCATCTGAAAATCCATCGCCCGAGTTTAAGAAGCGGTCAGCAGAAATGGGACGCCATATTAGCCGATACCTAGCAGCAAAAGGGTTCTTGATTACCGAACACCGCCGTAGCGAAAATGCGCTGGTTACCGTGGTCTGTGATGCTCCCTTAACCAGGGTACCTGGTCCACGGCTCCTATTTTGTGGACATACAGATGTCGTACCTGCAGGCGATTGTTCACATTGGACCTTCGATCCTTTCTCAGGAGAAGTCAAAGCAGGTATGCTTTTGGGTAGGGGAGCCTCCGATATGAAAGGAGGCTTGGCATCACTGATTTTTGTGGCTGGACTACTTCAGGAGTTCGCCCCCACTCTTAATTTGAAAGGTAGCCTAGGAGTTATTGCCTCTCCGGATGAAGAGACTGGCGGCATTGAGGTGGCCTCGCTCCTGGATCAAGGATTGATTAAGGGTGATGCTTGTCTGATTGGTGAACCAACGGACCGCTACCATCCGAATGCCGGTGAAAAGGGCAAGGCATGGATGCAGGTGATCATACCAGGTCAGACAGATCATGGCAGCCTACAACCGCTTTATGGAATCTCCGCCGTACGAAGAGGGGCTGCCGCGGTCGAAGCACTAACCAAGCTATGGGAGCTCAAGGCAACGCCTCCGGCAGAGCCTTGTCAACTTTTGTACAATACTGAGTGGCTCCTATCTCAGCGTCTAGGAAATCCCTTACTGTCACAGTTACTTTATCGTCCCTCTTACAATCCAGGTGTAATCCAGGGCGGAACAAATGTGAACGTCGTCGCAGACAAGTGTATCATTAAAGTGGATACCCGGGTTCCATTCGGTATGAAGCCCGAGTTTGTACTTGATGTCGCTAGGAATCTTGTTAGTGCTGTAGCGCCAGGTGCGGTTGTAGAGCCAATGGTACCCTGTACTAACCCGAACTGGACCTTAGAGAATCGTCCAATTGTGAGGGCCATAGAACTAGGAATCCAGCGTGTCCTTGGAATGGAGGAACCCGTCTTCAGCGTACTTTTGCTTGGTTCAAGTGATGCCAGTCACTTCCGGCGCCATGGCATTGATACCGTCCTTTACGGTCCTGGGCTGGAACACACTATCCATGGGTACGATGAGCAGGTTTCAGTGGAGAACTTAGTAGAATCTGCCGAGATATATGCTGAGACGGCAGTCAAGTATCTTAGGTCATTTTAAATCTATTTTCACTAAACTTTATGCAGGTTAATGATGCAGGGTATACTGCACGCGCTACTGCTAATGTTCTCTTTCAAGGTGTATATGGTGGTGGTTTTTGGTGGAATATTTATATACTCCTTGGTATTAATTCTTTAGTTCAATGCTAAACTAAATATATTTATAGCGTGTTTTGATCAAACTTTGTTTCAAATTTACATGAAGACTAAAAGCTAAAAAAAGAGCCTGGAGCAGAAAAACCGCTTCAGGCTTTTTTCTTTTTTGGAAAAGTGGGGATTCCTTTTTTCCCTGAATGAACTAGGATTTTTTAAAATAATTCTTTGCCTTCTTTTTTAGTCAGGTTCACTTTTTGTTTAGCCATGATCTTGATTAAAAATCATGCTTGCAATTGCGATTGACTAGAATTCTTGAAAATCACCTTCGCTTTAAAATGTGAGAACATATAACAACCTATAATCACAATACAACTACCAATTCCTTGTACCCACGTCATTTTTTCACCTAATAAGAGAAAAGCTAAAATTGCAGTGAAAATAGGATTAAAATTCAAGAAAATACCTGATGTAGTTGTACCTAACTTTTGTACACCAATGTTCCAAAGTACCATACATGCTACAGTTGAGATAACACCTGTATATAAAATAGATTGTATGAAAGAAGTATTTATATTTGACACTGCAAAATTAGAAAAATTAAACGGGAGAATAACTAAAAGTCCAAATATACCAGAATATAATGTTGACATCATGGGCGTTGTTGTTAACATTGCCCATTTGCTACAAACGGAATATATCCCCCAAACACATACAGCAGCCATCATATATAAATCACCTGTATTAAAACGCAATGAAAGGAATAGATCAATATTTCCTTTTGAAAGTACAAGTATTACACCAAAAAGCGAAAAAAACATAGAAAACATTTGTAGAATATTAATTCTTTCTTTTAAAAAGAAAAATGAAAAAATTGCAATTGAAATCATGTTTAATGTTGATATTAACCCAACATTAGTGGCGGAAGTTTTCTCTAATGCTACAAATTGTAATAGATTAAATAGAACCACACCTGTAATCCCCATCAAAAATAATGGAAGGATTGCACTTCGAGGGGGAAATATCTTTCTTTCTTTCCACCATACAATTGGCAAAAGACAACTAATAGCAATGATCCACCTTAAACTCGTCAACGTCATCGGAGAAGCATGTTCGACAAGCGACTTTCCAACGACAAAGTTTCCACCCCATAACAAACTTGTTAAAAGTAATAACGAAAAATAATAATATTGCATTTCATTTTGCTCCTTTACATCTTTCACTGTTTAAGTGAAAAAGATCGAAGCCATTGTGCACAATGACATTTCAATTTTCATAATTATTTATTAATAATTTTAACATTTTAGATCGTTACTTAATATATTATTTTGTATAATAGAAGAAACTTAAAATAATATTAAGAAATATTGCCGATAAACAGAATTAAATTTTGTTTTGCTGTTGGAGTGATACTATTTTTGGAACAATTGTAAAAGGGGTGACTATAAGTGGAATCTATCGTAAGCAAGGTTCTAGATAATGTTGATATTCAAATTTTAGATTTACTACAAAAGCAATCACAGTTAAGCAATACTGAGCTTGCCAAGCGTGTCAAATTATCTCCACCAGCTATACATTCAAGGATAAAACGTTTGGAAAATGAAGGGTTTATTAATGCACAAGTAGCAATTTTAAACCAGGAGAAGCTAGGTTTTGATTTATTATGTTTCATTTTTATTAGTACGAATATACATCAAGCTGAAAAACTGGAAGTTTTGGAAAAGGCATTAGCTTCTATGTCAGAAGTATTAGAGTGTCATTGTTTAACAGGTGAGTATGATTATCTTCTAAAAGTGGCTAACAAAGATCGGAAGGAATTGGAAATATTTATTAGAAAGTTAAATAAACTAGGCATTACAAAAATTCAAACTAGCTTAGCTCTCAGAGAAATTAAATATTCAACTGTTTTACCTATATGGGAAGAAAAGTCCGGTTCGTAAAAGTACACTTTTACGAACTTTTTTTGTATCTCCCCCTTATCTTCCATAACAGATTACTCAAATTTTACCAGAGTGTTAGAGACTTTCTAAAAGTTATAAGTTCTAGAGACTTGAAAAACACTTCAATTCCCCCGCAAAAATAACCCTTCAAAATGTCCAGAAGTTAGTCTAGAATAAAATTACAGAAGTTAATAAACTTTTAGACAATTGAAAAGAGGTTATACATAATGGCTATTATAGGATACGGACGTGTAAGCACCATTGATCAATCATTAGATTTACAGGAAGAGAAGTTAAAAGAATATGGCTGTGAGAAGATATTCATGGAGAAACAAAGTGGTGCTAAAAGTGATCGTGAGGAACTGATTAAGGCGTTGGACTATTTAAGGGAAGGTGACAAGCTGGTTGTTTACAAAATAGACAGACTAGCTAGGAGTACATTTGATTTACAAAAGATTGCTAAGGATTTAGAAGAACGTGGAATAGCTTTAATATTCATCAAAGAACAGATTGATTTTAGTACACCATCAGGAAAGCTAATGTTCACTATGCTGGGGGCTATTGCTGAGTTTGAACGTGATTTAATTAAAGATAGAACCACTGAGGGACGTAAAAGGGCTAAGGCACAGGGTAAACATATGGGACGTAAAGGGAAGGACGAGAAGGACGTTAAGAAGGCGTTAAAGCTGTATGATGAAAGAGAATCAAACGGTTTAAGCGTTAATGATATAGCTAAAATGACTGGCGTTCCACGTTCCACTATTTACGCTAAAGTGAAAGAGATGATTAGCAAATAGCTAATCGTCTTTTTCTTAATGAACTAAAGGGGCAGGTTAGTTCAATTAGCTGAAATTATAAAAGGGATGAAATAGAAGATTAGGTTATTGATTATCTAAAACATCAATTAATTCGATTAGACGTTCATTTAATAGTTCCCACTCTTGATTATCGGTTAAACCTTCTCTGATTGCATTTGAGACTATGATTGCTGAAAATAGAAGGCAGAGTCCTAATATAACAATGGCAAAGGGTAGTGACAATTTTTTCAAATAAATCTCCTCCAGTCAATTTGATAATTTACCATACTTTAACATATTTTACAATAGATGATTAAATTCTTTAGACTCATTTTGGTGAGTTAGATAAAAAGGGAGAAATTATTACTGGTGGGTTACTTCGTTGGATACAAGAAGGAACTTATGTAGAAATGGAGAGCTCACTGGTATCAAGGAATAAAATGTTGAAAGTTGCAAGGTCAATGAAATAATTTATAGAACTAACAGGTGCGTTAGCTGAAGATCGGAGCTGTTTTTAAGGCAGCTTTTTCTTATGGAACTATCGGGGCAGGTTAGTTCAATACAAGGGAACTTTTACCTTTTTAGTTCGTATTAAAAGGAGCAGGAAATAAAGTTGTCCTTTGGAGTAGGTGTATAAATGAAAAAAATGTTAATGATCTCAACGATGGCTGCATTAGTATTAGCTGCGTGTGGTGAAGGAAAAGCACCATCTTGGAAAGGTACGTGGAAAAATACGGATGGAGAAAAGAGTGTTTGTCGAGACTCCTTTACCTTTAAAGGGGAAAACAATTTTGAAATTCAAAATTCAAGAGTCCAGGGCGGAGAACAATCTTCTGGAACATATAAGCACATAGAGAATAATGATTACGAATTTGATTATGATGGTAGTTCTGACAATTTTACTATTATAGTCGAAAAAAATACGATGAAAGTTCAATTATCAGGCAAAGATACCATTTGCGAATATAATAAAGTCGATAAAATTAGAACTAAATACGAAAATCCATGGGAGTAATGATTGGAAAGCTTTATTAAACCTTTTTCTTATGGAACTAAACCAGCTAATAGTTAGTCAACATTTTTCAATGAAAACTTAAAATATTTCATGCTATACTAAATTTGTGCATGCTAAATAACCTTCCAACGAAATATATTTGGAAAGTTTTGTGCTATTTAGTTATACTTTTAAACTAGGTTAGATCTTGGAAAGTCGAGTTATTTTGTAATAGTGCATAAATCCATTGTAGAAGCTTATTGGCACATGCTATTACAGCTACTTTAAAGGGCTTTCCTTCTTCACGTTTCTTATCATAGAACTCTCGTAATCTCTTGTTCCGAGGGATGATTTCATCTGTCGTTTTCTTCTTGCGACAATCACGAATGGCACAACGAACTGCCATATATAAGGCATGTCGTAGTCTGCCAGAACCTCTTTTGGTAATCCGATTTACTGTGCCTTTAAATTTACCTGATTCAAAGATACTTGGATCAATTCCGGCAAATGCCACTAGTTTTTTAGGGTGATTAAACCGATCAATCTCTCCAATTTCAGAAATAATCGTTGCAGCGATTTTTTTCCCGATTCCAGGGATGGATTGGATAATCTTATATTCTTCAATTTCTTTTGCCAAAGCATTTATCTCGTCTTCAAACTTGGATAAGTGCTTTTGGTATTCTAGAAGCATTTTTATATACATTTCAAGGCTTAAAATGTGACTCTGATATAAAGTTCTCTGAAAAGGGTTTCGAGCAGAGGCAGCTGTAAGTTTCTCTGCCTGTGTATTCGCCCACTTTTTAGAACGACTTGGACAAAGTTCATTAATCCTATTTGCTACAGTTTCTTCATCGACTGCTGATATGTCTTCAGAAGTAGGGAATTCTAATAGAGTAAGCAAAGAAACAACCGAATACAAATCTCCAAAAACCCCTTTATATTCAGGAAATACTTGATCAAGAACAGCCTGAAACTGTAGTTTTGTTTGTACATAGATACCTGTTATATTTGCGTGTTGTCTTGAAAGATTACGAAGATTTAAGAGTTGTATCCCTCGTTTTTTATAAGGCTCTAAATCCTCTTTATAGTACAGCTCGCAGAGGTGACGTGCATCGATTATATCTGTCTTTACTTTGCGTAAACTAGAGCTCTTCGCACGATAAGAAATGAGTGGGTTAACGATAATTAATAAGTAACCTCTCTCCTCAAAATACTGTACAACAGGCGTATGATAATGCCCCGTAGATTCCAATACAATCGGAGGTTTGATCCCCGTTCTATTTTCTATTTCTCTCAGAAAGTGAAAGAGTGTTTCTAGTCCTTCAATGGTATGCGTAACTTTAAAACTGCCTTGATAAGGCTTCTTCTTCTCCAAGAATGCTTGAACTTGACTTTCACCTTTCGCTACATCCAGACCAACTACTGGATTCATTTATTATCTCCTCCTAAAGAATATTGCCGGTACCCCTAAATCCTTCTAGTAGTATCATAGCTTCGCTTGTTATACGAGATCATAGTCCCAACCAGCCTAATCATGTTTCTACAAGTAGGGGGTGAACGGTTTAGCTGACGGGGTCCAAGCCCCAAGGGCAGGTACGTTCTACCCCGGCTACCGTTATCATATATCGATATAAAAATTGGTCAACCAGAAATAACTGGCTGATCTTATAATACGAACGGGGCAGGTTAGTTCCATAAAATCCTCTCTAATTATACCCATTTTTTGGTATAATTAGAGAGGGGAAATTAAAAGAAAGAGGTTGTCAAAATGACGAAAGAAGCTATTTTAAATTACGATGATTTATTAAATATGTTAGATAATTTTTTAAGAGAACCTAGAGAATTTTGGGAAGATTTTTATTCTAATCGTGATAAGGAAATACCTTTCTTTAAAATAAAAGGTCCCGATGAGAACTTAGTTGAGTATTTTGAGAATGGTCTAAAACCTGCTCGTGTATTAGAAATTGGTTGTGGGCCAGGTAGAAATGCTATTTATATGGCTCAAAAAGGTTGTAAAGTGGATGCTCTAGATATTTCACAGAATGCTATTGATTGGGCAATAGCAAGATCAAAAGAAGATGAAGTAGATATAAACTTTCATTGCCAATCATTATTCAGTTTTTTCTTTGAACCTAATTCATATGACTTTGTTTACGATTGTGGTTTACTTCATCATTTAGCACCTCATAGACGGTTAACATATTTAGAAGTAATTAAAAAAGCACTTAAACCAAATGGCTATTTTGGTTTAGTGTGTTTCAATACAGATGGTGCATTAGATACTTCTGATTGGGAAGTTTATAGAGCTGGTAGTTTAAAAAGAGGTATAGGTTATACAGAAAAGAGACTTAAAGAAGTATTCGCAAATGATTTTGAAATCATTAGTTTTAGGGGAATGAAAAAAATTACTCAACCAAGTGAATTTTTCGGAGAAGAATTTTTGTGGACAAGCTTAATGCAAATGAAATAGTTATTGAACTAACGGGTGCGTTAGCTGAAGATCGAGCTGTCTTAAAGACAGCTTTTTCTTATGGAACTATCGGGGCAGGTTAGTTGAATAAGAAAAAGGAATAATGAAAAGTAAAATAAGAAGTTGAGTAACATCACTAGAGGGGAGAAAGTAATATGGTTGATATAGATGACCGAACGGTGTTTGAAAATAACCGCATAGATTTTTGGGTTTGTGATTGTATAACAGAACCGGAGTATATGTATAGTGTTGACGGTGAATATGAAACAACTTTAATTGAATTCTGGAAAAACTACAATCGTTTTCCACTTAAGGTTATCCATAACTTTGTAAGGGAAATGGATGATTTAGATAACGATGATAAAGTGTATAGATACCAAATTGACGAGGTTCATTCGATAGATGAACTAAAACATATACTAGACGATGTTGGGTGGAAATTAACCTTGGAAGACTTTTTTATTACTAATTCGTCAAAGGAAATAAGATTTAAGAAAATTGATAGAGAAACATTAAAGGGTAAAATTCAGGCACAGTGCCCTCTATTCGAATTAGGTCCAGGCGATACTCTAACAGAAGTGATTATACACGGACATTCTTTTTTAGTTGGTACAAATGACTCTAATTTATCCACGAAAGAACAAGTCAAAAAAATTGTACTATCCTGAAAGCTATTCATAACTTTCGTTGTTGAACCAACGGGTGCGTTAGCTGAAGATCAGAGCTGTCTTTAAGGCAGCTTTTTCTTATGGAACTATCGGGGCGGTTAGTTCACCAAGCTTTAATTAAGAAATATTCCCATTTCAAACTTATTTAGAGCAAGGTTATTTCTTGCTTTTTTCTTTGTGTTTTAAAGTTTTTTTATTCAAAAGGGATATTTTTTTATTGAAAAATAATACTTTTAGTGTAAAATTACACTAAAAAGGAGTATTTAGTATATATGGAAAAAGAAGAATTCATCAATTTAATATCAGGAAAAATGAAACTTGTCCGAACAGAACAAGGTTTTTCTCAAGATAAGATGTCTGAAATTCTAGGAATTTCAAAAAAAACACTAGTTCAAATTGAAAAAAGAAGAACAGAAGCCAATTGGACCACCGTTGTTGCATTTTGTGCTTTGTTTAATCATAGCCAATTGTTGATATCGTCAATTGGTGACAATCCAGTTGATTTTGTTCAGTTAATTGCTAGCAAAAATGGTGGTACGCCTAAAGAAAAAACACTGGGTGGTAAGATATGGTGGAAAGAAATCGAGTATAGAGGGGATTTTCGTTTGCAACAAAATTTGATTAGTAACCATTACCGTATATTGGATCAATATGATTATCGTTGGCATAGTTCTTTTGATAAAGAAGAGAGTTTAAGTCGATTAAATGAATTACAGGAGGTGGGGACTATCGAGATAGACAAAGGTATAGGGATGGGGATATATGAAGAATAAGATTTTGCTGTTGATTTAAAATAAAGTTTGATAATTTGTAAAAAAATTCGATTAAAACCCAGTATTTGAAACATTTAACTTATAACTTAAATATTATTGTTGATTTTGAATTGGAGGTGGGATTGATGATAAAAGCTAATATTCTTATACTTGGAAGTATAATTTTGGCTACCATATTAGGAATATTTGGTCAGGGAATTTCTTATTTTATGAATGAAAATATTGCGAAAATATACCCTATATACTATTTAACTGGCTTAACAATGATAAGTGTTTTCTTGTATTTAGTAACTTATATATCTATTAAAAAGCAAAAAATTGTAAAAGATAAATTTGGTGTATATCCCCTTGCAATTTGTGCCATAGGTCTACCGACTTCTCTTTGGTCATTATTTGTTTTAGCTATGTGGTGGGGTTAATGAAGAATCAGCAGAAGTTTCCTCAAAACAAACAGATACATATAAACTTGTTACTAGAGAGGAACAAGATCGTAGAGAAGGTATGGTAGCTGAAGGAAAAGTGTTACCACAGTTATAACAGCAGAAGAGCAAAATATGGTAGAAAATAGTTCAGCTCGACAAGGGTTTGTTCCACAAGAAAATGGGACAGGTTTCTATTTCGTAAAAGAGAAAAAAATTAAGTTTAGTTGTTAAATTAACAGGTGCTTTACTTCAATAAGGAAGGTTGCTGAGGCAGCCTTTTTCTTATGGCACTAACGGGGCAGGTTAGTTAAAGAACAGTAACAGAAAAAGTAGGGTAAGTTGTAGGAGGTGCTAGTATTCGAGTTTTCTTATGTTTTTTTTATTTGTTTCTTTTAAGTGGCCTAGTAATGGGTTCAATGGAAAGTGTTTTTTTTACTGATATTTTTGGTAAGGCAGGTAAAGGTATTCCAACACTTTTTGCAATACCTTTACTTTATTTGATACGGGATTATTTTAAAGAGATAAAAGATCTGGATTTTGGAATGATGTTGTTTTTAAGTATTGCTTCATTAACAGGACTTGCAGTCATCTTTGTTGTTTAGAGATGTTAAAAGGTGATTTTAAAATTTTCTTCTTGAACTAACGGGTGCGTTAGTTCTATAAGGATCACTAAAAGGATCACTAAAAATAATCAAACTATTTAATAAAAACTGTATACTAAATCACGAGTTTTGGAACAAATAAAATGTGTGCTTTTTAATTTTGTTCAGCAATCGGACCAGATTGTACAATCAAACTAGATTTTTAGACGACGTATCCTTTATAAAAAAATTTAACAACTCATTTACACCCATCTAAAAAAGGACGGGGGTATGATGTTTGAAGTATTAAAATTAAATAACTTATTGTAATCTTGACATTTCCATATTGCGGGTACTACCAGCGAAGCTGTCACTACCCGCAATATAGGAAGTATGAATATGGGAGGGGAGTAATTTAGAAAATGTACCTCAACCGATAGATGAAGAATTCCCGATATAATTGAAACAGGGTCATAAATAATTCACAACATACCGCAAAGTGAATCCCCTGAATCTTTTAGGTTTTCCCTAAACATCCAGACAGATTATTTGATTTTATTTAAATATCTATAAATAGTGGCTTCGGATACGTCTAAATATTTGGCTACCTCGCTTACGCCGCCTTTAAGTAAAAAAGCTCCCCTTTCATTCAGTGTTTTGACCACTTCTATTTTTTCTTGCGGTGACATCCGTTCAGGTGGAATGTCATACTCTGCTAAAACCCCTTTAATAAGAGATAAAAGAAGTTCCTCAATATTTTCTTCAAAATTCTCAAAATGATGTGTATCAAAGGTAGGCTTTGATGACTCGACAGGATCATTTTGGGGTTTGTCAATCATGATGAATTGATCCAAAATGTTGCGAGCGTTTATAACATCGGAAATATCCATGTTAACACAAATCATGCCAATGATTTTGTTCGTTTCATCTTTAATAAAATAGCTCGAAGAACGAAGCGTCTTATTCTTTTTTGATCTACTTTTATAATTGCAGATATAATCTCGATCTTTATAACTTTCATCTTTTAATATTTTCAAAGCAAGATCCGTAATGGGACCATTAATCTTTCTTTCATTAACATGTCCATTCACTATTTCAATAATGGAATGATCAGGGTTGGTTACATCGTGTAAAACAACCTCACAATTTTCCCCCATTATGTTAGCAATAAAGTGCACCATAGGAATATACTGTTTCAGCTTTTCGACATTTGTCACTACCATCACTCATCGCACCTTCAATTTCCATTTGTCAATTTTAGTTTAACAAATATTATTTAAATTTCAACTTTTCTGATTTTTTTGTTGTTGTAATAATAATTATACATTATAATAAAAAAAAATCATCATGATAATTTTTTATTATAGGAGGCAATTACGATGAAAAACGCTATTTCAACGAACAATGCACCAGGTGCCATTGGACCTTATTCTCAAGCCGTAAAAATGGGAGACTTTCTTTTTGTTTCTGGACAACTTCCGATTAACCCAAGTACAAATGAAATGCCGGAATCCGTTGCAGAACAAACGAAGCAATCATTAGAAAATGTAAAAGCCATTCTAGAAGCTGCTGGAAGCGATTTACAACATGTCGTAAAAACAACTGTATTTTTAAAAGATATGAATACGTTTACGAAAATGAATGAAGTATATCAATCGTACTTTACTGAAAATTATCCGGCTAGAAGTGCAGTGGAGGTTGCTCGCTTACCAAAAGAGGCTTTAGTGGAAATCGAAGTCATTGCATGTGTACCAAATAATAAGTAGTACATTTAAATAATCCTATTAAAATATGATCGCGCAAGGGGGTGAAAAACCGTTCAATTTAACCGTTTATGTAAGCCTTTTCATTCTATTTTTCTTCTTAAAGGGGTCTCGCCAAGATTTCGGAAATTTTGTACGCTAAGCGAATTTCAGCAATGATTTTGCTATTTTTATGTACGTTAAGCCCTTCCCAAAAACGGTATCAGTCCAGATTATTGAAACTTTGTTTTGGTATTGAGTTTTGGGTCTGAAAACCAGCTATTTTCAAAGAAAAAGTAGCTTTGCTAGATCCAGCATCAAAATGAACGTTAGGGTGCTTCACTTTTATATCAAGGTTTGTAGCCTTAACGTACATTTTTTCCGAAATGTTGTCTGTACCTCTTAAAGCATCTATATTTAGGAGGGACATGCTATTGACTAATCAAAATAACAACAAAAAAAAATGGTTTACGCTTGCCGTATTAATTCTGGGTGGAGGAACGGTCTTTAAACTCCCTTGGTTAAAAGATGCTTTTTATATCCCTATGATGGATTATTTCCATTTGACACACACACAAATTGGTTTTACCCTGTCTGTTTACGCTTTTATCCAGACCTTTGGTTACCTCATATCTATGTATGTAGCAGATCGATTTTCCAAGAAAAAGTTGATGCCGGTTGCTTTAATTGGGATTGGAGGAACGGGATTTTACTTGACATCATTTCCAAGTTATTACGAAATATTAGTCATTTGGGGACTTTTCGCTTTATTTGCAGAAATTGCTTTTTGGCCCGTCTTGATCAAATCTGTAAGATTACTAGGGGATTCAAATGAACAGGGGAGAATGTTTGGATACCTAGAAGCAGGAAGAGGAATCGTAGATACTGTTATAGCGTTTGCTGCCCTTGGAATCTTTAAATGGTTAGGAGAAGGGGCGGCAGGTTTCAGAGGTGCCATCCTCTTCTTTTCGATCACCATGATTGTGATTGCTATTATTTTGTATTTCCTCCTTGAAGAGGATGAAATTAAAGAGGTAGATGAGCAAGGCGAAAAAGTTAACAAAAATAAGGTAGCATTAAAAGGTGCTTTAAAAGCGTTAAAAATGCCAGAAATATGGGTAGTTGCATTCACTATATTTTCAGTATATTCCGTTTATATTGGTTTGACGTACTTTGTTCCATTCTTAAAAGACATCTATGGAGTACCTGTTGCTTTAATAGGGGTATATGGGATCATTAACGCATACGGTTTAAAAATGTTAGGCGGACCTATAGGGGGATTCCTGGCTGACAAAAAGTTTAAATCTCCATCAAAATATTTGCGGGTGGCTTTTGCAGCATCTATCATTGGAATGATTATCTTTATTCTGTTGCCACATCAACATCTGAATGTTTATGTTGGCGTAACCTTTACACTCGCTTACGGTGCCATTATCTTTTCGCAAAGAGCGGTATTCTTTGCTCCTATTGAAGAAGTAGGAATCCCAAGAGAAATAAGTGGTGCCGCAGTTTCTATTGCCTGCTTAGTAGGATATGCTCCTTCCATGTTTGCCTTTACTCTATATGGAAGCATGTTAGATCGATCACCAGGAATGGAAGGATATCGACATGTCTTTTTGACCATGATTGCATTTGCAGTTATCGGTTTGCTTATTAGTAGCTATTTAGTAAAAATCGTAAACAAGAAAAAAGAACTCCAACAAAATCTGGAGGGCAACCAAATCAATGCTTAATTTTATATCAAAAGATAAATTGACATAAGGGAGTGTAAGACATGAAAATTGGATTAGAGACAGAAAGCTTTCACTTGCAGTTTATTACAGGTCGAATGGATATTTTCGGTTTTATCAGAAAAACAGCCGAATTGGGATTAGATGGAGTCATGATCAATATTGTTCCATGGCCAGAGTTACGAGGAATTGGTACATTAGAATCATTTGAACCGGAATACTTAGACAAGGTGAATAAAGAAATTCAAAAGTATGGATTTTTCGCTGAAATCGATACAAATGGAACCGATCCGAAACATCTAACTGAGGTCATTGAGGCCGCGCATAGAATTGGAGCGGATGTCATTCGTACGTATACCTGCATGGGAGAATATGATCCAGACAGATTGAGAAGAGCTCCTGAAGATATTAAACAAATTGTACCATTATTAAAGAAATATAGAATCAAGCTTGCAGTTGAAAATCACGAGGAAGAGTTAACGGATGAAGTGATTCAAATCATTAAGGAAGTCAACAGCCCTTGGGTTGGTGCTCATTGTGATTTCGGGAATGCAATGATGGCATGGGAGGACCCGGTTGAAGCTGTAAGAAAATTAGCACCATATGCCTTTACAACTCATTTTAAGGATCATATTATCGTCCATGATGGCGAAGATTACAGGGTATGTGGCGTACCTGCTGGGACTGGTAATATCGATTTGGAAGAATCTTTTAAAATATTGATTGAGAATTCAATGTTGACTAGAATCAACGTTGAAATGTGCTTCCCATATGCCATCCATTTTAAGAGAGAGCCTGGTACAGGCGGAGTCTTTGCAGTAGGCGAAGGAGCATTTAAGGTGGAACAACCTCCTTATGATTTAAATGTAATTAAACCATTGGATTACTATTATCCGCCAGCAGAACTTCTAGAACAAATGATTGAGGATCAAGAAAAAGGTGCAGAGCAATCGGTTAGATATGCACTTGCATTAAGGGATAAATACTGCCGTTAAATAAAAAATGGGGAGAGGTTCTTTCGGGAATAATCTCCCTATTTATTTTGCAGAAGGGTGCTTGAGTTTAACAATAGGTTTGCTACGCAACACTTTCTTATGGAACTAAAGGGGCAGGATAGTTTAAGAAGGATAAAATAATTTTCTAAAAGCCGTCTTAAAAAAAATAAGAACACGAATGTGTCCTTTTTACGGTTCTTTGTGTTCATATTTCACCAATTTGATTGGAGGGTAATCTTTCGGTAAGTCTTTCATCAATTGGCGACTAGGTTCAACTGCAAAATAAAGAGTATCTGTACCTAACACTTTTTCATCTGTTGTAGGTGACAATGACACTTTTAGCATATATGTGAATTTCTCACTAAAATCATTACCAAAATAGATAGATACCATTCCATAATCTGGGTCTTCACTTGACGGATTGAAGCCAGTTGGTTTTAATCCCTTGCTCTTATAATAACTTTGAAAAGCTTCCATTATTTCCTCTCGGTATAAATCAGTTATAAAATAGCTGAAGTATCTGTTATTTAAGCTATTTGCTTCGGGAAAATTAGGTATTTTATTTTCCTTATTATTGTTTGATGCAGCAACGTTAGTACTTATTGTGAAACTAGAAACTAAAAGCATAATCATAATAAATCGTTTTATTTTCATATAGGACCTCCCATTTTAAAGTTAATATGCCCTATGTAATTTATTTCAATTATAAGGCTTTTTTCTGTTAGCCGAAAATTGCCAACTGATGTGTTTTTTCTTAGTTAAGTAACAGTGGGAGCTTAGCAAGATTGTGAAGGTTTGTACTTAAACTAACGGGTGCTTTACTTCATTAGGGAGGGTTGCTGCGGCAATCCTTTTTCTTATGGAACTAACGGGGCAGTATAGTTCTATAAAAAGAGATGAATAAGCTATGATTTTTCCATAAAATTGAAAATAAATCAAGCTAATTACGTCATTAATATTAATCCTAAATTTGAAAGGAGTAATAATGAAAATACACTATGTTGTTTTAATATTATCCTTGGTTTTATTAATAGTGTGTTCTTCGAAGCAAAAGAATGACCATGTTGCGAAAGCAGAAGTATAAGATGTCATAAAGGAACAAAGTATTAAACCAAATTCTAGTTCTGAAATTATTTCATCTAACAACAATTCAAAACAAACACCAACATTCAAAGTATATGAAATAAGGGGGGGAAATCGAAAATTTGGTTTTTTCGATAAACCTTTGATAATGGATAAAGAAATTAAGTTGGAATGGCTTTTTTGGACAATTAATGACAAGCTTCCTTTAGGTGAGTTAGAGCTAAAAGCCGTTCAAGATGAAAGTGAAAAGAGTATAACAGCAAAAGGAGAGATAGTTAAGAAAGGGACACCTATAAAAGAATTGCCTAAAGATTATAACCCAAAGCCAGTTAGTATTAATAAAAGTATAGAAGAAGATACAGAAGAAGATATAAAAATTAATTTTTATTTCCCTGTATCTATAGCATCCACTTCAATTAAATTCAAAGAATCTGGTATTGCAGTTTGTTTAGAGCAACTTATGAAACAAGATTTATGACCTTGAAATACTACCCAAGTAAACTATAAAATCGTATTTATTCTTATATTTTGATAGTTTTATTAAGAAAAGAATCCTTTAAGCGCAAACACTACATTTTGTGGTCTCTCTGCCAATTGACGCATAAAATACCCAAACCAATCATTGCCGAAAGGAATATAAACACGCATTTTGTACCCTTCTTGAACCAAACTTAGTTGCATATCTGTTCTAAATCCATATAACTTTTGAAATTCAAATTGGTCACGTGGAAAATGATGATTTTGGGCAAAGTCTTTTACTCTAGCAATATATAATGCTCATGAGATGCAATGGCCGTATAACTTCCACTCAACAAATGTTCTTCAATGATCTTCATATAATTTTTATCTACCTCTTTTTTCTCTTAATAAGCAACTTCAGGAGATTCTTTATAAGCTCCTTTAACTAAACGAAGAGAAATTCCTTTTAAATCTTTCACGTCCTGCTCAGCACGGTATAAGTAGGCTTGAATCACTGTTCCTACATTATCATAGGTTTGGCGCAGTTCTCTCAGGATATCTAACGTGATTTGACAATGCGCATGATCTTTCATATCAATTCGGACAAAATTGTTGTGTTTGATGGCTGTCTCAAGAATTCGACGCATATTTCCAACGCAAAAATTCCGGTCAATATCCAACCCCAATTGGGTCATTTTAACAGATAAATTACTGATTACTCAGGCTTTGGCGATGGCTTCTAACGTTTTTACGTTATGTTCTGTTGCTTCTAGTGCTTCTTCTCTACTTGAAACGAATTCTCCTAAATGATCCATTGTACAAACTAAGCCTTTTTTATTTAATTCTTGAGCTTTTTTAACGGCACTCTCGGCCTTCCTGCCTTCGAGTCTGTTTCTGACAAGTTAAACCCACCAAACGGATGGTATCCAACGATTGCTCCTGTACAACAGCGATTGAGATAAAGATTCCCTACATTAAATTCTTCCTTTTTAGGATAATTAAATTTTTATGACTTAAAAGTTAATACTAGTTCCTACTTTATTTTTAATAGCTTTTTCGTAAAAATACTTCGCAACTATAATATCTACAACTGCTAGCCCTACAGATTTAAATAGAGTAATTTCATCGTTACTTTCTCTTCCATTTCGTTCTCCATTTACAATTTGCCCGAGCTCTCCATAGATATCACTTGCTTTAAAAACACCTTCTTTTATTGGAACTTGCAAATCACCAGTTTCTTCTAGAGCTGCTTCACTTGATTCAACTACTACTTTGTGAGCTGAAGAAACGGTATGAGACGGCAACTCTTGCATCGTAGGTCTGAATGAACCAACTGCATTCACATGAGCACCAGGTTTTAACGATTCAGAAAATACCGGTGTTGAAGAGTTTGTTGTCGTTACAATAATGTCAGCTTCACGTACTGCTTCATTTGAATCTGAATATACTTGTACACGTTTATCAAATTTATTTCTAATATACTCAGCAAATTCATGTGCCTTCTGTTCTGTTCTGTTATAAAGAAGAACCTCTTCAATGTCTCGAACAGCTAGTATAGCTTCAACTAGACCTTTTGCTTGTTCTCCTGTACCGATAATACATAACTTTTTTGAATCTTGACGGGATAAATATTTCGTTGCTACACCTGATAAAGCCCCCGTTCTAATCAATGTTAAAAAAGAGCCTTCCAAAAGAGCTAGTGGTTCTCCTGTTTCGAAGTCCGAAAGCATTACAACTCCAGTTATCGTTTTTTTACCTAATTTATGATTATTCGAAGCGACATTTACTATCTTTACCCCGACACTATCAAGCTCTTCAGCTACAGATGGCATGATTAAAGAAGTATTTTGTTCATTATTAAAAGGAAGAGCAGCACGGATAGGTGTGATAGTTCTTTCTGCTGAGAATTCCTTCAAGGCAACAGCAACGCATTCAATAACTTCATTCATGTTTACTAAACTTCTTTGTTCATCAGTATTAATAATTAACATATTCACTCATCCTAATCTATCTTAAAGTATGATATTGATCCCCGTCCCTTGCTTTGAGGTTAGCAGAATCACCTAATGCATGAATTTATTGAGGATTCCTTGATCAATCGAAAACAGTAATTGGTACTAAAACAATTCTTTGTTCATCAGGATATTTCTTCATCTCTTTCGGCTAATGTCATAGTCTCATATTCACCAGCTGATAAACTGGAATTTCTTTGATGAACGATCTGTGTTCCTGCTAAATCACCTGTAATATTGACAACTGTATTACCCATATCAACTAGTGGAGACACAGCAGCAATGATTGGTATTAATGTAAGAGGAAGACCTAATGTAGAAATTAATAGGGACGCAGCTACAACATCTGCTCCTTTTACTCCTGCGCAACCTATTGCAAGAACAACACCTAAAAAAGCAACTTGTAAAATCATATTTAACGTAATAGGAATACCATATAGGTTTGCTGCAAATACAGCTATAACGCCTAGAGTTGATGCTAATCCATTCATATTTATAGTAGCTCCGAGAGGAAGCGTGAAACCATAAATGGTCTCCGGTATTTTTAGCCCCTTTTTTGAAACCTCCATCGAAGCAGGAAGTGTCGCACTGCTTGATGTTGTACTACAGGCAACTAGCATAGCAGGGCTTATTTGCTTGTAAAAGAAGAGTGGGTTTGTTTTCCCTAGCCCTTTTAATAAAATTGGATAGATAAATAGAAGAATAATGATAAACCCTATAAAAGTTGATAAAACATATCTACCGACTTCGATAAGCATTTCCACTCCAAGAGTTCCGACAATGTTTGCGATTAAAGCCATAATTCCATAAGGAGCAAAGCCAATAATGATTTCAGCAAGTTTAATCATTAAATCTGCTCCTTCATGGACTAATTCTCGTATCTTTTTGACTTTGTCTCCAAGAAGAACCATTGTAACTCCAATAAATACAGCAAAGATAATAATTTGAAGCATATTTGTTTCTGACATAGACTGAAAAACATTTGACGGGAACCACTGAACGATATTATCTATAAAACTAAATTTTTCTTGCTCTACTGCCTCCCCATTATCAAGGAGGCCTTTCTCCCCTTTACCCGGATTAATCAGGAGTGCGGTAACAACGCCAGTAATTGTTGCAAGTAATGTGGAAAATACATAGAAAAGCAATATTTTTCCGCCAATGGACCCTAACATTTTAATATCTTTAAGCTTGGCAATACCCGAAGCAATACTTAAAAATGTCAGTGGAACGATGAGCATCTGTAACAAACGGATAAAAATATCACCAATTGGCTTTAAAAAGGCGACTTTGGGTCCAAAAGCAAAACCTAGAATAACTCCAACAATTACACCAATGAAAATCTTTAAGTATAGCTTTTGATTCTTCCACCATTTCATGCAAATCCCCCCGCCTTATACTCATTCCCCTTTATAAAAAAGTACCAATTACATATTTAAAATATCCTTTTAACGGAACATTACTTCAATAAAAATCCTTTATTTAAAGGATCCTTTGAATCAACAACAAATTGATGAAAGCCTGTGATATATGCATCTCCTGTAACTTTTGGAATAACGGCTTTATATTCTCCGACTTTTGTTAAAGAAAAAACTTGACCAATAAATTGCCCATCAGTTATACTCTCATGAACAAAATTTTCACCTTCCTTTAGTACGCCACGTTCATAAAGAGTAGCTACCCTTGCGGCAGTACCTGAACCGCACGGTGAACGATCAACCTGTTTATCAGCAAAAATTGTTACATTTCGTAAGGCAGCACTAGTGTTATTTGGTTCGTCAGAAAAAATGACCCCATAGATCCCTGAAATATCCTCGGACGGGTGCTTTACTTCCATCAGACTTTCAATGTAATGTTTAATTTTGTCACCGCATACTTGCAATTTCCAAAGATCTTCGGTGTTTACTTTTAGACCAACCTCCTTACTGTTAACAACAGCATAAAAAGCACCACCATATGAAATATCAACACTAAATTCATAACCATCAATTTTAACTGGAATATCTTTTCTGTATACAAAAGAAGGTACATTTTCAAAGGAGACCGATTCCACCTCATCTCCATTACATTTCGCATATGCTATTACTGGGCCACATGGACAATCTATTATAAATTTAGGATTTTCATCGTTAATCTCAATCATTCCTGTCTCAATTGCCATTGTGACTACCGCAATAACACCATGACCGCACATCGTACTCCAACCTTCATTATGCATAAACAAGACACCAAGATCTGCATTGGGACTTGCAGGTGGAGTAATAATGCAACCGTACATACCATCATGGCCCCTTGGCTCGTACATTAACACTTCTCGTACATGATCCAAATTTTCCATACAATATGCGCGTCTTTCTAGTTGTGTTTCTCCTTTAATTTCTGGTAGGCCTCCAGTAATAATACGCAACGGTTCTCCTGCCACATGAATATCAATGGTAGTAAATAGTTTGTTGAATTTCATAATTTCCCCTCCAAAATTCGTTTTAACTTTAATAATTAAGATTAAATATTAATTTTAAATTAATGAATTTTCCGGCAAAAAGATTTATTACTTTCACATAAGCACACCTCTTTCTCAGATGACTGGATGTTTCACTTTTATATAATGCAAATTCTATGCCAACTATAGAAAAGTTAATTTTATTACTATTCTCTTAAAACATTTACAATATTTGATACTTAGTGTATTTTTTATTAACAAAAATGTTTACATTATGTATATATATTAAACACTTTTGATTTATTAAATTTGCGAGGTGATTTTATGAATATTCCTGATGCTTTTGCTGTGCATACCTTAAACACATTGCTAGCAAATTTAGAAGAATCAATTTCTATTGTGAATAAAAGAGGAGAAATGGTTTATTGGAATGAAGTCGCAGAGGATACTTTTCATATTAAAAAAGAAGAGATTATTGGAAAACATGTAACGGATTTTTTTCGGGAAGAAGATGTTATGAACTTGAAAGTACTTAAGTCTAAACAACCCGTCAGAGAAATCTATCATCAACCCCTTCCGAATCACCATGTATTAATTAGCTCCATCCCTATCTTTGATGAACATAATCAACTTATTGGTTCGATGTCAGTGGAAAAAGATATCACAACTACCATTAGATTAAATGAAAAGTTATCAGCCACATCACAAGAGTTGCAACAATTAAAACAAAAAATCTCTGGCAATGATTTTAATGATCCATTTAACAAAATAAAGGGGACAAGCAAATCGCTTCATTTGATCATAAATGATGCGAAAAAAGCAGCAAGGTCAGATGCAACAGTGCTGATTACTGGTGAAAGTGGTGCTGGAAAAGAACTTTTTGCACAAGCGATCCACCAAGAAAGCTCGCGAAGCAAGAAAGCATTTATTCCTATTAATTGTGGTGCTATCCCGGAATCTTTGTTTGAAAGTGAACTATTTGGATATGAAGCAGGAGCGTATACTGGAGCCTCGACTAAAGGAAAACTCGGAAAAATGGAACTAGCTGAAGGAGGTACCTTATTTTTAGATGAGGTGGGAGAACTTCCATTGGATATGCAAGTTAAATTATTAAGAGCCTTACAAGAAAAAGAAATTTATCGAATAGGTGGACAAGCTCCAGTAAAAGTTAATGTAAGAATTATCGCAGCGACAAATCGTATTTTGGAGAATATGGTAGACGAGGGAACATTCAGATCCGATTTATTTTATCGCCTAAATGTATTCTCTGCTCGAGTTCCTCCTCTCCGAGAACGTATGGAGGATATTCCTATTCTATTTTATGATTTCTTGAAAGAATTTTCTTCCATATACAAAAAATCAATTCCTACCATTCATCAGGAAGCATTTAATCGGTTATATGAATACCATTGGCCAGGTAATATAAGAGAATTACGTAATCTCATTGAAAGAATGATCGTTCTTCACGAGGGTAGTGAAATTTTCGAACGAGACATTAATCAGCTATTGCCAAACGAAAAAATATTCTCAAAACCTTTTAATCCAATTACTCGTTCACTTATTGATGAAAAAGAAAACTTAGAAAGAGAACGTATTCTCCAAACTCTTGAAAAAACATATAGAAACAAAAGTATCACTGCAAAGGAATTAGGAATGTCTCGAGCTACTCTTTATAAAAAAATGAAGAAATATGGGATTAGTTATAGGAAATAAGGGGTTTTGGTGCAAAGAAACCTTGTTAAAGCTATCCTTTAAGTACCAATAAGAGTGATTATGTAAAAGAGATAGACAAAATAATGTGCTTTTCCTCTTGAACTACCATGAAAATAAGTTTCTTTAAGAATGAAAAATGACAATACTTAAGAAGACCCTGCCCAATCGTTTTAAAAAAAGAGGAGAGCGTTAATTAATTAGTCTATGGATTAGGGTTGACTGGATTAAGGTCAGTATCAGTATTGACACTTCCTAACCATTTTCATTCTTTGTGGTGAATCGCCGATTTTTGCGATTCATGGATGGCTAACGGGTGCGTTAGTTCTATAAGGGTCACTAAAAATAATCAAACTATTTTATAAAAACCGTATACTAAATCACTAGAAAAGAATCCATTTTGATCATTTTTTCCAAAAAGGATTCTTTTCATTTACGCTAATATGGGGGTTCAGGAGGACCTTTTGATCAACCCCTACAGTTGATTCTTTTACGTGCAAATTATCACCTAAAGTGACAACTGACCTTACTCCTCTTTCAATTTCTCCCAGCGCCCATCACTAGAGCTACAGCCGGAAACAATAGTTGCAGATGAGGGCGCAGGGGACAGAAGCGAGCTTAGGCTTATTTGGAGTATTTACGTGAAGAGATTCTCGAATTTACTGAGAAAAACTCCAATGATTCTTCTTTTAGATCCCAATTTTCACTAGAATTATTTAACCGGAATAGCTATTCCTAATTTTTCTATCTTTCGATATAAGGTTCTAACACTAAGCCCTAAATCTTTAGCTGCTTGCATCTTCCCTACATAATCATAACCATATTGAGCTAGCTTTTGCTTAATAACATCTTTTTCTGATTCCTTTAAAACAGCTTGTTCTCTTTGAATAGGTTGAATATTTGCATTTAAATCACATAAAAAATCAGGCAATGATGATGCAGTCAGTTCCATGCTCCTCTCCATATTCATGCTATATTCAATAACGTTTTCTAACTCGCGTATATTTCCAGGCCAATGATATTGTTTTAGTCTCTTCAAAAAGTCCTTATTGTACGTTTGAATGAATTTCCCGGTTCGCATTTGTAATTTGTCCATTAAGATTTCAAGTAAATCCTCTAAATCCTCTTTTCGTTCCCGTAATGGTGGTAAATGGAATGGAATAACATTGAGCCTATAATAAAGATCTGAACGGAACTGTTTAGAATCTATTAATTTATCTAACGGCTGATTCGTTGCTGCAATGATTCGTACATTGACTTTCTTCGAATGAGTTCCACCAATTCTGCGTACCATTCCATCTTGCAGCACTTTTAAAAGCTTTGGTTGCAGATGAATTGGAAGGTCTCCCATTTCGTCTAAAAAAAGAGTGCCTCTATCAGCCAACTCAAAAAATCCTGGCTTGCCTTTTTTTCTTGCCCCTGTAAACGCTCCTTCTTCATAACCAAACAATTCACTTTCAAATAATGTTTCAGGAATGCTAGAACAATTTATTTCAACAAAATCACCTTTTCGAAACATACTCTGCTCATGAATAAGCTTTGCTAATAAGCTTTTTCCTGTTCCCGTTTCCCCTGTTATAAAAATGGAAGAAGAACTATTTTTGATATTTTTAATATTTTCCTTTAATTTTTCCAACTTATAGCTACTACCAAGTATGTACTCTGTTTTTTCTTTTTTTGGCGGGAATATGCTCTCGAAATTATCTATGACTTGTAGAATCCCCACAATAATATCGCTTAATTGTGACATCCAATAGCTATACTCCTTTTGTCGATCTATCAGTTTCTCTTGACCATCTTGAGAAAAACTCACAAAAGATAGATAGCCGTAATGCTTGCCATGCCGCACTATGCTAAGCACAATTTCAGCTGTTGAAGGGCACTTTTTCTGAAAATGACAACCAAGACAAATACTCATATGGCCTGGTTTTTTTACAAAGTTATCGGGATACTCAAATTGTTTTTGAAAAAAAGGTAAATGAACACGATTTCCTTTTTTAAGCTTATACTCTTCTGTTGATACCGTTAATACACCATTCGGATCAAAGTAAGCGATTTCAATTTGTAAAAGGTCTGCAAAAGTTTGTATCGTTTTACTGACCACAGTGATTGAAGACAATAGAAAATCCTCCCTTTTATCAAAAATATAGTAGTTTACTAAAGTTCAAGTTATAAAAAGAGAAGTCGCCTGATAGCTACTTGTATTTTTACAAGTATAAGTAAATAAAATTTATAAGTAAATAAAATACTTTTTGTCAATTTTTTTATATTTTTGACAAAAATGTCAAATTTAATCACTTTAATTACTAAAGTTTGTTGATTTATCAATTCTATTAAGTTGGCATATTAATTGCATTATAAAATATCAACACACCTTAAGGAGGTTATTATATGGAAAAAGACTATATTCAATTAAAAGATAAAGTCTCAATAGTTACTGGGGCAGCATCTGGGATAGGCTATGCCACAGCAGAGCTTTTAGCCGAAGTAGGATCTAACGTTATTCTTTTAGATATTGATAAAGAGAAGGGGAACCTAGCTTCACAAAATCTGAGAGACAAAGGCTTTAACGTAAACTTTTTAAAATGTGATGTAACAAACGCTTTAGATTGTCAGCATGTAAGTGAACAAATTAATCGTGAATACGGGAACGTTAACGTACTTTTTAATAATGCTGGCATCATAAAACGCAAAACCGTAGTTGATTTAGAAGAAAATGAATGGGATGCAGTTCTAAATGTTTCATTAAAAGGTGTGTATCTCTTATCTAAATATATTATTCCTATTATGGCTTGTCATGATGGTGGAAGTATTATCAATACAGGTTCAGGTTGGGGATTAAAAGGTGGAGATAAAGCCGCAGCATATTGTGCTGCAAAAGCTGGTGTAGTTAATCTGACAAAAGCAATGGCAATCGATCATGGTCCACAAAATATTCGTGTCAATTGTATATGCCCAGGAGATACAGATACACCGTTATTACGAGATGAGGCAAAACAATTACAAGTAGAGGAAAGCGTATTTCTTAAAGGTTCGGCAATAGATCGCCCACTTGCAAGACTAGGAACTCCTCGTGATATTGCAAAAGGCGTCTTGTTCTTGGCAAGCGATTTATCCAGTTGGATGACAGGTACAGAGCTAGTTATTGATGGTGGCGGTTTAGCTTAATTATTTAAATTTACTAGGAGGTATTACTATGGCAAAGAAAGTACATCCTTACATACCTAATATGGTGCCAGAGGTAAAAGAGGAAATGTTAAAAGAGATTGGCGTTGAGTCAACAATGGAGTTGTATTCATGTATTCCTGAAGAACTTCTCTTCCAAGGAGAAATGAATATACCGAAAGCCTTAACAGAACATGAACTTCGCCGACATATTGATCGGTTATTAAATAAAAATGTCAGTGCTAATGAGTATTTAAACTTCTTAGGAGCTGGCTGCTGGCAGCATTTTGTACCTGCTGTATGTGATGAAATCAATCAAAGATCAGAATTTTTAACGGCATATGCTGGAGAACCGTATGAAGACCATGGTCGATATCAAGCATTATTTGAATATCAAAGTTTATTAGCAGAACTTGTAGATATGGATGTTGTAAATGTTCCTACATTTGACTGGGGGCAAGCTGCAGCTACCTCTCTAAGAATGGCGGGGCGTATAACAGGCAGAAAGAAAGTTCTTTTAGCAAAAACAGTCTCTCCTGAAAGAGAGAAAATTATCATCAATTATGGTACGCCTGAACTTGAATTTGGTGTGATTGGTAATGACAAAGATACAGGTCTTCTAAATCTAGACGATTTAAAGAACCAAATTTCCGATGACATAGCAGCCATCTATTTTGAGAACCCTTCCTATTTAGGCTTTATTGAATCGCAAGGGACTGAAATTTCCGAGATTGCTAGAGAACATGGCGTACTTATAGTAGTTGGCGTTGATCCCATTTCTCTAGGGGTGCTCACTCCTCCAAGTCGTTATGGAGCAGATATCGTTTGTGGTGATCTTCAGCCACTTGGCATGCACATGAACTACAGTGGTGGTCAGGCTGGATTCATCGCAACGAGAAACGAAGAAAAATTCGTTAATGAATTTCCTTCACGTCTATTTGGTATCGTACCTACAGTGAAAAAAGGGGAATATGGATTCGGTGATGTAGCATATGACCGAACATCTTTCGCTTTAAGGGAAAAAGGCAAGGAATCGGTTGGTACGCAAACAGCTTTATGGGGTATTACAGCAGGTGTTTATTTATCTTTATTAGGCCCAAATGGAATGTATGACCTAGGGCAAACCATTATGCAAAATAGCCAATATGCCGTCAAAAAGCTGAATAAAATTCCTGGCGTAAAAGGGTCAAGATTAAATTCACCTTTCTTTAAAGAATTTATCGTTGATTTTAATGAGACGAATCTTTCTGTGGAAACCATTAATGAAAGATTGCAAGAGAGAAAGATTTTCGGAGGCAAGGATCTTTCTACAGAATTTCCTGAGTACGGTCAAGCCGCACTCTACTGTGTGACAGAAATTCATAGTCAAGAAGACATTGATCAACTAATTACTGCTCTAGAGGAAATAGTGAAAAACTAAAACGCATATTGAGGAGAGGAGATTCTAACGCATGAAAATAATACAGAGAAACAATAAAGTTCGTGACTTTCATCAAGCGAAATGGAATGAACCAATTATTTTCGAACTTCATCAACCAGGAGAAGTAGGTGTTGAAGTTCCATCAGCTAACCAAACGATTGTTTCAGAAGTTGGAAATGGTGTTTCGTCCATTCCAGCCACAATGTATAGAACAGAAAAGCCTAATCTTCCTGAAATAAGCCAAGCACGTGTATTGAGACATTATGTGCGACTTTCGCAAGAAACATTAGGTTCGGATTTCAATGTAGAAATCGGTCAAGGTACTTGTACGATGAAATATATCCCGAAAATTAACGAGCTTTTAATACGGAATCCTAAAATGATGGCATTGCATCCTCTGCAAAATGAAAGCACGGTTCAAGGTATGCTAGAAATCATTTATAAGCTGGATGTATGTATGAGAGAAATATCTGGAATGGACAATTTCTCTTTTCAGCCAAGTTCTGGAACCCAAGCCTTGTTCGCAATGGCGTCCATTGTTCGAAAATATCATGAATCTAGAGGAGAAGATCAGCAACGTGATGAAATCATCACAACGATTTTCTCCCATCCTTCACAAGCTGCCACAGCAGCCGTAAAAGGATATAAGATCATTACACTCCATCCCGATGAAGATGGATTCCCTGATATTGAAAAATTAAAAGCTGTTGTGTCCGAGAGAACAGCTGGTTTTGTTGTTGCGAATCCAGAAGACACAGGCATCTTCAATCCTAAAATTAAAGAATTCACCAAAATTGTTCGTGAAGCAGGTGGCATTTGTTATTACGATCAAGCGAATGCCAATGGTCTCCTAGGTATTACTCGAGCTAAAGAAGCCGGATTTGATATGTGCTTCTTTAATCTTCACAAAACCTTCGCTGCTCCACATATGTGCGGTGGGCCTGCAACTGGGGCACTTGGAGTAGTTGGTAGGCTCAAAGAATTCTTGCCTGGACCAATTGTTGAGTTTGATGGAGAGCAATATCATTTGAATGAAAATCTTACACATTCCATTGGAAAAGTACGTGCATTTCACGGTGTAGCTCAAACGATTCTACGTTCCTATGCTTGGATTCGAGCATTAGGATCAGAAGGTTTAAAAGAAGTGGCTCAAACGGCGGTTCTTAATAATAACTATCTATACCACAAGATTCAAAAGGTTCGTGGCGCCAGTGCACCATACGTAAAGGGTCAGCGTCTTGAACAGGTTCGCTATAGTTGGGAACAGATGACACAGGAAACAGGAGTCACAACAGAAGATGTCCAAAGACGAATGACAGACTTCGGTCTTCATTATTGGACCAGCCATCACCCGTACATTGTACCTCAGCCGTTTACTCTTGAACCAACGGAATCCTATTCAAAGGCAGATTTAGACGAATATATTGCAGCACTTGAACAAATATCAAATGAAGCCTATGAAAATCCTGAAATCGTTCAAAATGCTCCATATAACAGCACCATTCACAAATTAGATGAACATGATTATCTAGATAATCCAGAAAAATGGTGTATTACGTGGCGATCTTATCTAAAAAAATCGATGGTATCTGAATTGATTTAGAAAGTGAGTAAGGCAAGCAAACTTCGGTTTACTTGCCTCCTTCTCTTACTTTCTAATGAGAGATTCATTCTACGTTTTGATTTCAAAATGAAATAGATAAGGGGGTTAATGAGTTGAATAATGGGAGATATTCAGACAGTCTACGCGAAAAACGAGTAGTCATTACTGGCGGAGCAAGTGGCATTGGATTAGCTACTGCCATGCGATTTGTTCAAGAGGGCTCAATCGTTACCATTTTAGACCGTAATGAAGAACAACTTTCTAACACGCTTCGGGAATATCCATCGATTGCACATGGTGTCATCGCTGATGTAAGTAACCCGATTGAAGTTAAACAAGCATTTGAAGAGATAGATTCATTGACCAACGGAGTAGATATTTTGATTGCTAACGCTGGTATCAGTGTCAGAGCTAATTTTATCGATATTACACCAGAGCAATGGAGAAAAGTACTTGGTATTAATCTAGATGGTATTTTTTATACGGCTCAAGAAGCTGCGAAACGAATGCTAGCTCAAGGAGAAGGCGTCATTCTTATGACAGCTTCAACAAATGGGCTGGTAGGTCATCCCTATTACGCTGACTACAATGCCTCTAAAGCAGGCGTTAATCTATTGGCTCGAACAATGGCACTGGAACTTGCTCCAACGATTCGTGTGAACACTATTTGCCCAGGTTATGTACTTACACCTATGCAAATGGCGGAATATACACCTGAAATGCTGAAACAAACAGATGAAAAAATACCATTAAAACGGCATGCACAGCCTGAAGAAATAGCTAACTTATATGTCTTTCTCGCATCTCAAGAAGCAGCCTACATAACGGGTCAGCATATTCCAATTGATGGCGGAGAACTAGCTTAATAGCTTGGAATTTAATAAAAGAAAAAACCTTTACAAAGATGAATTTTTTTAAAGGGGTGCTGGGAAATGATTTCGTCATTTGCATGTCGTGAAGAAGTATTAAAGTTTACAAATGAATTAGTAGCCGTTGAAAGTATTGTTAACACTACTGGGGAAATTGCCATTTCAAACTTTTTATATAACAAAATTGCTTCTTTTCCTTATTTCAAACAAAATCCTTCTTATCTACTGCTTTCTCAAACAGAAAATGATGAGATAGAACGTTATAATGTGTTGGCATTTGTAAAAGGAACAAAAACGAAAAACGATAAAACAGTCATTCTCATGGGTCATACAGATACGGTTGGTATCGATGACTTCAGTCATTTAAAAGATAAGGCTTGTTTCCCTGAAGAATTAATGAAAGCCTTACACGATGAACCTTTACCAGACTTGGTAAGGAATCAACTAGAATCGGGTGACTGGCATTTTGGTCGTGGTACCGTCGATATGAAAGCTGGTGTAGCAAGCCATCTTTATTTACTAAAATACTACTCTGAACATCCAGAAGAACTATCTGGAAATCTATTATTATTTGCTGAATGTGACGAAGAAGATAGCTCGCACGGCGTTTTATCAGGATTAAAAGATTTAAAGAAGTTACGTGAAGAACATCAATTTGATTACGTTGCACTTATTAATTCCGATTTTGTTGCTCCTCGCTATGAAGGAGATGAAAATCGTTATATTTATAAAGGTTCCATCGGAAAACTCCTCCCTGCTTTTTTCATTACAGGCGCAGAAACACACGCTGGTTCTTCCTTTGAAGGGCTCGATCCGAACTATATTGCGGCTGAGTTAACCCGACAAATCAGCTATAATCCCGATTTAGTGGATGACTCACTAGGTGAATTTCCGGCACCACCCGTCTCATTAAAGCAAATGGATTTGAAACCGACCTATACTATCCAAACGGCTCTTTCAGCGTATGCTTATTATAATTTCTTCATTCAATCATGGTCTCCAAAAGATGTCATGATTAAACTGAAAGAACAAGCAGAAATCGCTTTTGATAGAGCATTACAAACGCTAACAGAAAGGTACCAAACGTTTAGTACCCGAAGTGGTGAAACGTATAACGAATTACCATGGAAGACAAGAGTAATTGTATACGAAGAAATGAAGCAATTACTTGAAAAAGAGCATGGCGACCGATTTATCCAACATATGAAAGCTTTTAAAGAACAACTAATGCTAGATAAGAGCTTAGACACTCGAATGTTTGCAGCACGTGTAGTTGAAGAAGAGTGGAACTGGATGACAGACAAAAGCCCAGCTATTATTATTTTCTATTCGTCGCTTTATTCTCCACGCGTAGATGTTACAGGGAAAAATGAAAAAGAACAGCACCTACTTGATGCATTACAGCAAGCCATTGAGCAAGTCCAACCAACCTATTCTCATCCGATTGCAACGAGAAACTTCTTCCCTTATGTCTGTGATATGAGCTGTGTCGCACTAAGTGATGATGAAGAAGGGATACAGGCGGTTTGTGATAACAATCCAGGTTGGGGTACGAAACATTTTGTTAATTATCAAGATATCCGAGATATTAACGTCCCTGCTATTAACATTGGACCATACGGATATGATGCACATAAGAAATATGAAAGAATGGAGCTTACTTTCTCTACAGAGGTTGTTCCGAAAATAACAAACGAAGTGATTCTCCGTTTATTAAAATAGAAGATTACAAGCAATAAAGTCATGTGAGGGTGGCTGAAATAGACTTTCAGCCACCCTGTAAAAAAACTGAATATTGAATCATTTATATCCGAAAGAAGGGAACGACCAATGAAGTACTTATTAAATAAAAGAGTAAGACAAATACAATTTTCTGGGATAAGGAAAATTGCAAATTTAGTAGCTCAATACCCAGACGTTATCAACCTTACAATTGGTCAACCGGATTTTTCAACTCCTAAACATATAAAAACTGTTGGAAAAACAGCGATTGAAGAGAATCGAACAACGTATACTCATAACGCCGGATTAATGGAACTTCGAGAAGCTGCATGTGATTATATGTTCCAAAAGTATAAGCTACTTTATCAGCCCGTTGACGAAGTCATCGTTACGGTGGGTGCAAGTGAAGCACTTGACATCACTTTCAGAACTATTCTAGAAGAAGGAGATGAAGTGATCCTACCCTCACCTATTTACCCTGGTTATGCACCGATTATAGAATTATGTGGCGCTATTCCAGTGTATGTAGATACATCAACAAATAATTTTAAGTTAAGCGCTGAATTGCTTCATAAAAAGTTGTCTGACAAAACAAAGTGTATCATTCTACCATATCCATCCAATCCAATAGGAAGTACGTTAGATCAAAAAGAACTAGATGAAATTTCTAAATTACTGTTAGATAAAGAAATTTTTATCGTTTCTGATGAAATTTACAGTGAATTAACCTATGAAAAAAAACATACGTCTATGGCCTCTATTCCCGAAATGAGAAACAAAACTATTGTTATAAATGGGCTTTCTAAATCCCATTCGATGACAGGTTGGAGAATCGGTTTCGTCTTTGCACCCTCATATATTGTCGAAGAAATGCTAAAAATTCACCTTTATAATGCAACATGTGCAAGCTCCATTAGCCAATATGCAGCGATTGAGGCGCTTATCCATGGAAAAGATGATCCGATATCCATGAAAGATGAATACCTAAAAAGAAGAGATTTCATCTATAAACGTTTACTTTCTATAGGTATGGAAGTTAGCAAACCACAAGGAGCATTTTATATATTTCCATCAATAAAACACACGAATAAAATGTCAGCTGAATTTGCCTTAGAACTACTTGAAAGTGCTGGAGTAGCAGTCGTGCCGGGAGACGTTTTCTCAAAAGCTGGTGAAGGATATATACGAATCTCCTATGCAAATGATATGAAATTATTAGAAGAAGGGATGAACCGGATTGAACAGTATGTTAATTCCATAAATCCCAAAGGGGAGAAGTAGTATGCAAATTATAAAGACAATAGAAAAAGTACCAGGTGGCATGATGCTCGTACCTCTTTTGTTAGGAGTCACTCTTCATACCTTTCTACCTTCAATGGGAGATTTCTTTGGTTCTTATACAGGTGCACTCTTTAATGGAGTACTACCAATGCTTGCTATCTTTTTCGTCTGTGTGGGATCAACAATTGATGTAAAAGCAACTCCTACAATCTTAAAAAGAGGAGGATCCCTTCTTATCGGAAAAGTTGGAGCTTCAGTTATTGTTGCGTGGATCGCTTTCCAAATTATTGGTGAAGGATCCGTTCTTGGAGGACTTTCTGTTTTAGCGATTGTCGCTTCTATGAATGATACCAATGGAGGATTATTCTTAGCCTTAATGCATCAGTATGGAAAAAAAGAAGAAATTGCTGCCTATCCTATTATGACAATAGAAGGAGGACCATTCATAACGATGGTAACGCTTGGCATCGTAGGTCTTTCTGCAATCCCATGGCAAACACTAATTGGTGCGATTTTACCTCTAGTGATTGGCATGATTCTTGGAAATCTAGATAAAGACTTACGTGCATTATTAAGCAAAGCTGTACCTGCCTTAGTTCCTTTCTTTGCATTTGCACTAGGGTCTGGTCTTAATTTTAAAGATGTGATTGATGCAGGATGGATTGGATTAATAGTTGGACTATCTGTCATTCTTTTTACAGGAACTATTCTGTTTATTATGGACCGATTAGCTGGAGGAAATGGGGTAGCAGGATTAGCTGCTGCATCAACTGCAGGAAGCGCAGCCAGTGTTCCAACTATTGTGGCTGCAGCCAATCCAGTCTATGCACCAGTTGCTGCTTCCGCGACAATTATCATTGCAGCAAGTGCTATCATTACGGCTATCTTAGTACCAATTATTACGGCATGGTGGGCGAAGCGTGTCAATTCAAAAATAGATCAAACGTTAAGTGTGTAAGAAACCTACTGAAGATTGTTGCATCACATACACATTTAAACTTGGAAAATGATTAAGAGGTTCTTCAAGCTGTGCATAATTGTTATCACACTTGAAATGGAGGTAAAGAGATGAGCAAGATGGAGTTAAATTCGCAGGTCATAACAGACGCTGCCAAGAGTGGTAAGTTAAATCGCGGGTTGCGGTCTCGTCATATAACGATGATTGCAGTTGGAGGCGCAATTGGTACAGGGTTATTTGTTGCGAGTGGAGCAACCGTAAGTCAAGCCGGACCAGGAGGAGCACTTGTAGCCTATCTTGCTATTGGCTGTATGGTGTATTTCCTCATGACAAGCCTTGGGGAGATGGCAACCTTGCTTCCAACGTCAGGTTCTTTTGAAACATATGGAACACGCTTTGTCGACCCTGCCTTCGGTTTTACGCTTGGATGGAATTATTGGCTAAGCTGGTCTACAACTATTCCAGCAGAATTAGCTGCCGGAGCATTGGTCATGAAATACTGGTTTCCTTATTCTTCAGATATTTTATGGGGTGCTATCTTCTTAGCTCTCATGCTTATTTTAAATGTACTTTCTGTAAAAAGCTTTGGTGAAGCAGAATTTTGGTTTGCAGGAATTAAAGTCATTACAATTATCATCTTTTTAGTGATCGGATTGTTAATGATTTTGGGGATATTTTTTACTCCTGCAGCAGGATTTCATAACTTTACAACTGGTGAAGCTCCGTTTAAAGGAGGGTTCTTTGCCATATTAGGCATTTTCATGATAGCTGGTTTCTCATTTCAAGGAACGGAAATGGTGGGGATTGCTGCTGGTGAAAGTGAAAATCCTGAAAAACATGTGCCAAGAGCCATCCGTAGTGTATTCTGGCGCATACTGATTTTCTATGTACTAGCAATTGCAGTTATAGGACTCATTATTCCCTACACAGATCCAAGTCTTCTCAAATCAGATGTAGATAATATATCAGTCAGTCCCTTTACATTAGTGTTCCAAAAAGCAGGTCTTGCTTTTGCAGCTTCACTGATGAATGCCGTTATTTTAACTTCCGTACTCTCTGCTGGTAACTCGGCAACATATGCTTCAACTCGAATGCTTTGGTCTCTTGCAAAAAGTGGAAAAGCTCCAAAATTGTTTGCGAATGTAAATGCAAAAGGAGTTCCTGCTATAGCTCTTTATACAAATATCATTTTTGGCTTTCTTGTTTTCCTCTCTTCTTTTGTTGGAAATGGAGTGGTCTATATTTGGCTTCTTAATATGACGGGTTTAACTGGATTTTTGACATGGGTTGGTATTGCAATCTGTCATTACAGATTTCGCAAGGCTTATGTTAGACAAGGAAGAGATTTAAATCAATTACCGTATAAAGCAAAATGGTATCCATTTGGTCCTTTATTTGCTTTAGCGTTATGTATTGTTGTAATCATAGGTCAGGGTAGCCAAGCCGTTTCTGAAGGGTCCATCAACTGGTATGGTATGCTCGTTTCTTATATTAGTTTACCTATATTTATTATTTTATGGCTTGGTTATAAGTTCATAAAAAAGACGAAGGTAGTGCCTCTTGAGGAATGCAACTTTAATAGGGATGATTTGTAGGCGATTACATTTCTATTACCCTATCAACCATCCGATTCAAAGAAAAATTATATTAATGAGAGGTGTATTTTATGATGAGAAAAGTAGCATCTTTAACTGTCGTTTTAGGTTTATTCTTACTTCTTGTATTAAGTGGTTGCAGTTCTAATGATTCAAAAGCGTCTGGGAAACAAAAGGGCAATGGAGAAAAAATGGAGCTAGTAATCGAAGGTAAATTAACGTTTGCGATGAGTGGTTTACTTAAACCTCTCAATTATAAAGAGAAAAATAAACTAGTAGGTTTTGATGTTGAAATTGGTGAAGAAATATCTAAGCGTATTGGCTTAGAATCCAATCCTGTAACGAACCCATGGGAAACGATTATACAAGGGTTAAAAGGTAAAAAATATGATGCCATCATTGGAAGTATGACGGCTACAGAAGAGCGTTCAAAACAAGTAGATTTTTCCGATCCTTACTATATTTCTGGTGCGCAAGTCTTTGTAGCAGCATCCAACAATACTATAACAAAGAAAGAAGATTTAACGGATAAAAGAATAGGCGTTATGCAAGCAAGTACGTATCAACAAGATGCTGAAAAATATACAAAAGATATTAAAAACTATCCAAGCGATATTTATGCACTTCAAGATCTTGAGCCAGGACGTGTTGATGCTGTCATTACTGATAAAATTGTTGGTATATCAGCTATGAAAGAAGCTAATTTGAAAATCAAGGACGTAGACAATGTACTCAAAAATGAAAACATAGCCATCGCCGTTAATAAAGATAATCCTGCACTCTTGAAAGCAATAAATAAAGCCATTAAATCCATGGTTGAAGATGGTACTTACGAAAAAATCAGTAAGAAATGGTTTGGAGTAAATCTACTAGAAAAATAAAGACCTAGCCTTTTTATTGAACTGAGGAGCTGAAGTGTTTATGGATTTTATAAATAGCATATATTCTATTTTCCAAACACATGGTATTGAATTCCTAAAAGCAACCTTAATTACGATACAATTAACCGTTGTTTCTTTATTGATTGCTGTAGTAATTGGCTTGATTTTTGCTTTTTTTAAAGTCTCTAACATTACCATTTTACAAAAAATTGCAGATCTCTATATTTTCCTAGTACGTGGCATGCCTTTGATTGTACAGCTTATGTTTTTGTATTATGGTATATCAAGTGTATTGGTATTATCGGATTTCACAGCCGGTGCACTTGCCTTAGGAATTCACTCTGGTGCTTATATAGCAGAAATTTTTCGAGGGTCCATTCAATCCATTGACCGTGGACAAATGGAGGCAGCTCGCTCCTTAGGAATGCCATATGCCCTTTCGATGCGCCGTATTATTCTACCTCAAGCTTTCAAAAGAGCCATTCCATCGTTAAGTAATCAGTTTATTATTGGATTAAAAGATTCTTCCCTTGTCGCATACATTGCTGTTACAGAGCTATTCAACCACGCGCTTTCTGCACAAGCTGAGAATTATATGCCATTCGAGACGTATTTTGTTGTTGGAATGTATTATTTAATCCTTGTTCTGATTTTCACTCTAATCTTTAACAAGTTGGAAAAGAAATTAGATGTTAGTAAGAGTAGAGGAGGTAACGGATTTGATCAAGGTAAAAAACTTATGCAAAACGTTTGATAAATTAGAAGTGTTACGAGATATTTCTATTAAAATTAAGAAATCAGAAGTTGTAGTGCTAATCGGAGCGAGTGGTTCGGGAAAAAGTACTTTGCTGAGATGTTTAAATTTCTTAGAAATTAAAGATAGTGGAGAAATTGAAATTAATCAAAAAGTAATAGACATTACTAAATCCGATTTAAACAAGGTAAGAGAAGATATGGGGATGGTATTTCAGCACTTTAATCTTTTTCCACATATGACGGTACTGGCTAACGTGATTGAAGCACCCGTTCATATAAAAAAGAAAAGTAAACAAGAAGCAAGCGAGAAGGCGATGGAGCTATTGAATAAAGTTGGTTTAGCTGACAAAGCCCATCATTATCCTGAACAACTTTCTGGGGGACAAAAGCAACGGGTTGCGATTGCTAGAGCACTAGCCATGGAGCCAAGCGTCATGCTATTTGATGAACCTACATCTGCGTTAGATCCGGAGCTTGTAGGTGAAGTGCTTGAAACAATGAAGAATCTTGCAAAAGATGGTATGACAATGGTGATTGTCACACATGAAATGGGCTTTGCAAGGGAAGTAGCAGACCGTGTAATTATGCTGGCAGATGGAAAAATTATCGAAGAAGGTCCCCCAACAATATTCTTTACAGAACCTAAGGAAGAAAGAACACGTCGATTTTTACAACAAGTCTTGTAATTACTTTTGGTTTTATATAAAAATAGTCCCAATTAAAACGGTGGCCACTGCAAAGGTCCGCAGCTTAACTAACAGGAGTCCTTAATCTTATATATTGTAGTTTAATAGGTTCATGTATTCGTTATTAATGTATTTTAAATCGATTTTAGAGCGTTAACCAAAAGAGTTAACGCTCTTTTTGTTTACAAAATTAGCTGGATAGTGAAGTAAGTGGATTTTTCCTTCTTTTTTAACTAACGGATGCGTTAGTTGAAGATCGGAGCTGTCTTTAAGGCAGCTTTATCTTTATGCAACTATCGGGGCAGTTTAGTAATACTACGTGCTAAAATATGGATATAGCCAATGGGTGGGAAGAAATAAATTGTAGAGGTGGTCTTTAGCATTGAATGATTTTTTTCAGAAAGATATTTATTTAGAGAACAAAAAAATATCACTGGTTCCTTTTACTTTAGAATACAAAGATTCTCTAAAAGATATTATTTATGATGATTCTATTTGGATTTATATGGGGGTAACTATTCGTACTAAAGACGAGTTAGATGAATATATACATTCAACTTTAAATGAAAGAACAGAAGGTAAGTCTTACCCATTTATTATTATTGATAAAGAAAGTGAAAGTGTTGTAGGTAGTACAAGACTTGGAAATATAAATTTCCATAATAAGAGGTTGGAAATAGGCTGGACTTGGTATGGAACTAGCTTTCAAGGAGTTGGCTTAAATAAAGCTTGTAAATATGAATTGTTAAACTATGTTTTCGAGAATATGAAATTTAACAGAATTCAGTTAAGTGCAGATATAGATAATATTAGATCTCAGAAAGCTATTTTAAAACTTGGTGCTAAACAGGAGGGAATCTTCCGTAGTAATTATATAGATCAATATGGAAATAAAAGAGACGATGTTTATTTTAGTATTATTTCGGATGAATGGCTTGATATTAAAAAGAAATTTTTTAGTGAATATCTATTTGTGTAAAATACAAAAATTAAAAATGGAATATTCTTATGCAACAAACAGGTGCGTTAGTACGGCCGTATAAACCGGGAGACTGTAATACTCACATCCATACAGTCATATTTTCAAGAAAACAGGGCAGGTTAGCATTCATGTAATGAATGAAAATGGGTTTTGCGCATCTTTCTTATTAAACAAAACCAGCTAAGTTTGTGATTTAATACACTTAAACTAACGGGTACGTTAGCTGAAGTTCAGAGCTGTCTTTAAGGCAGCTCACTTTTCTTATGGCACTGAAGTGGCAGGATAGTTGCATAAGAACTGGTACAATTTAGAGAAAAGTAGAGTATAGAGGTGAATTATGGCTTTCCTTATATTAGCAATCTTATTAATATTTTTATTTGACTTCACAAAAATGAGAAATCAAAATCAAACAATAATTAAGCAGAATGAAAGGGTTATCTCTCTGTTGGAAGAGATTAAAAATAAAAAAGCATAGTTCTTAACCTAACAGGTGCGATTCTTATTTAAGAAGGATCGCTTTTTCTTATTGCCGTCAATCTTAGTTGGCGTACGTTATGCATTAGGTATCATGTGGATGTCATTAATTGTGGCTGAAACAATTGCATCAGATACAGGAATTGGTTATATGGCAACATCGGCACGTGAGTTTATGCAGATGGATATCGTTATTTTAAGTATCATTTTATATGCGTTATTAGGAAAGTTATCAGATGTGCTAGCGTTAATTTTAGAAAAAAAATGGCTTCAGTGGCATCCGAATTTTTATAAGAAAAAAGCATAATGTGGGGGTTTCACATGTCAGGAATCAAAATTCAACTAAACAATGTAGACAAAAAATTTGGAGATTTGAAGGTATTAAAGGACATTAAATTAACCATTAAGCCTGGTCAATTTGTAGCGATTGTTGGAAAAAGTGGTTGTGGGAAAAGTACACTGCTTCGTCTTATTGCTGGATTAGAAACACCATCAAATGGAACGATCTTATTTAACGAAAAGCAAGTGAAAGGGTTACATTCAGATACAAGAATTATGTTTCAAGATTCGCGTTTGCTTCCGTGGAAAAGCGTTTTAGAAAATGTTGAAATTGGTGTCACCGATAAAAATAAAAAAAATGCAGAAACATCTTTATCACTTGTTGGGTTAGTAGATAAACAAAAAGAATGGCCAGCAGTATTGTCTGGAGGACAAAAGCAACGTGTATCTTTAGCAAGAGCTCTTGCTGGAAAACCTAAATTGTTACTTTTTGATGAGCCACTAGGTGCGTTAGATGCACTTACTCGTTTAGAGATGCAAGGTTTAATTGAAAAGCTATGGAATGAAGAAAAATTCACAGCCATTCTCGTGACACATGACGTTAGTGAAGCGATACGCTTAGCTGATCGAGTCATTGTCATTAAAGATGGGGGAATTGAATCAGACATATCGGTTCCGTTAGCAAGACCAAGACATGTGGATAATGAATTTATACATTATCAAAATATTATATTGAATCAATTAATGCATGAACAAAGATAACTAGGAGGATATTACATGAGAATAAAAGCAAAGTGGATATATGGATTGATTACGGTTTTATTAGTAGGATTGCTGGCTGCGTGTGGGGCAGAGGAAAGTAGTTCTAAGTCAAGCGATGCTAAGGAAACAGTAGTTAAAATTGGTTATCAAAAAGGAAATACGTTAAATATTTTAAAAGCACGAGGTACGTTGGAAAAGCGGTTAGAGAAAGAAAATATAAAAGTCGAATGGTCTGAGTTTCCGATTGGGACAGCTTTATTAGAAGGATTAAATACTGGAGCTATCGATTTTGGACATGCATCAGATGCCAACGGTGTTTTTTCACAAGCAAGTGGTAAAACCAGTGTATATGTAGCATCTGATACACCTTACCCAAAAGGAGTTGCTTTAGTAGTTAAAGATAATTCTCCAATTAAAACCGTAAAAGATTTTAAAGGTAAGAAAATTGGGGTAACTAAGGGCGGTAATATGCATTACCTTCTTGTTAAAGCCCTAGAAAAAGAAGGGCTAAGTATTGATGATGTAAAACCTATTTACTATAAAGATGCAGCAGAAGGGCGCGTTGCATTTGAATCTGGGGAAATTGATGTAATCGGTACCTGGGATCCATTTTTGGCTGTATTAGAAAGTAGTACAAGCACAAGAACGATTGTAAATGGTGAAAACTTAACACAAAACCGTACTTTTTATTTTGTTTCTGAAAAGTTCGTAAATAACAATCCTAATACAATTAAAATTATCTTAGATGAATTACAAAAGTCAGATGAATGGGCGAATACGCACACTAAAGAAGTAGCTACAATTTTATCAAAAGAACTTAAACTTGACGCTAAGCCTCTTGAAGTTGCGAATGGTAGACGAGAATTTGGTGTACTATCTATTGATGAGGAAGCTGTAAAAGCTCAACAAAATTTAGCTGATACGTTTTACGATTTAAAATTATTTCCAGATCCAATAGATATTAAAAAAGTGACAAAGAAAAATCCAGACTGGTATCCAGAATCGGTAGTAATAAAGTAATAATGTTCAAGCCACATCTTTTAATTATGTTGTGAAGGTCACTCCCCCGTTCGTAAAAGTACACTTTTACGAACTTTTTTGATTGTTACTTCTTTAAAATAGACTCTGTTAAACAATGCTTTTGATTTTTCTTCTTCAACTTGTAGCTTTGAAATAAAGTTTTTTACGTTAAATAAAAAGAATCCATTTTGAAAAAAGATTGATCAAAATGAAAGCTAGAAGAGAGGACTATTGGATTGATCATATGCGTTCCTACTAATATCGTAGGTGTTCCATAAATGAAATAAAAGAGCTCTTTCAACAAAGAATGTACTTCTACAGCAAGACAAGTACTCAGTCATCCCAACGCTTGTTACATAAAATAGAGAGAATAATATTATCTTTTCTAAATATTCCCGGTGTAATGTAAAAGTCGATATAGATTAATCGTCCGTCGTTTTGGGGGTTAAAACTATCTGATCATTTTGACTTTATTAAGTATTTTATATTACTAAGGGAATTGATAGTTTCCATACCAAACTATCATTATCTCAAATATTCTAAATTAGAAATAAAGATTGTTGAAAATACAGTTTTAAAAAAATAATAAAAGGAGGTTTTAAGATTGGCTTGTCCATCTTTTCAATCTGCGATCAATTTTGCGGTAGGGGATGCTCCCATAGGGGTCACCCAGGCTGACTTTAATGGGGATGGGATTTTAGATCTGGCAGTTTCAAATAATGGGGATGATAATGTCTCAATCCTGTTAGGTAACGGAGACGGCACTTTCCAGGCACAGGTGACCTTTGCGGTAGGAGATGCTCCGACAGGGATTACCCAAGCTGACTTTAATGGAGATGGGATTTTAGATCTGGCAGTTTCAAATAATGGGGATGATAATGTCTCGATCCTGTTAGGTAACGGAGACGGCACTTTTCAGGCACAGGTGACCTTTGCGGTAGGAGATGCTCCTGAGACAATTATTGCAGCTGATTTTAACAACGATGGGATTTTAGATCTGGCAGTTTCAAATAATGGGGATGATAATGTCTCAATCCTGTTAGGTAACGGAGACGGCACTTTCCAGGCACAGGTGACCTTTGCGGTAGGAGATGCTCCGACAGGGATCACCCAAGCTGACTTTAATGGAGATGGGATTTTAGATCTGGCAGTTTCAAATAATGGGGATGATAATGTCTCGATCCTGTTAGGTAACGGAGACGGCACTTTTCAGGCACAGGTGACCTTTGCGGTAGGAGATGCTCCTGAGACAATTATTGCAGCTGATTTTAACAACGATGGGATTTTAGATCTGGCAGTTTCAAATAATGGGACTGATAATGTCTCGATCCTGCTAGGTAACGGAGACGGCACTTTTCAGGCACAGGTGACCTTTGCGGTAGGAGATGCTCCGACAGGGATCACCCAGGCTGACTTTAATGGGGATGGGATTTTAGATCTGGCAGTTTCAAATAATGGGGATGATAATGTCTCGATCCTGTTAGGTAACGGAGACGGCACTTTTCAGGCACAGGTGACCTTTGCGGTAGGAGATGCTCCTGAGACAATTGTTGCAGCTGATTTTAACAACGATGGGAGAATTGATCTGGCAGTTTCAAATAACGGGACTGATAATGTCTCGATCTTACTAAATAGCTGTGTATCCTCAATAAATTCTGTTACCATAGAGCGGACGATTCCATTGCTTTTAAGCTCCATTGCCCTAGAAGAATTAGCTTTGGCTCACATTATCAATGCTGAGGCAGAGAAGATTCAATTTGTTTTAGGAACATTAGAGGGAGGAAGAACGCTTTCTCCTCCGGAGGTTACGATATCTAATCTTCTTGCTATCGACTCTAGTGTTCAAAGAACTCTTCGTGATGTGATCAAGAAGGAAATGCTGCTTGAATTCAAATTTGAAAATGTTCTCGATCTATTAACAACATTAGAGTAGAGATACGCTTTCAGCATTTGAACCTCCTATAAAGGAATAAATTTCTTAAAAAAGACAGCATTTTTTGCTGTCTTTTCTTGTCTTACTAAAGGTTATTTAATCTATTTTTTTCGTGTAATACCCTTTTCAGAATTATGCACAAATAATAGTAATAATTGTCCAGGTTGATGATACGCTAGTACCTATCTAGTACTGTACCTGTAATTGTAATTGTCCAGGTCCATCGATTGGTATCCTTGTCTATGGTTAAATGCATATTTTAATTACAAAATTAGAGCATCTATCTTGAACTAACCTGCCAGTTACTTTAAGTGCATTTCTTCACAATCTCTTATCTATCTTAACATAAATATCCAATTGATTTTCTGAAAAAATAAGCACCAAAAACGGACGTTTACGGTACTAATCATCACTTTACCAGAAAACAACCTGTAACGAGGGCGGTATAGCATTGTTGCTATCGTTCGTAAAAGTAGACTTTCTCGAACGGTGGAATTCCTCCCCAAAACAACCCTTATTCACGTTCATCAAAGTACAAAAACAATTTACGAACGCCCTTAAACTCACATAGACTTTTACGAACGTCCCGAACGATTTACCCTTTGTTAAAAATCTATATAAATCTTAACTATGTAAAGGGATTACTGAAAACCCCATTCCTATAGATCGTGACAATGAAAGTGCGCGAAAACGTAAGTTGTGCGTCATATATGGTATAGGGCGCGTCCGGAAATGGTAACTCGCGCGAAAGTTGAAAGGGGTGAAGGCGAAAGGATAGTTACAACTATCCTTTTATTATAGATCTTTTGCCCTGAGGTTCAAGGGTGATGAAATCCTGCGATTAAACGAGTATTTGTACCGCTACTACTTCTGTATTCATTTATAAGGACCTCTTTCGGTTTTCACGTAGTGAATAGGGTGCAATTGAATTTGAACATCGAAAGGATATAAGTTTTGATTGGGATATTTTTGAATCATTACATGAGCGGACTCTAAACGGTTTTGCTCGTTTTGTGTGATTGAAATAATGTTGTCTGCTGTCTGTACGGGATGTCTTAATGCTAGTTAGCGATGTGCTACATCCAGGTGAGGCGTATAAAATTTGGAGGCAAGAGTAAGCTAACATACGTATATAAGCTGCCACGGGAGGTGAATAAATATGAGTAATGATGCAAGAGGTTCTAAAAAAAATAAACCAAATGATGCAAACCATGTGAATGCTGAGACGAAAGCCAATCAAAGACGAATTTCAGAAAAGAATAACCAAGAGAATAATGATAAGAAAGAATAATGGGAAGGTTCAGTAGGGACTGATTTTTTTTGATTCCACTATAAATTTCTTCTCATATAACAAATAAAGAATATAGAATTTTTTTTTTACTAGAGAACTGATATATCGACATCAGTTCTCTTTATTGATTTATTACTCGAAAAAGAAGGTCATATTCAAGACCATGCGCCTCGTTAGAATATATAATATTAAAAGTGATCTCTATAAATATAAGATCGTTTCCTTTTGTCCTAGAGTTACTGCCTAATTAAAACCATCTTTTACATAAGCTCTAGTTTATGATGAGGAGGAGAGTGTGGCAAATTATATTATTAATCTTTGCGTAAAATATCTATTTTACGAATAAATAGACATAGGAATGAATGTTTGGTATACTATTCGTATTATCATGAGGGAGCGTGTCTTATGAAAACAGGAATGTTTCAAAGTATCCAAGAGTTCCTAATAGGCAAAATTGATCCTTCCTTTATCATCGTGTTTGGTTCTTACGCGAAGAACACTACACATAAGGATAGTGACATTGATGTGGCGTTCTACAGTCAAGATTCTTCACATTTTACATATGAGTTATTTTTATTGGCCCAGGAACTGGCCGATATCCTTAAAATAGATGTGGACCTGATTAATCTAAGATCAGCATCAACCGTTTTTCAGGCACAGATTTATACGACCGGAACTGTGATTTATTCAAAAGATGACAAACTACTTAAAAACCAACAAATGACTGCTCTTAGCATGTACGCTAAATTGAATGAGGAACGCGAAAATATCTTAAAAAAAATAGAAGAAAGTGGGACCATTTATAAAGAATGATGTCATTTTGAACAAAATTAGGTTTATGCCAACGATGCTGGAAGTCTAAAAGACAAGACTCGATCATACCTCAATATTCAAAGGGCATGTGAAGCGTCAATTGACTTGGCTATGCATATTGTAGCTGAACAGAAATTGGGATTGCCTCAAACCAGCAGAGATGTGTTTGATATGCTTCTTAATTATTGACGAAAATACGGTCAAACGATTAAAGGCTATGGTGGGTTTCAGGAACATGGCTGTTCATGATTCAGACGGTGAATATAGACATTTTACAGCAAATTGTTGAAAACCATCTAGGAGATTTTATCGACTATACATAACAAATCCTTAAATTATGATAAAGGGGTTTTATGATGAAATACATAATACGAGTTTTTGATCTCCATACAAAAAAAGAAACAATCAAGTTAGATGAAGTTTTTGAAACGAAAGATGCTGCTGAAGCTGCTATCGAAAAGCTTAAACTTCAATATCCAGAAAAATATGAATATGTGAAAGTTCCTGTAAAATGTTAATTCAATTCAGTCATATCCCTACATGGACTTTTACGTTAGGTATTTAACAACACATAATATTATTATGTAAACAACTATGCGTAAAAATTGAATTTTACGCAAAAATCAACTTAAAAGGAGTCGACCAATGGCTAACACCAGACAACATCAAGTTCATGAGCAGAAGTTGGAACAGCTGGTTAAGTCCATGCCTTTCTATATCGTTGAATATGTTGACAATAAATTGGATACCCGGTCCCCTTCCACCCTCTTGAATTACGTTCTTGATTATAAATTATTTTTGGAGTGGCTGATATCTGAAGGCATTGCTGAGCAGGAGCATATTAAGGATATCCCTCTGACAGTGCTGGAAAAGTTGAAGTTGATTGAAGCCCAATCCTTTATAAAATTTTTGGAACGGAGAAATATCCCTATCAATAAGAAGGAAACAAAAAAAGCGGAAAAAGTATCCGTCAATCGGAAAATTTCAGCATTACGTTCCCTTTTCAAGTATTTAACGACACAGACAGAAAATGACGACGGCGAACCTTACTTCTACCGAAATGTCATGTTGAAAATTGAAGTGAATAAAGTGAAAGAGACTTTGGGGGCGCGGGCTTCCAGAATATCGACAAAGATTTTCCACAATGATGAGGATGCTCGGTTTCTTGAATTCGTGAAGCATAACTATGAAAAGGAACTACCTGAAAAGTCCAGGAAACTCATTTATTTTAAAAGGGACAAGGAACGTGATTTTGCGATCTTATCCCTCTTCTTAGGAAGCGGAATTCGGGTGAACGAGTTATCCAACTTAAGGCTACGAGACTTGGATTTCGAGGAAAAACAAATACATGTTTTACGTAAGGGTGGAAAAAAGGATGTTGTGGCAGTCTCTCCTCCGTCTATGCAGGACATAAAAGACTACCTAGCTATACGAACGGAGCGTTATAGCGGATCAAACGATGATACTGCTTATGTATTCTTGACTAGGGTGAATGATGGAGCGACCCCTCTCTCCAACCGTGCCATCGAGGCCCTAGTTAAGAAATATACGAAGGCATTTAAGACCAATAAATCGATGTCCCCACACAAACTTAGACATACTTATGGGACGAACTTAATGGAGCAGTCAGGAGACATCCATTTACTGATGACTCAACTTGGTCATACTTCAACCACCACGGCTGCCCTATACACAAACCCTGAGCAGGAGAAGGCTAAAAAGGCTGCAAAACAGCTGGGAGAGCGAAGAACCAATTATCGTGAAAAGGATTAAATGAAAAAGGAGAAGATTTCTTTATTATTTTAATTAGAATGTATAGCCAATAAGGTTAGACCTATAATTCAGGACGACTTGCTTTATAAAAATGCCCCTCTCGATTATGAGAAGGGCATTCTTTACGAAGTTTGACCATGACAATAAAAAATTCACCCAAAATCAATCAAGGACCAACTGAACGAAAGCAAGGAGTAAATTGGGAGATACAACATACAACTCGTGAAAGCAAAAAATAAAAACGTGCCTATTTAGACACGTTTTTCATATGTTAGGGCCATCCTGTATTTTAATTCGCATACAAGCGATATTGGTCGCTTAATGTATCTCCATTACCGTAAATATAGGCTTTAGAGCCGGATGTATAGGAAGAATTGTCGTACTTCCATTTGATTCTGAGACCCATGTTTCCGCCTGCTCCATATGTTTCATTGCCAGTCTTCTTAATGTATTGTGAGAAGCTATCCCACGTCCGAGGGCCAACCACACCATCCACTTTCAGGTTGTTTTCTTTTTGATATTTCTTTACACCCGCTTCGGTTTTCGGCCCAAAAATCCCATCAACATCAACCACTGCTGAATCCGTATAAAAACCCATGACATTCAGGATATACTGCATATTTCTGACCTCTACCCCATGAGTGTCCTTCCGCAAAATAGAGTTTTTATCCCAGCTTTCTGGGTGGTGAAAACCTCCAGCAGATGCTGAAGCGGTGGAAAAAGATATCCCTAGGGCCATTACTAATACTACCAAACTAGTTAGTAATTTCTTCATACCGCCATCTCCCTCTTTTTTTGTGATCCACACTACCTTACTATTTCCCCTCCTATTTTATATTCCCCTTCCTACCAATGTCCTGTTTTGAACTAAACAAACAGTGTCACCTGAAGGACCACAGAAATAGGTTCAATTATAGATTTGTAGTTATTTAAAAATTACACCTAATAAAAAACCCATTCAGTTTCTTTACTGAATGGGTTTCATATTCACAATAATCAAGGATAGGTAGTCCTTATTAGGGGTTAGTTATTGCCTATCCCGTTATTAAATGGCGAATTTTTTTTCAGTACTAACTCTGCAGTAATTGGTAAATGATCAGATGCATTAGTGTATATAACTTCCCCAGTCCTAATCTTGACATCTTCAGAAGTAAAAATATAGTCGATGCGACGATCTGGTTTATCTACTGGTATGGTAAAGTCTTCATTTTGACCGAGTTCAGCAAATACGTCTTTATATTGTGCAGACATCTTTAGAATTTCTGAGCTTTCAGGTGTAGCATTGAAGTCTCCTACAAAGATACTTGTTCCTTCTTTTTGTTTTGCAATGTCAAGTATCTCCCTGATTTGTAAATCCCTCTGTTGGGCTCTTTTATTGTCAAGATGCGTATTGTAAAAGTGAATATGATTTCCTCTCACGTTAATCACAGTATCCAATAGACCGCGCTGCTCAGTAGGGTTTACTGGATATGGAATATTGGTGAGCATATGATTTTCGGCAGAAAGGATAGGATATTTACTTAACACGGCCGTTCCGTATTGGCGACGGTGTTCTCCTTCTTGTAAAGGTTCATAGTCAAGATTTGCACCATATGCATAATGCATTCCTAAGTAAGTTGCCAACCATTTCGCTTGATCTTCGAAATTACTTCGCTCGGAAAAATGATTATCTACTTCTTGCAAACCAATGATATCAGCACCCGATGTTTTAATAATGTCTGCAATTCTTTTCAAATCCAAAATGGCATCTGTTCCCTCTCCATGATGAATATTATAAGCCATAACTTTAATGTCAGTCTCATTACCCCTTTCAAACATTGGTAGTTCTGTGGCATGAGTTTCACTACTGTACGAGAACATTGGAATCATGGACAGCAATAAAATAAATAATTTTTTAAACAAGGCTAACACCTCTCAAAGTTTTCTATTAACTATTTTTAGAGTATAAAATTTTTATTGTCGAAATATTAAAACTTGGTGGCTTACTTTATTAAATAAATAGATTTTCTCTAAAACTGATTTCATTGAATTATTTAATCTTTAATATTTAATAACTTTTCGGTGCCTTATACCCCTTAGGCAGTTCGAATCCACGCTCTTCCATGACCTCACGCAGACGGTCTGGGTAGTCGGTGATGATTCCGTCGACTCCGTCGTCAATAAGCTTATTCATCGTTGGCATATCGTTGATTGACCACGGGATGACCTTCATGCCAGACTTGTGCGCAGCCTCCACCATGCCCTTTGTTACATAAGGTACGTAGTTCTCGTCAGTAATTTTTCCGTTTTGTGGGAATCCGTGAACAGGAGAGATTGCATCCGCGCCAAACGATTTGGCTGCCGCCACAAGGTCTCCACCGAAGTCATCGATGTCGATTCCACCCAGCCACGGAGAAGCCCCCGGTTGGCCTGGCTGTAAGAATTGCGGACCATTGGTCAGTGCAACGACAGGTAAGCTTGGCTCTACCTCTTTCATACGCATAAGCGCGCCCCAGTCAAAGCTTTGAATTGAAACGCGGTCAAGCAATCCTGCCTCGCGAACGTGTTGAGCGACGATTTGTACGAACTCTTCACGTGGAGCTGTCTCCCAAGATGCACCAGCCTCTACCTTTGTCTCAATGTTCATCCACACCTTCTTGGCTTTGTAGTGCTTCACAAGGTCGATAACCTCGCTTAGCAACGGCATTTTAGCGCCTGGGCTCGGTTGTTGATCTGGGTATTCAGGCTTGGTATTTGTACCACAGTCCATCGTACGGATCTGAGCAAGAGTTAGGTCCTTTATATACTTGCCTACGTATGGGAACTCTTGGTCACCAGCGAAAGCGGGGGTTGTATCCTTACAATTTCTTCCTGATATTTTGCGATCATGCGTGACAACAGCCTGGTGGTCCTCTGTGATTTGCACGTCAAGCTCAAGTGTATTCACACCCATTTCTAGTGCATGGGAGAACGATGCAATAGTCGACTCGACAGTAAGCCCCATTCCCCCGCGGTGTGCCTGAAGGTCAAAGGTCTTTGGACCGAAGCTCCTACTATCAGAACGGTCTGACTCAATATCAGCCAAAGCAGGCTGTGCTGAAAACATCATAAGTGCAGCAATCACTGCGGCTAAGGTCTTTTTTTTTCCCATTTACTCCACTCCTTATTTATCCGGTACATTTTTAAGAATAGATGGAAAGTGTAAATCCTCATATACGTAGATGTTAAGATAGAATAAAGAAAGGTAAAATTAAAGAGAATAATAGGAATCCGTTTATAGGTAGAGGTTTTATTGTAAGCTTTGAACAAATAATTTAATCGTCATAATTAATAGAAACGTAAAATAATAGTAGTAAATACATTTTTTTCGGGAGATTTCCTAAACTAACTTCCCCGTTTGTTCTATAGAAAAAGCGATTCTTACTAAAAAATCGCGCCCAATTGTTGAAGATCTTCCCAGAACATCAGTAAATCCGTTTCTCTCTCGTAGTAATGAGCATTTTCAGCATTCTGATCTATTTTGAAAAATAAATTAATGTTGGTGTTTAAGAGAGGATAAAGAAAAAAACGGGGTTGAATAATCATTACATTTTCAAACAATTCCTATAATGATTTTTTGAGGTTCATATGCTATTAACACCGAAGATCTGTCTTATGAGTACTGCTGGATTACAAAAAAGTGCTTATGACACTTCAAAGTGCGTACTTCTCAAGTGTGGTTCCTTGATGCAAAATAATAGTGAACTAAGCACAGTATAGAAGGAGCTGGAACACTATGAATAATGCACCTCAAACACGCACACGCAAAGTCGCCTTGGTCGTAGGCGCAAATGGTGTCATCGGTCGTAACCTCATTAATCACCTAATTACCCTCCCTGATTGGGACGTGATTGGCGTATCACGTCGAGGCGGAGATTCTGACGCCCGTGTACGGTATGTGGCTGCGGATTTACTCAATATTGACGACACCCGCGAGAAGCTAGGGTGTTTAACTGAGGTAACACATATCTTCTATGCCGCCTATCAGGACCGTCCAACTTGGGCCGAACTTGTTCCTCCCAACCTCGCCATGCTAGTGAACACCGTAGAGGCGATCGAACCAATCGCCTCTGGATTAAAACATGTCAGTTTGATGCAGGGTTACAAGGTATACGGAGCACATCTCGGCCCATTCAAGACGCCTGCCCGTGAGACAGATGCTAAACATATGCCGCCCGAGTTCAATGTTGATCAGCAAGATTTCTTAGAACAAAGGCAAAAAGGTAAGGCTTGGACTTGGACGGCGCTCCGTCCTTCTGTAGTCTGTGGCTTTTCGCTTGGAAATCCGATGAACCTCGCCATGGTTATTGCGATCTACGCCTCAATTTCGAAGGAGCTTGGACTTCCGCTGCGGTTTCCCGGCAAGCCTGGTGCTTACGACAGTCTCTTGGAGATGACGGATGCGGGGCTTCTCGCGAAGGCAACAGTATGGGCGGCGACTGAAGAACGTTGTGCCAATCAGGCATTCAACATCACGAACGGTGATCTGTTCCGGTGGAATGAATTATGGCCGAAGATAGCGCACTATTTCGGCTTGGAGACGGCGCCTCCGCTGCAGATGTCACTGGACGTTGTCATGGCGGACAAGGAGCCACTTTGGAACAAAATGGTCGATAATCATGGGCTTGCTGGTCATTCCTATAAAGACCTATCATCCTGGAAATTCGGTGATTTTGTGTTCTCTTGGGATTACGATTTTTTCGCCGACGGAACTAAGGCCCGTCGCTTTGGTTTTCACGAATACGTCGATACCGAAGCGATGTTTATGAACATCTTCGACGACTTTCGGAAACGCAAAGTCATCCCATAAACGCAAAGCGGGCCTTGTATACAAGGCCCGCTTCTTATATGTTCTGTACGTCTTCAAGCTGTGGATTGGCCAGAAGGGTAGCCCTTCCCCTGTACTTTCTCTCTATATGCGAATCCCCCCACCTACACATCAGATGCAGGATCTCCTTTAGACTCCAGCCGTAGTCTGTCAACTCGTACTCGACTTTTGGTGGAACCTGATTATAAGAAATGCGTAAGACGACACCTTCCTCTTTTAGCTCCCGAAGTTGCTGCGTTAACATTTTTTGAGTAATTTCGGGTATCAAGCTTTTCAATTCATTGTTACGTTTCTTGCCAAATGTTAGATGAAAGAGAATCACAGGTTTCCACTTTCCTCCAATTACCTCTAAAGTTGCCTCTACGGCAGTGTTGTAAATCTTATCAGGGTTCTTCATTACACACCTTGGCTCCCTTCTCCTAATATTTTGACACAGGTCACTGGTAAACATCCGATGAATTGGAGACATTAAATGTCCGTCTTTGAACATTATACAAAATATTGCGCTATCCAGACCACGTTAATTGTATAACTAATAGTTCGGTTACTTACGAATAATCCCTTCTCTTATTCAAGAATATCGCCCTTGAACAAAGATCAAACCGCACTCTTCAGTTAACCTGCCCCGTTAGCTAATTAGGGGTACTTTTTCCCTTGAATTTGAATGTATGTTAATGGGAATAATCGCACATTTTAGAGATTTAAGCCTCAGGCCTTACTTTCAGTTAAACCCCAGGTCTGTTTTCTTAAGATGGCATCGCCAGTACACTTAATCATACAAATAAAATTCACTTAAAGGGAGAAAGAATATTGTGGTTTTTGGAAAGAAACTGCCTGAGTTGTGGACGAATTTATTGATGGCTGCGTTTGCAGCCATGTGCGTTTTTGTGTTTTTACCATCGCAGCTGATAATTTATAAAGTTATATTTACAGTCATCTTAACAGGCATTCTGTCTATTAATCTTGTCTTGATAAAAATGAAAAAAGTAAACTATTTAAAACTTACAAGTCTCTCCTTAGTTTACTTGAGCATTTTTTTGATTATTGTCTGTATGATTTTTTATTCTACAAAGTTTTTGGTTCTGGCAGATGCGAACGGTATTGAGAGCATTTTGGGAGAAAATACCCTCTTAGGCAAACTCCTTTTCCTCCTTATTTGTTTCCTCCAGCCAATCATATTACCCTTGCCCGAAGCAGTAACTATTCCTGCAGGCAGTGCAGTTTTCGGCTCATTTACCGCAACTTATCTAGGTTTTTCCGGAACTATTTCCGGCATAGCAGTCATGTTCCTTATAGCTAGGGTTGGCGGACAAAAGCTTGCATTAAAATTAGTAAAAGAAAAGCACTTGCAAAGCTACCAAAAGTATGTAGAAAAAAATGAAACGACCATTCTTTTCCTTCTGCTTATTATCCCGATTCTCCCAGATGAAATCATTTGCCTTGGATCGGGGATAGGCGGAGTTTCTTTTTGCAGATTTATTCTGATCGCCTCACTCTCAAAACTAATGACAGCCTTATCCCTATCATATTCAGTCGAATTGGCAAAAGCCCTCACCCTGACAGGACAGGAAGTAATCTCGGCTGTGTCACTTGCTGCTGGTGTATTGTTTATTTTATCGATAGGAGTAAAACGGGTTTTAAACAAAAGAAAAATACAATAGCAGCATGTATTATGAGAAAAACGCTGGAAAGTATAGCATTTTTTGTGACCGAAAAAATTCTAGATATCAAATCCATTCATTCTTAACACTGTTGCTTACGTTTATGGAACTAACCTGCCCCGTTAGCCATCCATGAATCGCAAAGAATGAAAATGGTTAGGAAGTGTCAATACTGATACTGACCTTAATCCAGTCAACCCTAATCTATAGACTAATTAATTAACGCTCTCCTCTTTTTTTTAAAACGATTGAGCAGGGTCTTCTTAAGTATTGTCATTTTTCATTTTTAAAGAAACTTATTTTCATGGTAGTTCCATTAGGGGTACCGCCAGTAAAACGCGGATTTACAACGTAAAGGATATTCCAGTATTAAAAATCCCAATCTCTCATTTATATCACTGAGAGATTGGGAGGTTAGGTTAGCGCAGTACTTAGGCAAAAGTTCGATTGAATTTTGCCGTCAAGTACTACGTTCCTTCTATTTTTTCATAGCCTTATCGACTTTTTGATTGACCGATTCTTGATAGAGATCAGCGTAAGTTTTTGAATCTTCAATCAGTGCATCGCAGAAAGCAGCAACGTCTGTTCCTGTGACTTCAAGCACACCTTTCCCAGCAGCTGCGCCTTCTTCAAAGAAGCTGAGAATTTCCGAGAGCAGTCCGATACCTTCGTTTAGCTCAACAGGACCGACTTTGAAGAGATATTTTTGGATCTCTTTATAGACAATTTGGTAATCTTGTGGAAGCGCTTTAACACGCGAAACATGTGCTCTCCATTCTTTTTTGCCTTCGATGATTTTTTTGATACTCATTTCAGTCCTCCTAATTTTCTTGCTACGTTCTTGTTGAGTTGGTCACGCCATTTATCTCTATAAGTTTTTGCGCCTTCGTCACCAACAAGCGCTGTGCAGAAGCCTTTGATATCATCTCCTAGTACTTCTTCGACGCTCTGGCCGTCTGCTGATGTAACTTCAAGCAGTTCAAGAGCACTGTCAAGAATCGGCATCAGATTACGACCGGTGAAATCTCCGTGAATCCAGAGATTACTTATAATTTCTTTCCAAGCAGTTTGATATTCAGCTGGCAAGACTTTTGCTCGTGCTTCAAAACCTTTCATTTCTTTAGTCATATCGCTGCCGGTTATTTTTTCTAAAAAGTTCATTGTAGTCTCCTTTAAGATACTAAGCTGTTCAGCAAAGTTCTATTATTTAATCGTATCGTTCAGTTTATGACGTTGCTTATTAACCCACGAGTTTGCATCAATGACGAGAGCATCACAGAAGGCTGCTACGTCGTTGCCAGTAACTTTTAACGCGCTTGCCATCGGCTGCGGCTTCTTCAAGAAGGTCGATGATGTGATTAAAGACGAATATCGTTTCTTGCCAATCCATCACGCCGCCAGAGTTCCAAAGATATTTTTGCATCGCGTTGTAGGCGTTGTAGTAGTCTTCAGGTAAGGCTTTTGCATGGTTTTCCATTTCACTCCCTGCTTGCTAAAATCCCCAAGGATTTTAGCGAAAATACTCATGTTTATTCTCCTTTATTTTGCTTTTAATTCGTTTAGTTTGATTGAGATAAAGTTCCATTTGACCCAGTAATTTTCCAGTTCTTGCTGGCCAGCTTCATTGAGCCGATAAAATTTGCGCGGTGGGCCCATCGTGGATGACTTTTTCTCAATATCCACGAGTTTATTTTTTTCGAGCCGCATTGTGATGGTGTAAACTGTTCCCTACACAATGTCACTAAAGCCCAGTGCTCGCAGCTGCTGCGTGATTTCATAGCCGTAGGTTTCGCCACGGCTGATAATTTCTAGCACGCAGCCCTCAAGCACACCTTTAAGCATTTCTGTGATTTTATTCATATTTTTTACTTCTTTCTTATTAGTACTTTGTGATGACAATAATCTGTATTACAGAATAGTGAGTTAAAATTTTTGAATTACTCTTTTGTGAATCAGCTATTTTGTGTAACAGATATTCAGTATTACTTACTACCACTATATAATAACAAAGAGTACTATCTTTGTCAATTTTTCTATCCCCCTCCCTAAAATGTTTACTCCCTTACAAATTTTGAGGTGCTTATACTCTCCTATAAGCTTTCATTCCATATAAATATGAAATCATAATGATTAGCCAATAGACACCCACAAATCGTTTCCAACAGCATGTGAATTAAATAGATTTCTGATTGTTTGAATAATTGGTGTCATAGGTTGATTTTCTGCGAATAGGCGTACTACCTTGGGCATTCCATCTACAGGAACAAATGCGGAACTGACAAAAAGCATCATCAACAAGATGTAAGAGAAGGAACTGGCTCACTTAGTAATTTCATAACCATAGGTTTCTCCTGTTTGAATCTTTTGGAGCACCACACCTTCAAGAACTCCCTTAAGCATTTCCGTTAAATGTTTCATATATCCTCCTTACAAACTAATCAGTATTACTTAGTAATAGTATATAGTATTACTAAGTATAAGGAAATGTGTCAATTAATTTTTTCATATCATTTATTTGGGCAGCTTTAAACTTGCTAAGTCTAAGCATTTAAGGCAGTTTTTATGTAAAATAAAAAACCGATTTCTCAATACGGGAGAAATCAGTTTTGATACAAATTTTCAGACGCATTATCTAGTTGCATTAGTCAAGATGTTTAAAGCACTTGCACGAAGGAAAATAATTTTACAGGGGATGTGCTTTATACTGAATTTTGTGTATGGAATACAGTTTATCTAGGCAAAGCTACCGAATTACTTCAAAGTAAAGGAATGTTACGGGAGGATTTATTAAAGCAAATATCTCCATTAGGATGGGAACATATCAACTTCCTTGGAGAGTATCGCTTCAATCCAAAAGGAATTACCAACTTAGAATCATTGCAGTCCTTAAATCAAGAATAGTCCTAAAGCCGTTTACATCCTTAACGTGGTGAAAATCGGCTATTTTTGTATCCAGATCCCCTTAACGTTGTAAATTCGCGTTTTGTTGACGGTACCCCATTGTATAAAAATGTCCATTATCAGCTGAAAACCATAATGTGTTTTTTGCCAAAAATCTGTTTGCTTGTCAGTTTTAATAATTAAATTCTAGCCTTTGTAATTAAGTTTCCACTCTTTAGGTGGGGATAAGCATCCTGAATTTTTGGCACTGTTGAACTCGTCTATCAGTATATGCAATCACTTTACTTGTAATTAATTCTTTCTGCTTGAAAATCATTGTGCAATTTTATCCTTCAATTTGTTTAAGTATTTTCGCAGGGTTACCCCCAACTACAACGTTGTCTGTTACATCTTTAGTTACTACTGCACCTGACGCAATAACAACATTGTCTCCTATCGTTACTCCTGGGTTTATTACTGCACTACCACCAATCCAAACATTATTGCCGATGGTAACTGGCTTGCCATATTCCAACCCTGTTATTCTTGTTTCTGCATCTAAAGGGTGGGTTGCAGTATATATGGATACTCTTGGTCCGATCATACAATTCTCTCCGATAGTAACTTTGCAAACATCTAATATGATACAATCGTAATTTGCAAAAAAATTCTCTCCAACATAGATGTTGTAACCATAGTCACAACGGAAAGTTGGTTTTACACAAAAATTTTCTCCAGTTTTTCCAAATGAATTTTTTAAAAGGTCGCTTTTGTTTTCCACTAAGGATACATTAAATTCTGCAAGTATTTCCTGTGCTTTTATATGATCCTTACTAAGCTCTTCATCCATTGCTGTATATAATTCTCCAGCTAACATTTTCTCTTTTTCAGTTTTCATACTAAATCACTCCTAATACTTTTTTTCCTTGATATAAAATAAGCAACTTTGTTATCTATTGAATTCCTACCTGATTAAAATGCTTTTGAGCTTTTATCTTTCCTCTTTAATAAATCCTTCTTTGTCAGTAAGGTATTTAATTTTTCTGAACTTAGGAGCATTGCTGCAACAAAAACAGCAATACAAAATGGGAAGATTCCTATTGTTGAATGAGATGCAATGAAACCAAGAAGAGGTGGAATGAAAGTACTACCTGTATAGGCAACAGCCATTTGATAGCCCATAATTGTCTGGGAATGCTTCTTCCCAAAACGTGTTGGAGTTTCATGCAACATACACGGAAATATCGGTGCTAATCCTAGTCCAACCATAATAAAACCTACAAGCGAAAAAGTGGAAGGCAATGGTAGGAATAGAAGTATGGCACCAGATAATGCTAATATTTGCCCCATCCGAATGAGAGTGCGGTTACTCATTTTAAAGGTAATAAAGCCTGTAATAAATCTACCCACTGTTATTCCTGCGTAATATAAGGAAACCCATTGTGCAGCGACCGCTACCGGTAACTCCTTGACATTTACCAAAAAGCTACTTCCCCAAAGACCTACTGTTGATTCAACCCCACAATAAAACAAGAAGGAGATCAGAGCCAGTTTAACTCCTTTAATTTGTAAAGGTTTTACATGTTTACCATCTACATTGTAAAATACACCTTTTGAATCTTCCGGCTCTTCATTTAAGGTGATGTTGCTGTTTTTTTTCACTCTATTCCATAAGGGCAAAGTGAAGAGAAGTATTACAGTTAAAGTGAACTGAATTCCAGAGATTGCAAAATAACCATTTCTCCAAGAATGTTGTTCTGAAATAAACTGAGCCATAATTATAGGACCAAAAGTAGCACCGACGCCCCAAAAACAATGTAACCAACTCATATGGTGTGCCTTATAATGTGTAGCAACATAATCGTTTAATCCTGCATCAACAGATCCTGCACCTAATCCAAGTGGTATGGCACATACAATTAACCAAACTAGCGATGGAGCAAAATGAAAGCCTAGCAATGCTCCAGCAGTCATTAAGCAACTTACAAATGTTACATTACCAGTTCCGAACCGTTTAAGTACCGTTCCGCTGGCTAAACTGGAAATAATTGTACCACCTGCAATCGTCATAAAAAGTAATCCAGCAGTCTCAAGTTGGGCTCCATAGTCAGATTGCATCACAGGCCATGCTACCCCCAACAATGAATCAGGTAAACCTAAGCTAATAAAAGCCAAATAAATGATGACTAAAAGGAATGTTGTCATATTCAAACCTCGCTTTTAATTATTCGGTGCTCAATTGTACTTTCCATTTGTTTTACGTTCGTGTTCCATTCATCATGAGATCAAGTCTAAGACTTGGTGATCCATATAAATAATGTAGCTTCCATCTTGAGTTACCTCCTATGTAAACAAACTTATTAAAAACATTTAAAAAGTATAGAAACAAATACTTTTTAAATGTTTTTAATAAGTCACTAATAATGAAAATGTTTCAGCAACCTTTACCATTTTACCCCTAGTATCATACAGTCAACTCCAAAATATTTCCTTCAGGGTCTTCTACAACACTCTCATAATACCCGTCTCCAGTGATACGGGGACCACTAATATGAGGGTAACCATTATTTTTTAATCTGGCTGTCATTTGATTAACGGATTCCTGGCTTCCTAAGGAGATGGCAATATGAGCCCAACCAATTTTATCTCCCCGATTTTGCTTATTAATTTCTGCCTTACGCATAATCTCCAATCGTGTACCCGAGTCAAAAGTTAGAAAATAAGATTCAAATTTCTTTTCACTATTATGATATTTAATGTTTGATTTACAATTAAAATAAGTTTCATAAAACTCCCTCATGCCTTCCAAATCATTGACCCAGATAGCCACATGTTCAATTTTCAATTCTTTTTCACTCCTTTAAATTATAGAGGTTATTGCTAGATCTTGATATTATAGGGGACTCACCACCTTATATGACATTATTTCAAATATTTTTTTACAAAAATTAATTTCTACCTTTGTTTTAGTTGCATTATCAAAAGGAAAATTTTAAAATCCATTAATTTTATAATTTGTAAGAGATAATGTAGCCTAGAATAAATGTGATTTTACTTTTCATGTAGACTGTTTGTTCCATTCATCATGAGATCACGACCAAGACTTTGTAATCCATATAAATAATCCTGTTTCCAATCACTCATTGTAAGCGATGGAAGATGTTCTGACGGGATATATTTTGAGCTACCTACGGCAATTTTGTCTAATATAACTTTTTCAACTTCATCGTTACTAAAAATGATGGTATGAGGGTTAATGATAGCTACAAACGAGGCTACTAACCTGCTAATTGCATCAATCTCATAATCCTCACAAATAGTTACTTTTTTAGGTCCATTTCCATTTTCCAAAGCTTGTCGAAAATTTCGGTCATTATACTGAGGGACGAATGAAACCTCTCCTGAGAAAAAAGTACTTCCTCGCACCACATCGCCATTTATCATAATTCCTGCACCTGGGCCATTTTGACCAGAATACAAATATATAAGGGATTGCTTGTCCTTAATTCCCCTATTATTGTGATATCCGAGAACAGCAGCATTCATATCGTTCTCTACTACGACAGGTATAGAAAATTGCTCCTCATAATATCCTTTTAAATCAAAATTTTGAAACTGCTCGTATCCTGGTATATAAAAAATCCGGCCACTATCAACCGAACCAGGAACGCCTATTGCCATAGAACTGATTTTCGAATATTTAGTCATTATGTTTTCAATGCACGTAGTTAATAAATTTAAACCATCATCCATTAATACACTCGGCGCTTTTCCTTGTTCCTTTACTTCTCCCACACAATTAAAAATTGTATAATTCGTCTCTGTTTTCTCTAGAAATATTGCCAGACCTAACATATGCTCGGGATTGTATCTATATCTTTTTGCTCTTCTCCCACCACTAGAACCGTCTAAACCGACTAAAATAATTTCCCCATCCTTCTCCATCTGTGCTAGGAACTTACTTATTGTCGGGAAACTAATTCCTAATGTATGGCTGAGTTCAACTTTTGTTGCACTTCCAAGTTCTAAAAGAGTTGTACGAATACCACGAAGGATTATCTTCTTAATAGATTTTGGAGTAGCTACTAACTCATTCACTAGATTCACCACCTAAAAATATAAACTTATTAAAGAATTTTAATAAGTTACGGTGTTAATATACCATATACAAATTTGTTTTTGTATTATCCTGCCCCGTTAGTTTAAATACATTTCTTCACAATCTTAATAGTGACCTTAACATAAATATCCAATAAAAAAATCATCTCACCTATAAGAAATCTATAGAGGAGAGATGATTTTGATCGAACTGTATTATAAATTATCAATCTTTATTATAAATAATCAAACTTTTTTACAAAGCTACAGATCGTAGTTTTTTTTATTTTTTCTTGCTTAATAGCTAAATGTTTCCAAAAAGTAAGTTGGGTCTTTTGAACCAAAAAGGTATATTTTTAACTATAAAAACTATGACAAAATTTTTCCTTTTTTCCTTTTTGCCTACTTGCTAAATTCAGCCAGTAAAATATTTTTAAAAGGATTAGGACTGTTATCTCTACCCAAACTGTTCAAACTGACGGCCAACGTATGCTTGCCTCCAAGTGTACCTCCAGCAATAGTAGAAAACCCTAGAATGCCACCTGTGTGTCCCCATATCGAGACACCGTTTGGAAGCTTAGTTTCAAATATTCCAAGACCATATCCATCAATTCCTGCTCTTCCTGTAGGAACTGTAGTAAGCATTTGTTTTAGTTGCTGTTCCTTCAGTAATTTGCCACCGAGTAAGGAAGAGAAGAATTTATTTAAGTCGTCAGCAGTAGAAATCATATCTCCAGCCGAGCTACCTGCACTTGGGTTATAATAAGTAACGTCTTTTATCTCACTTGCTTCGTCTGGTTGGGAATATCCCCGAGCATGCTTGGTGCCTGGAATAACGCTTGAATTGCCAGGTAGGAATGTATCCGACAATTCAAGCGGTTCAATAATCCGATTTTCAATCTCTTCCGCGTAGCTGTTTCCGGTTACTTTTTCAATAAGAATACCCAGTAATACGTATCCTGTGTTTGAATAAGACCAGCCCTTTCCTGGGACAAAGTCTGGGGGCAGAGAAATACCCATCTTCACTATTTCTTCAGCCGTATACGATTTTTTTGTATCCATAAAATCAGCGTCTTTTGACCTTGAGTATTCAGCGATACCACTTGTATGATTCAATATCTGCCGGATGGTAATCTGATTACCATTATATCCGTTTCCTTGAATGACACCAGGCAACCATTTTTCGATGGAGTCGTCTAGATTCAAGCGGTTCTCTCCAGCTAATTGAAGTAGAACCGTTGCGGTGAACGTCTTTGTCACGCTGCCAATGCGAAAGCGAAAACCTGTTTTCATTGGTTTCTTGGTGCTCAGATTCGCTATTCCAGCGGCATAACCCCACGTTTTTCCATCCTCAGAAGTTTTAGCAAGTATCCCCGGGAATCCAAGTTGCAATGTATCCCGCATTGCTTGCTTGACGGAATTATGATCTCGTTGAGTGCTTGTTTGTAACGAACTAGATACATTTAGAGTGGGCTCTGTTTTTACAATTGAGGTTGGCGATGTGTATAGCAGGGAACTTCCAGTTATTAATAGAGCCAGACTTGTAAATGTAATTTGACTACGTATTTTCATAAGGTATTCCTCTTCTCTATTAATATTGTATAGGTGGTTGCTTGTTGTTCCATATTAATCTCACAGCTATATTTTACATAAAATGACTATCCTCGTCTTCGTCTGCTTCGTCTTGATACTCATCATTCTCATATTGATTTTCATGGTTTTTTTATAAGGAAATGTTTCATTTCTTATACATAGGATCTAAATGTAGATTTGAAACAAAGTTTGATTACATTAATACAACCAACCTTGATAAATGAATAAATAGAAAGGGAATGTTTTGAAAAAAGATTAACTAAAACTTGCCCTTTTAATATTTATTTGGATTATTTTTAAATTGATCATTTTTGTGTTCCTTAAACAACTAACGCACCCGTTAGCCATCCATGAATCGCCAAAATCGGCGATTCACCACAAAGAATGAAAATGGTTAGGAAGTGTCAATACTGATACTGACCTTAATCCAGTCAACCCTAATCTATAGACTAATTAATTAACGCTCTCCTCTTTTTTTAAAACGATTGAGCAGGGTCTTCTTAAGAAATAAAAAAGACCTTATTCAGGTCCCGAAGATTGCGATTTATTTAAGAATTCTCTAATTTCATCAATAGATATACCTAACTCTCGGGCATATAATATCAATTCTGCCCATTCCTTATCTAAGCCTTTTTCGATAAATAAAGAATTTGACATGTTCACTCTCCTGATTTTAGATGTCCCAATCTTCTGATAGGATTATCTGGAGTTAATACCTGATTTTAAAATTACTATACTTTTTAAGTATGTTAAACAAAATCTATTAGACTTTTTGTACCTTTCAACATTAATTCGACTCGAAAAAAGCCAAAGTCCTTAGCGTACAGGTATATGGCTTTTTTTATAGATTAATTTCAATATTTACAAAACTCACTATCAACCACCCAATTTGGGATATTATGTACAATATAAACCATAAATCAGGATTTGTAAATAATTGGTTGTACCCAGTATAGGAAAGTGGACAGATGCACTGTACCCAACCCTCTTGGCCTTGAACAGAATCACATTACGTAAAAAGATGGTCAGTTTTGTACCAAGAAGCAACTTATATTACCATTTTATTTAATGAACTAAACTCCCTCAATAAACTAAACACAATCTCACGATTTCTCTAAATTCTTAGGATTTCATAGTCATATCATTAACCGTTATCTATGTAAGCTCGGCATTACTCCACAAGGATAGGGATTTATCGAAAAATGTGTATGCTAAACTAGCCGATTATAGGAGAAAATTGGTTTAAGCATTGTTATGATCTCACTTTAGGATATCCACATGTCTCATGGAGGTCTACCCTCCCATGTCTCACAGAGTCGATGCTCCTACATTCCTTCGTTCAACCTTTCCATGAGGTGGATGTCGGTCATGCTGCCCCTTTAGTTCATTAAGCAAAAAGCCACCAAATGGCAGCCTCGGATTTCAAATAACGTACCTATTCAGTTTAGAATTTTCTATTTCGAATTTATGTAATAAACCAGATTATCAGTCCATCACCAAATTTATATTATTTAATTTTTAACTGGAACTCCTGTGCTTTTACAATATTCCTTTACATACATTCAGTTTGTTTTACGTTCATTATATAGCTTATTTGTAATTTAACGGAGCGGAAAAAATGGCTGTTTCAGGAAAAAAACCGCCACTGTTCTTGCACGTGTATTTTTACGAACTACGCTAATAAATTTAACATAATTAAAAACTCAGTTCCTTTCTTACTTTGGAACTGAGTTTTTATCTCGCATTATACATTTTTATTGTAGATTCTATGATTAGCAACTTAATTTATTTGTATTTAGTTCTTCACTCTTATATGTTGTAGAGTTATGATTGGATACTTATCTCTAAGCACTGTGCATAGTGATTTCTTGTTCCTTTTTTCTTAAAATTTGTTTTCTTAAGAATGGGATTATCCAATGATCTAAACCTATTCTCCCTGCATTAAAGCCTGCGACAAGGATAAATATTTCAATTAAAACCATCTGTGGGTTTGTACTCGTTGCTCCTGAGAACATGTAGGAGAAGTTCATTAGTACTCCCATTAATACAGCAAAAGTTGTAAAAGTGCCTAAAAGTAGTCCAAGTCCGACTAAAAATTCACCCCAGGGAACTAGAATATTGAATATTCCTACATTTGGTAATGCAAACATACCTAGAAAGTCTGCCCACCAAGATTGAACAGATGGGTGTTCACCAGTTACTTTCCCTATTGCATCTGTAATGAATCCAGATGCATCAAATTTCCCACTAGTTATTTTACTCCACCCTGCATTCAACCACTGCCACCCTATAAAAATACGAAGTATTGTTAGCATAAATGACGCGTAAACATTTTCTCTTATAAACTTAACAAACATTATAAAATCCTCCTTTTAAATAAATAGTTATCACTGGTAAACAAAATTTCACAACTGACTTTTATTGTCTTTGGTCCCGTCTATTCCAACAAAAGGATCATCTAGAAAAATCACTGCTCAATTTGGACCTATGCCCCCAACCAATTTACCTTGGGCAATTGAAAGCTTACGTTTTTTACCGCTTCATTACCATGGTAGGATACAAACAAACTCTTACCCGGAAGTGCGGGCATCATTATAAACCTCTCCTTCGCAAATAATATTTTTCCATAAACTAATAATGTTTACCAAGGGCAACATTAAAAATAAAAAAAATAAAGTGATTATTTACCACACTTCACTCTAACCACATAATATGCACTGATATAAAAAACTTTCCTCAAGGAAACATTTTAGTCTAAAGGTAAAAGCTTGTCAATTAAAATGGAGCGATTTCCCACCTTTATATTTAAGGGCATAATTTAAAGGAAGAACTGAGGTCTCAAAAACCTCCAGTGTGACTCCTACTGTCCTTGTCCATATTGTGGAACACCTTCAGAACGATACTGAACGCAAAAAAGCGTATTATATACGCTTTCTTTGGCTCTGGTTCCCCTTATTTTAGGCTTTGCAGCAATTGCATAAAGAAATTTTATAGTCTTTTTCAATTATATTAGTAAGTTTTTTTAATTCCTTGCTATATTTTGATATCTTTCTTCATCCTTTTTTTCATCACAACATTGTATACACTTCGAAATATTAAGTAAATCAATGTTAAACTGGTTGTATTTCCCGAATTTTTTGTCAATATTAGATGATTAATTACCAGATCAGGGTTCATTTAAAACAAATCCTATCCGGTGTATTTACGGCGACAATATGCTCGATTTAGGTATTATTCTTCCAAGTTCCTTGACTCCAAATACCGCTCTAACTTCCTTTTAACCCGTTGAAGTGCATTATCGACCGTCTTTATTTGAACATTAAGTTTCTTTGATATTTCATAATAAGTTTGTCCTTCCAGGTATAAGTCCACAACTCTACTTTCCAACTCACTAAGGACTTCCGCTAAATTTAGTTCAATATCAGAAATTTCTTCTGATTTTATTAGGATTGTGACAGGGTCGATTTGTCTCTGTTCAGGGATTATTTCAATTAGGGATTGTTCCGACTCTCCTTGATAGATAGGCCTATACAATGAAACATAATTATTTAATGGAGAATGCTTTTGGCGAATAGCGGCTTTAACAGCCGTTATGATTTGTCTGGTAATGCACAGCTCCGCAAATGACCTAAAAGACGATTTTTTGCAGTCCTTATAGTCGCGAATGGCCTTAAATAGTCCAATCATACCCTCTTGAAAGACGTCTTCCTTATCTCCACCCGTTAAAAAATAATTCATAGCTTTGGATTGGACAACACATCTGTATTTTTTGATTAAATAGTTCAGTGCATCTTCATCACCATTTTGTATTTTCCCAACCAACATTACATCTTCCATATGAGTATAGTTTTCCACTCGGTTCTTCTCGATGATTACACTCATTTAATTTCCCCCACTCACTAAGTTGAGCACCGACATAAAGGTTGCATTATCACTTCAATGTATTAAAGACCATACAATATAATAATATCTCAGAAATGACGATAAAGATATTCGCAAATATCGACATTTTCCTACAAAAAAACTTATAGTTATTCCTATTAAAAAGTACTGCTCTAAAACTAATTCCATGTAACGTATAATCAATTGATAGCATTTACATCTATAAAAAGGATTATCAGAGGTAAGAAAAGGAGATAAAGAACAATTAGAGTATAATAGTAGGGAGATTAAAAGTTATTGCAATTAGGTTTTCATTGGGAAAAAGGCATTTTTCTTAGCAGAGTTAGATTCATAAGAAAGCTTGATGAGATCAAAAAAAATCCAGATCTATGATAATCTGGATTCGTTTATTCAGATTGGTTTTTTTTGATTACGCTTTATAACGGCTATCTATTTCTTTACCTTACTTATGTTGATTAATTAATGCTTACTTTTGGAAGATTCATCTTAATTTATTTTTATTATATTTATCTGGAAACAATAGAGAGAAAACAATTCCAAAGATTGTTTATAGAGCTATACCTTATCCAGATTATTCTACTAATTAATCCATCACTATTATAGCCACAACACCTAATTAAAGATCGCTCGCGATGCAAGGCAATTTTTTAACATCTTACATTTTTGCGTTTGAACCCAAGCTGCCCTTTATCTACTGCCTTTTGAATACTTTCGGAAGCGAGTAGGAAACTGCTTTTTTTCTTGTCCCGTTTGACCTCTACTGGGCCTACTGCCTTTGCGGTCTCGACCGCCTTTTCATGTAGCGGCAAATATGAAATCCCCACTGTGTATATAAAATTATTCATAGCGTGTTTAGTTCGTTCTGGAGAATCGTGAATCATATTTTCTACATTTTCAAGCATATTAGCAATTTTGCTTTCGGAAAATTCACTGTCCGGGAGATTGCCCAAAAGCCAGCAGTAGCAACTCCATCCCGCTGACATTCTCAGCTCTTCACCGCTTGTGATCCATTTATCGGCAACGTCTTGTGCAATATTTGTTTCAGCTAAAGTTACTGCAACTACATAATCGGACAGCATATAAAAATACGCCGCATCCATCCAACGCTCAAAATCCGCCTCTTCCATTGCTTTTGGGTCTGCAATTATGCCTGCAAAGTACATTGCGTCGTAGTTTCCTGTGGCGTAAAGCTGCTCAGCCAAAAGTTGATTGTTTTTTATTTTCTTGGCGATTGGCTTCATAGCACCTGTAGCCACGCCGAAAAGCGGCTCGTGCGCACCATTGGATTCGTAAATTTTCTTGGTTCGTTCCTTGCCGAGAGCTTCAAGCTCCTGCATAACAATTTGTAAATTCATCGTTTAACACTTCCTTCTTTTTGGAGGTTTTTCCCTCTCAAGATTTAAGCCCATCAAATCCATCCCCATTAGCCTATAACAAATCTTTACATTTTATAGCTCGAAGGACAAACGCAAATGGGATAGTTATTTAATTATCGACGATAATTTTTGCTCGACCCATTTACTGATACTAATCCCTTCTTGTTCAGCTAAATCAGAAATCGTTTCTAACAAATTATTAGGTAATTCAAAACTAGTTTTTCTATTTGGACTACGTAATATCAAAGTATCATCTTCATGGTGCATTTCTCCATTGGTTAAATACGGTAAGATATCAGCAATACTAATCATTTCTGGCATTAACGGTCTTTCCCCTGCCCGAATGAAGAGTAAAACTGAACTATCTTGCTCTCTCATTCTTACGTTTTCAACACCCCAGTTTTTATATAAATAATCAATGAAGGGATAAAATACAACTTCGTTTTTTGGTACCTGAAGCTCAACATAGCCTTTATAATCCAAAGTAGGTTGGTGGATCGAGTATGATGGCTTTAATGCATAATTTTTAACTCCTTCTTCATACGTCAACCACTTTTGGATATTGGGTAGGTAGAAACCAAATACATTATCTTCATTACGAACCACACGTGCCTCGGGTATTTTAGTTGAATGAAATCTTTGATACAAAACAATGTCATTTTTTGAATCATAATATTCATATTTTTTTGGTCGCTGTGTTTCAGATGGTTTGAGTGATTTCTCTGCTTCATGATAGGCTGTTTCCGAAATTACATAAGTGATTCTTTCATCACCATACGGGACGGCCTTAGCTTTTATCGAACCATCCTGTATATACTTATAAACACTTTGTACAGATAATCCCAATTTCTTTGCAACATCATTTGGACTCATACCTGTAGGTAAAGATTGCTTTTCATATACTAATTGATCGACTTCCGTTTTTTCATATCGTGCCTCTTTATGTAATCGATGTGGATCTAGAATTTTAATGATTTTCTTCTGTTTTCCATAATGATAGACAGTTGCCTTGGATACTCCTAATAAATCAGCTACTTCTTTTTGTGTATACCATTCCACTTTATCCCCCTCCCATCCTTCTTGATTAACCGTTAATTTTATTGGAAAATCTCGTTGGGTCCCATTCGTCAATTCCTCATGATACAAGACTGCTTCCGCCTGGCCAAATTTTACACGATATTGGAGACGTGGGTATTCGATTACTTCCAAAATCACTCCTTCTTTTTTTTCAAATTGTTTAAAGTAGTAAAAACTCTCTGCGTCTTCTTCTTCCGTACATGTTTGAAGAACATAAACAGATTCCCCAATTTCATAGGATGTAGTTTGTGTGTGTTTTTCATGGTTTAGTTTATTCATTATTTGTCTATTTACCTTTCATCTTATCTTTAATTGTTATATGTCTATCTATCTCATGATTAACTATTTATTTCATATATCTATCATAATATATAATATTGATTTAAATAAGTATAATTTTAGATTCATCTTATATTTACCATTATAAATTTATTATTTAAATCTTACATTATTATTATAATTTTTGAATCTACTTATATAGTTAATTAAGGCTTACATAAATAAATATAGAATTTATTTAGGTCTTACGTAATTATTTAAATCTTGGAATTTGGTATAATGTAATTACTAATCATTAAAAGGCTTGTAAAAAATATATACTTTATCTTATTAGTAGGTGGATTATAAAAGTGAGGGATACAGGTATGCATGAACTGATAGATAAAACGAAAGAGATTCAGAGCAGTGCATGGAAAAAAAGTCTTTCAGACATTTCGATCCACACGTTACAAGAACGATTAGATACGGCAGAAAAGGATGGGCATCATCCTTTTTCAGACTTTAACGATATAGACATGCTACAGTGGTTTCTTAAACGGCGAGAGCATTTAAAACGGCAACATGAAAAGTCCACCCGCACCGTCCAAGCCTATGAGCGAGAACTCATTCAATTTATTGAACAATTACTCACTTATTCGGCGGAAATCAATGTGGACTTGCAAAAAGTTGTGGACGGTTCCCTTTTTAAATCTCTATCTACCCGGCACATTCGGAGATATCAGGAATGGTTATCGGAAAAAAGTCCTTATGTCTTAACAAAAGGAGCGTATTCGGTTGCCACATTATCCAGAAAGACAACCATCATCAAGAGTTTTTTGAAATTCCTGTTCGAAGCGGGCTATATCACTGAACCCATACATGAAGGTTTCTTTAAAATAAGTATTCGTAAAGATGATCGGCCTAACCGTGATTTGGGACCAAAGGAAGTCATTCAGCTACTTGATTACTTCAGGGAAATCAACCACCCCATCGTTTTTTCGATTATTCATATTCTAACGATGACAGGCATGCGTAATGAAGAGTTTACACGACTCCGAGTCAAGGATCTTCAATATGATTCCATTACCAGCACGTACTTTTTAGAGGTTCTAGGTAAAGGAAATAAAAAAAGGCAAATACCATTGAAAGAAAAAGGAATGAATAGTATTCGAATGTTCCGTTCAGCTAGAGGAATCGACGGTATAGACGCAGCAGAAGGAGACGACCCGCTCTTTACGACCAATACCGGCCGTGCATACTCTCCCTCTTATTTGTCTCAATACATAACAAAAGCCATTAAAGAGAGTGGATTGCCTTTTTTGAAGTTTCGTTCTTCTTCCATAGGTCCTCATACATTTAGGCATGCTTTCGCCATCATTTCTCACTTAAATGGAGTCGATGTCTATCAGATAATGAAGAGTCTGGGCCATGAGCAGCTATCCACTACAGAAATTTATTTGGAAAAGGTTTTTGAAAAAGAACGCCATGCGATTCATTTGTGGAAATCAGATGTATTTGGGGAGTATATATAATAGAAGAAAGTCGTCATATTCAGAGAAGTTTTTGCTGATTTTTGGATTCCAATTGGATGGCACGCCCTTTAAAAATCCGTTTCGATAATGGTTGAAAGATTGAAGATATAAAAAAAACTTCCATACCTTGCAAGTAGTTTATTCAGACGTCTATACAGACTTCCAAATCAATTATTAAAAAATTATTAGGTAAATTGAAAAAAGTCTTATAAGGCTCTTATGACCAAAAGAGATGATGATTAAAATTGTTACATCCAATTTACGGTATTACTTAGCCACTTCTTTTTATAAAGAAATAGAAGATCAAAAGAGGGACCAAGTCATTCTGATGACTTGACCCCCCATTTTTAGAATAATCACTTATTGTAAACCAAAACTCAGCATGAATTGCTACCAACCGTCGATAAAAACCAAATTGGCTTAAATGCTCCATGAACGAAACCTTTTATAAAGCCTTTTATGTTTTCTTGGATGATTCTTGAGATAGCTTTAAAATCATACTTATGGTTAACGACATCTACAACAAAATCTTGTTCTTCTTCTATTCCCATTATCCATTGATAATGATTGACCTTCAGAAACATAATAAGGGAAGCGAGTGCTGTCCTCTTGTTTGCGTTGTGGAAAGCATAATTTTTTGAAATGGATTCGAAAATGCTGCAGCCTTTTCATGAATAGATGGGTAAGCATCATTCTCGAAATCAGTTTGTCTGGGTCTGTTCACTGCAGAATCAAGGAGACCGGGATCTTTCACTCCGATTTGTTCAGTAGGGGAATAAACTTTTATTTGAATGGCATTGATAGCAATAATTTGATTAGTGGAAAGATAGATAATATCCAACGCCATATTATCTATCCACCAATCCCTTGAATGCTTCGTCATGTTCTTTAATAACATCTGATAACATTTCCATAAATTCTGCATCTACACCTTTAGGCAATTTCACATTTTTATTCTTCCTTAAAATGATTTCTTCACCCTTGAACTCAACCTCTAATTCGTCTCCAAAAGCTAAATTTGCAGTTTTCAACATTTCCATTGGAAACGTAATACCCAAGCTATTGCCGACTTTAGTTAATTTCCTAATAGCCATTATTCATTCCTCCTTCAAAATAAGTTATAATTGTTATAACATTAATCGTTATTGTTTATACTACTTTTATCTTAAATTTGTTATTTTTAGTCTACGATCATTCAAATCCATTTTTTTACTCCTTTCTTATTTTTTCGTCTTATTCTTTAATAAACGTTCGTAAAAGTGGATGTAAAACCACGAACGTCCATAAATCATTTTCCATCTTTAACGAACGTTAAAATATGGGATATTATTAAAAAAGAACCGTTCGTAAAAGTGTGCTTTTACGAACGGGTGTAACAATGCTATACCGCCCATTTCGGAAATTTTTTAGCTTTAAACGGCGCTCAACCATTTTTGTTAAATACAACATTTTCTTTTTTTGGATATTATTAAAATAATAGATCTGCTGATTTTGTTAATTTTAGTCCCTTCATCCTATCAGCCTGGGATCACTTTTATTATACCAAGGGTTTTTGCTCATATTTCCAAATGAAATCCTTGACAATGTAAGCGCTTCCTTTTATGATGATAATAGGTTGGATGGCATGCGTGGCCGTCATAGTATCTAGCGTAGGTGGGGCCATTACCCGGAACAGTACATAGAAGAAATCACCTATTTTATGCAACAGCTAGCTTCTTCCGAATAGGAAACAGTGATTCATCAATCATGTTATTCAAATACAAAAAAACTCTGTATTCGGTCAAATTCAGGGTTTCCCTAGCTTGAAAGCTCCCCTTAAGATCCCTTATTTTTTATTACAAATATGTATGCTAGTTTTATTGGTAGAATGAGGAGGTGCTTTATGGAGAACAAAAAAAGTTCCCTTTACGATGAATTACCGTTAGAATTATTGGCAGGGTTTTATTATGAAATAAATAAGAACATTGAAAAAGGAATCTTGTCTGGTGCTATGTATCATGAAATTGTATTAATTGAACAAACAGCATTAAAAAGGGGTATCTCACTTGTATACCTACATGACAAGGGTGCTTGTATAATTGAAGCCGAGAAACTACTAAGAGAAACAACCCTGCAACCCTGAATAGAAGAATAAGAAGTCCATGATGTTTTCTAGTCTACCCTAGGTGAGGCCAATACCTGGAACAGTATATAGAATAAATCCCCTTTTATTAACCCTCTTGGCTACCAAAGGGTTGTTTTGGTGCTAACCTACAGTTTTTTTTACTTACGTGGAAACAAGAAGGTCAGAACAAGTAGAAATAACCCTGTACCAGCTTCTTTACGGCCATTTTTATGATATCGTTCAAAATAGATAATGTCCCATTTGCTTCCCCCTATTTTCTACTAATCCTCCTCATTATGGCCCCCTATGGCCATCAACGATAAATTGATAACACCGAGTTCTTCTAATAAAAATCAAGAAAAAAGCACTCATATTATGGTGCTTTTTCCGTAGCTAAAAGGAGGTGGCATTCACCAAATGAGATCATCGCCTTAAAAATTCCTAGTCTTTTTAATCTGTCCTTTAAAAGGCCTACACTTTATAAAAGAAATGCTATTTTTAAATCATCAGCAAGAAATCCCTCGTGCCATTGGAACTTATATAATGAAGGAAAACTTCTTGTATATCGTTAAGTATTCCCAATCCTATAAATTATCAAAAGTATTTTCAATGGCTGATTCCAATTCTTCTTTTCCTTCTCCTATATAACGTTTGGTCATATTCAAATCTTTATGCCCCATCAATTTTGAAACGGTTTGAAGGTCTATCCCCTTATCGATTAATGTTTGGCAAAACGTATTCCGCAGCTTATGGGGAGTCGCATTATATTTAGTCAGCATATATTGCACGGACCTTGGCGTTATGCGCTGATTCACACTGGATATGAAGATGGCTTCCGTATCCATATTTAAAAATTCCTTGTATGCCCTGATCTTTTCACTAGCAGTCATGGAGAGTGGAATCTTCCTGTCTATATCACCTTTTGAATCCCGGATGAGGATATATTGCCTTTCTTCCTCTTTTTGAATGTCAGTATGGTTCAAATCACAAAGTTCGGACACCCGGATACCCGTATGAATCATTGTGTAGACAATAGCAATATTCCTGAAATGCCCAGAGGCCTCGATTTCTTTTAGGAGAGCAGCTTGCTCAAGCATGTTCAGGGCTTTTGGCGGATCTTCTTTCTTTTCCTTTGCTTTACGATCGATGTTGAGGACGATTTCGGGTTTATCAAGGAACCTGGAAAACATGGTAATGGCTGAATAATGTTTTTCAATCGTTCTTCCACTCTTATTTGACTGTTCCATATCATCTAAATAGGTTTGGACGTGGGATTTTTCAATCTCTTCCGCCTCATCTTTAAACCATTGAAGAAGCTGGGAGATGACTCCCACATAGGTTTTAATCGTACCATCGGATTTATTTTGACCCATTAACCATTTCGCAAAAGAATGAAGAATTTGTTTATTGTCCAGGATTTCTTCTTTACTGGTCATTCGAGAAGCCCCCTACCAAAATCATGCTATTAATAAGCCTTTCCAACGAATTGTGGAATTTATACAAAAAAACCTTAGGATAATCCTAAGGTTTGGAATGCGTAGATAGGATTTGAACCTGTTTATACGGGTTTATGAATCCTAATTGATGTGATAAATATTGCTTGGCGGCGTCCTACTCTCACAGGGGGAAACCCCCAACTACCATCGGCGCTGAAGAGCTTAACTGCCGTGTTCGGAATGGGAACGGGTGTGACCTCTTCGCTATCGCCACCAAACAATAAAGGAACGTTGTTCCTTCAAAACTAGATAATAAGAAGGTATTTCATTTTTTTAAAGCGTTGGTTAAGTCCTCGATCTATTAGTATCAGTCAGCTCCACATGTCGCCACGCTTCCACCTCTGACCTATCAACCTGATCATCTTTCAGGGATCTTACTAGCTTGCGCCATGGGAAATCTCATCTTGAGGGGGGCTTCATGCTTAGATGCTTTCAGCACTTATCCCGTCCGCACGTAGCTACCCAGCTATGCCTTTGGCAAGACAACTGGTACACCAGCGGTGCGTCCATCCCGGTCCTCTCGTACTAAGGACAGCTCCTCTCAAATTTCCTGCGCCCGCGACGGATAGGGACCGAACTGTCTCACGACGTTCTGAACCCAGCTCGCGTACCGCTTTAATGGGCGAACAGCCCAACCCTTGGGACCGACTACAGCCCCAGGATGCGATGAGCCGACATCGAGGTGCCAAACCTCCCCGTCGATGTGGACTCTTGGGGGAGATAAGCCTGTTATCCCCGGGGTAGCTTTTATCCGTTGAGCGATGGCCCTTCCATGCGGAACCACCGGATCACTAAGCCCGACTTTCGTCCCTGCTCGACTTGTAGGTCTCGCAGTCAAGCTCCCTTGTGCCTTTACACTCTACGAATGATTTCCAACCATTCTGAGGGAACCTTTGGGCGCCTCCGTTACTCTTTAGGAGGCGACCGCCCCAGTCAAACTGCCCACCTGACACTGTCTCCCACCCCGATAAGGGGCGCGGGTTAGAATTTCAATACAGCCAGGGTAGTATCCCACCAACGCCTCCACCGAAGCTAGCGCTCCGGCTTCTCAGGCTCCTACCTATCCTGTACAAGCTGTACCAAAATTCAATATCAGGCTGCAGTAAAGCTCCACGGGGTCTTTCCGTCCTGTCGCGGGTAACCTGCATCTTCACAGGTACTATAATTTCACCGAGTCTCTCGTTGAGACAGTGCCCAGATCGTTACACCTTTCGTGCGGGTCGGAACTTACCCGACAAGGAATTTCGCTACCTTAGGACCGTTATAGTTACGGCCGCCGTTTACTGGGGCTTCGGTTCAAAGCTTCGCTTGCGCTAACCTCTCCCCTTAACCTTCCAGCACCGGGCAGGTGTCAGCCCCTATACTTCGCCTTGCGGCTTCGCAGAGACCTGTGTTTTTGCTAAACAGTCGCCTGGGCCTATTCACTGCGGCTTTTCCGGGCTATTCACCCTAAAAAGCACCCCTTCTCCCGAAGTTACGGGGTCATTTTGCCGAGTTCCTTAACGAGAGTTCTCTCGCACACCTTAGGATTCTCTCCTCGCCTACCTGTGTCGGTTTGCGGTACGGGCACCTTACATCTCACTAGAGGCTTTTCTTGGCAGCGTGGAATCAGGAACTTCGGTACTATATTTCCCTCGCCATCACAGCTCCGCCTTAATGGAAACGGGATTTGCCTCGTTTCCGGCCTAACTGCTTGGACGCGCATATCCAACAGCGCGCTTACCCTATCCTTCTGCGTCCCCCCATCGTTCAAACGATGTATAGGTGGTACAGGAATATCAACCTGTTGTCCATCGCCTACGCCTTTCGGCCTCGGCTTAGGTCCCGACTAACCCTGAGCGGACGAGCCTTCCTCAGGAAACCTTAGGCATTCGGTGGAAGGGATTCTCACCCTTCTTTCGCTACTCATACCGGCATTCTCACTTCTAAGCGCTCCACCAGTCCTTCCGGTCTGACTTCAACGCCCTTAGAACGCTCTCCTACCATCGACACCTAATGGTGTCAATCCACAGCTTCGGTGATACGTTTAGCCCCGGTACATTTTCGGCGCGGAGTCACTCGACCAGTGAGCTATTACGCACTCTTTAAATGGTGGCTGCTTCTGAGCCAACATCCTGGTTGTCTAAGCAACTCCACATCCTTTTCCACTTAACGTATACTTTGGGACCTTAGCTGGTGGTCTGGGCTGTTTCCCTTTCGACTACGGATCTTATCACTCGCAGTCTGACTCCCAAGAATAAGTATTTGGCATTCGGAGTTTGACTGAATTCGGTAACCCGTTGGGGGCCCCTAGTCCAATCAGTGCTCTACCTCCAATACTCTCATCTTGAGGCTAGCCCTAAAGCTATTTCGGAGAGAACCAGCTATCTCCAGGTTCGATTGGAATTTCTCCGCTACCCACACCTCATCCCCGCACTTTTCAACGTGCGTGGGTTCGGGCCTCCATTCAGTGTTACCTGAACTTCACCCTGGACATGGGTAGATCACCTGGTTTCGGGTCTACGACCTCATACTCATTCGCCCTATTCAGACTCGCTTTCGCTGCGGCTCCGTCTTATCAACTTAACCTCGCATGAAATCGTAACTCGCCGGTTCATTCTACAAAAGGCACGCCATTACCCATTAACGGGCTTTGACTACTTGTAGGCACACGGTTTCAGGATCTATTTCACTCCCCTTCCGGGGTGCTTTTCACCTTTCCCTCACGGTACTGGTTCACTATCGGTCACTAGGGAGTATTTAGCCTTGGGAGATGGTCCTCCCTGCTTCCGACGGGATTTCTCGTGTCCCGCCGTACTCAGGATCCACTCAGGAGGGAACGAAGTTTCAACTACAGGGTTTTTACCTTCTTTGACGGACCTTTCCAGATCACTTCATTTACCCCGTTCCTTTGTAACTCCATGTTGAGTGTCCTACAACCCCAAGAGGCAAGCCTCTTGGTTTGGGCTAATTCCGTTTCGCTCGCCGCTACTCAGGAAATCGCATTTGCTTTCTCTTCCTCCGGGTACTTAGATGTTTCAGTTCCCCGGGTCTGCCTTCAGTACCCTATGTATTCAGGTAAAGATACTGTTCCATTACGAACAGTGGGTTTCCCCATTCGGAAATCTCCGGATCAAAGCTTACTTACAGCTCCCCGAAGCATATCGGTGTTAGTCCCGTCCTTCATCGGCTCCTAGTGCCAAGGCATCCACCGTGCGCCCTTTCTAACTTAACCGTTAAAAAGATCTTACAGATGCTTTGAAAAAAATTAATTGCCTTCTATCTATTATCTAGTTTTCAAGGAACAAAGCAGAAAGAATCCATCACATCGTGATGTTTTTCTTCCCTATCTGAATGAATTACTCATTCAAAACTGAACAAAACAAAAGCGCTCTCGTAATTATCCTTAGAAAGGAGGTGATCCAGCCGCACCTTCCGATACGGCTACCTTGTTACGACTTCACCCCAATCATCTGTCCCACCTTAGGCGGCTGGCTCCATAAAGGTTACCTCACCGACTTCGGGTGTTACAAACTCTCGTGGTGTGACGGGCGGTGTGTACAAGGCCCGGGAACGTATTCACCGCGGCATGCTGATCCGCGATTACTAGCGATTCCGGCTTCATGTAGGCGAGTTGCAGCCTACAATCCGAACTGAGAATGGCTTTATGGGATTCGCTTACCTTCGCAGGTTTGCAGCCCTTTGTACCATCCATTGTAGCACGTGTGTAGCCCAGGTCATAAGGGGCATGATGATTTGACGTCATCCCCACCTTCCTCCGGTTTGTCACCGGCAGTCACCTTAGAGTGCCCAACTGAATGCTGGCAACTAAGATCAAGGGTTGCGCTCGTTGCGGGACTTAACCCAACATCTCACGACACGAGCTGACGACAACCATGCACCACCTGTCACTCTGTCCCCCGAAGGGGAAAGCCCTATCTCTAGGGTTGTCAGAGGATGTCAAGACCTGGTAAGGTTCTTCGCGTTGCTTCGAATTAAACCACATGCTCCACCGCTTGTGCGGGCCCCCGTCAATTCCTTTGAGTTTCAGCCTTGCGGCCGTACTCCCCAGGCGGAGTGCTTAATGCGTTAGCTGCAGCACTAAAGGGCGGAAACCCTCTAACACTTAGCACTCATCGTTTACGGCGTGGACTACCAGGGTATCTAATCCTGTTTGCTCCCCACGCTTTCGCGCCTCAGTGTCAGTTACAGACCAGAAAGTCGCCTTCGCCACTGGTGTTCCTCCAAATCTCTACGCATTTCACCGCTACACTTGGAATTCCACTTTCCTCTTCTGCACTCAAGTTCCCCAGTTTCCAATGACCCTCCACGGTTGAGCCGTGGGCTTTCACATCAGACTTAAGGAACCACCTGCGCGCGCTTTACGCCCAATAATTCCGGACAACGCTTGCCACCTACGTATTACCGCGGCTGCTGGCACGTAGTTAGCCGTGGCTTTCTGGTTAGGTACCGTCAAGGTACCAGCAGTTACTCTGGTACTTGTTCTTCCCTAACAACAGAACTTTACGACCCGAAGGCCTTCTTCGTTCACGCGGCGTTGCTCCGTCAGACTTTCGTCCATTGCGGAAGATTCCCTACTGCTGCCTCCCGTAGGAGTCTGGGCCGTGTCTCAGTCCCAGTGTGGCCGATCACCCTCTCAGGTCGGCTACGCATCGTCGCCTTGGTGAGCCATTACCTCACCAACTAGCTAATGCGCCGCGGGCCCATCTATAAGTGACAGCCGAAACCGTCTTTCCATCTTCTCTCATGCGAGAAAAGAACGTATCCGGTATTAGCTCCGGTTTCCCGAAGTTATCCCAGTCTTATAGGCAGGTTGCCCACGTGTTACTCACCCGTCCGCCGCTAATCTCAGGGAGCAAGCTCCCATCGATTCGCTCGACTTGCATGTATTAGGCACGCCGCCAGCGTTCGTCCTGAGCCAGGATCAAACTCTCCGAAGAAATGTTTGACTTGCTCATTTTGCTTTTTTGATAGTGTGTGCTCACTTAAAATTTAACGTTGGCGCTTTGTTTTGTTCAGTTTTCAAAGAGCAATTTGTTGTAGGTTTTTTTCAACTAATTCATCTTAACATAACGTTGAATAGTTGTCAACTTCTACGAAGTGTTTCTTTTTTTAAAATCGCTCATTAATTAGGCGACTTCATTATCATACTGCTATTTTTCTTTAGTGTCAACATTTAATCCGTAAAATAAGAATCTCTAATAACACTTTCCTCTTGAAACCATCTTGTTAATGAATACAAAAAAACCACCGTACGTGTTTCATCATTAAATTAATCAACTGGGATGCACTAAACTGAAGATTTTATCAAAACATGCCCTTATACTATTTAATTGGATTATTCTTTTATAAAAAAGATTGATCATTTTAATGTTCCTTAATCAACTAACGCACCCGTTAGCCATCCATGAATCGCAAAGAATGAAAATGGTTAGGAAGTGTCAATACTGATACTGACCTTAATCCAGTCAACCCTATTCATTTTTCATTTTTAAAGAAACTTATTTTCATGGTAGTTCAATAAAAAAAGGCTTTACTCTTGATTGAGGAAACACCTGTTAGTGAAACAATAATTATCTTTGTTCAATAGCTTGGCCCAAAGCTAGTCCTCTCCGAGGTTTGGTCGCTCTAAACCATTGCAAACAAAGTATGAAGATAATAATAATGTCAATGATATCTCCACCATAGTACATAATCATGCTTCCCTGATTTGCCTGTTCTAACGGTATACCAGCAGGTGGGTGAGTATAGATGTACTTTGATAGAATACCATGGCCAGCTAAGGCAATAATCAACACGATTGAACGGTATAAAAAAGAAATCCGGTGGAGTATTGGGTCAATATAAATCATTGACACTGTGAATAGGTAACCGGCCATGAATACATGGAAATGCACAATGAAATTCAAAACGGTACTCTCGTGCATAAGTGAGTATAGGTTGGTCGTGTACAACAACCACAGCCCTCCTATATTTAAGACAGATGTAACAATAGGATGGGTAAACATGCGAGACAGCCAACTCCTTAGAACACGAGTAAGACGTCTTGCTAAAGTGATTCTTATTGTTCGTAGCACTAGCGTCATTGGTGCAGCAAGTACCATAAGCAATGGAGCTAGCATCCCCAAGAGTAAATGACCTAGCATATGCGCTGTAAAATCTATGTGGGCGCGATTTGCTAGGGGTCCGGCCACTGATATAACTGCCAAGAGAACTCCAGAAACCCAGTATACAGTTCGGGATAGAGGCCATTGCTTATGATGCCGATTGGAGATAATTACAGCAAAAATATACAGAATCAACGCTAATATAAAAGGCAGTGCTAAAAGTAGCTGAGGTGCTATCTCTGCTACTTGGTTCAAGTTAGTTCCCACGCTATTACTGTGATTATTGTGATTCATGGGTAACAGTCTTTCCATGTTGTTGTCTGCTTCGTGTACGAATAATGAGGGTGGCACCGATTATAATCATGACAATAGCAAGGAAATTCCAGATCAAATCATAGACATACACATTATCTACATAGCGAATCTGATGTAACTCCATTAATTTGTGCTGGATGGTCCCATCGTATAACTGGAAAGCCCCTCCCCCAAGAAACACACCTGCTAACCACCTTTTGAACCAATAAGCTTGTTTACGGTGTAAGTCTGCTAATAAAAACGAAGAAGCAATGGTCGCAAACCAACTAAAAGCATGGAACAAACCATCCGAAACCAGTCCAATGTCTGTAGTTGATTTGTCGTAGAAATGGTGCCAATGTAACAGCTGATGAAACACAACTTCATCGATAAAACCGACTAAACCGAGTCCGAATAGAATCCCAGTCCATATATTTCTACTTGAGTAAACAGATCGATTCGAAATGTTTGAATTATTTTCGAGGCTTTTATTTGTATTACTCATTTGCTCCTCCTTTTCTATAAGCTTTATTAACTCTGTCATTTTGTATTTACCCTAATATCCCCAAAAATCATCATTTATATTCAGAAAAAACAGAATTTTCTAGATTCATGTTCTGTATTACTACTCTGGTGCTGCAGGTGTTCCAAAACCACTGAAGCTATGAATACCATTCTCCGTATCCTAGATAGTGAAGAATAATAAATAGCCTAAAGGCTTTGGCAGGGTTAACCCTGATTTGTGCCTTTAGGCATCTGTAACTTAGAAATAAAGTTTGAACGGTCCCATACTTCTTCTTGATAGGGAATCTTAACCGTAAATATACAATTGATTAAAAAGGATATTAGACATATAAAACCAATACATTATAAACATATTTCTTCAACATTTCTTTTCTATAATTATAGTTGTATACATATTTTAGATTGGAGATGGAGAACATGAACAAAAAATTATTAGCAGGTGCCGGGGTAGCGTTTACGTTGTTATTCAGTCCACTAAGTCAAGCTTTTGCATCAGAAACAATAGGAGACTTAAGAAAGGTTGATAATGTTGCCCATCGTGGGGCATCAGCATATGCACCTGAAAATACGATTGCTGCTTTTGATAAAGCAGTAGAAATGAAGGCAGATTATATTGAAATCGATGTTCAAAGAAGCAAGGATGGAGAATTAGTACTTATCCATGATACGACAGTTGATCGTACAACTGATGGAACTGGAAAAGTTGGTGATTTCATGTTTGAAGAACTAAGAAGCCTTGATGCAGGCAGCTGGAAAGGTGAGCAATTTGCTGGTGAACAAATCCCAACATTTGATGAGATTCTTGATCGTTACCACGGGAAAATTGGAATATTAATAGAATTAAAGGCTTCAGAGCTTTATCCTGGGATTGAAGAAAGTGTAGCTGAAGAATTAAAAGAACGAAATCTTGATAAACCACAAAATGAAAAAATCATTATCCAATCATTTAACCATAAATCAATGGAAAAAATGAATGATCTCGTTCCTAAAGTTCCAATCGGTGTGTTAACATCTTCAAGAGCTGACACAACAGAACTAGCCTTACAGGAATTTTCAACATATGCCGACTATTTTAATCCAAGCTATGGAATTGTTACTGAAGAATTAGTGAATCAAGTTCACTCTCTTGATATGAAAATTGGATCATGGACAGTACGTAGTCAAGAGGCAGCAGATTTCCTATTAGATATGGGAGTTGACGCAATCATTACGGATTATCCAGATTATGTAGATCCAAGAAACTAATATTTTTGTATAATTATTAGAAAAAAGGTCGATTTCTACAGGAGATTGATCTTTTTTTTGGGGTTGAAACCTTCTTAACGTTAGAAATCCCCATTTTCCGGACGTCTATTATGGAATGTATGACCCTATTTATTTGAATCGAATAGGTAATTTAAGTCTAAATGTAGTTAATTTCGTTGTAGAGCGTTTCTCAGCATTAATTTTTTTAAAAAACAGGTGTTTTTAACTGGTAAAAGGTATGTTTTCACTTTCAGTTAGGTTTGGGCTCAGCTTTTATTCAAATGAAGCAATTGATTTTGTATTTTTATTTTAATTAACATAATCTACCTCACAAATTACTCAACAATCAATGCTACAATTATTATGAGGTGGTATCTTTGTTTATTTCTCCTATGCTATTGCACAAAACAGAGCAACCCTTCGAGGATGAAAATTTTATAACTGAACTCAAGTTATCTATACCTAAATTATAAAAACCTTAATAAATAAAGGAGAGTACATATTAACCATGTATAATATGTACTCTCCTTTTCTTAATGAACTAACGCACCCGTTAGTTCTATAACTTTACATCTTATCTTACAATGATTTTACATTCTTTTTTATATACCTGAAACAACATCAAATGGTGTAGATTCTCCATTAATTAACACATCAAGTGCTTTATGTTTATCATCTAACGTTAACTTATAGACACGTTGGACGATTACATCGTCATCTTCTTTCGTTACATTTAACTTTATTTTTAATGTATCCCCTTGTTCTTCAAGGTCAGTAATGACTTCACCTTTTGACTGATAAACAACATAAGCCGTCTTTTCCCCTTCATTAATTACTTGAAGTGTACTTTCAGAGTCAATTGCACCTTGTACATCGTCTGGTACAACTTCTAATTCGCTAATACTTAATGTTGAATTATTAGAGTTACAAGCTGTTAAAAGAATTGATGCGAATAAAATTAATACTATTTTTCTCAAATTTTTATCTTCCTTCCCTTAAATTAATGATGATAAATTACCTTATTATTCCATTATACCTTATTTCACTAACCTGCCCCGATAGTTGCATAAGAAAAGGAGCTGCTGATCAGCTCCTGATAATGAAGTAAAGCACCCGTTAGTTTAAGTACATTTCTTCACAATCCAGAAGCGTAGGAATCATATATTTCACCAATGATCCCTTTCAATTGATGGACACCTAAATCTGTATTTGTCATTATGACTAATCCTTTTTCTAAATAGGGATATACAACCATCATACATTGAAAGCCCACTCCCCAACCAAGCGATGAAATTTCTAGTTCTCCTTTTGAATCATCTAAAAACCCCCCTAATCCAGTCCACTCTTTACAACCTTGGGAGGTTATCATTTCTTTTGCTTTACTTACAGAAAGTCCAATCTTACTTTTACCTTTTAAAGAATTAATTAATTCAATAACCAAAATGGATAAATCTGAAGGTGTTGTCCATAGCCCTGACGCAGCTTGATAAGGGTATATAGCATATTTTCCATCAACTAATTCTCCACTTTTTTTATGACCACAAGAAAAGTTATCGTTTTTCTCTTCTGAAATGGTCATTGCTAATGAACTGTTGTGCATTTGTAATGGTTGAAATATTAGTTCGTCTATTATATCTTCGAAAGGTTTACCAGTCGCATCTTCTATCAGTAGTTGTATTATACAATAGCCCGCATCTGAATATTGAAAGTCACTCTTAGGTTCATAGTTCACTTGAATAGGTACTTTACAATAGGGTGTGTGTCCCTTTAATAGGTCAACAATAGAGGGAATACCGACATTCGAATTAAGTTCCATAAAACTATCTTCAGGATCTATAATTCCAGATTGATGACTAAGCAAGTTTCTTAATGTAACATATTGGTTTTCAGTAAATTTATTATCAGGAACTTTCCACGATGTTAGCTTTTTGTTTATATCCTCATCTAAATCAACAAGACCTTGTTCAGTTAGTAGCAAAACAAGCATCCCGGTTAAGAACTTACTAATCGAACAAGCACTAAAAATAGAATTACTATTTACACTTTTAGTCGTTCCTGCCTCAAGTAAACCATAGTGTTCTGCCATACTAATTTGAGCGTTATTAATTACTGCAATGCTCAAACCATTTACATTATGATACTCCATACGCTCTTTAATGCTTATATTAATAATTCCCATATTACCCCTCCGTTTTTATACCATTATTTTACCATTAGTGGGGATATACGGTTTATTTTATTTCCTATGCTTGTGCAACTAACCTGCCCCTATAGTTGCATTAAAGAAAAAGCTGCAAGACAGCTCCAATCTTCAGCTAACGCACCGTTCATTAGGGATAAAATCTCATTCTCCTGTTAAAATCTCTATAAAAATAAAGGTAAAAACAAAAGCTAACAAAGAAAGTAAAACTCTATTAAATAAATGAATAGGCATTAGACGTTCTTTTAGCTTAAAGTATCCATTTAACACGACGATTAGTATAGCAAAATGAATAATTATTGCTATTAAATCAGTGTAAGTAAATGGCTTGCTTATGTAACTATCTGAGTAAAACCCTGTTAGGATTATTACAGTAAATAGAATAAATTGGATTCCAAAATATTTAATAATATTCAAACTGCATAAGCTCCTTCTCAATTTCTCATTGTGTTTCACCATTATTGTAGCTGTAAGAAATAACTTTGGGAAACAGTACATATCGAGAAAACTTCTTCAACTAACCTGCCCCATTCGTATTATAAGGTCAGCCAGAAAATATTTCTGGTTGACCTTTTTTTATATGGTTTTATTATAACGGTAGCCGGGGCAATACATACCTGCTCATGGGGATAGACCCCGTTAACTAAACAGTTTGCCCCCTACTTGTAGAAACATGATTAGGCTGGTTGGGACGTAGATCTCGTATAACAAGCGAAGCTGTGACACTGCAAGGAGAAATAGGGGTACCGGTAATCCACTAGATTAGGAGGAGATTTAGAATGAATCCAGTCGTTGGTCTGGATATTTCAAAAGGGGAAAGTCAGGTTCAAGCATTTTTGGATAAGGGTAAACCTTATCAAAAGAGTTTTAAAATAACTCATACTTGTTGAGGGGCTTAATTTACTTGTAGCGTTTCTTGAGGATGTAAAGAAAGAGGCTGGTCAGAAGCCTTCAGTCGTTTTAGAAGCCACTGGACATTATCAAACTCCAGTCGTTCATTACTTGGAAGAACGAGGATATTTATTGATAATCATTAATCCATTGATTTCATATAAGGCAAGAGGATCAAGCTTAAGAAAGGTAAAAACAGATGCGATTGATGCCTATCTTCTCTGTGAGTTGTTTTATAAAGAAGAGTTAGAGCCATATAAAAAGCGTGGAGTCCAGTTATTGAACCGTCGTAATCTCACAAGACAACATGAAAACATAACTGGCGTTATGATTCAAACAAAGCTTCAATTTCAGGCAGTGCTTGAACAAGTGTTTCCTGAATATAAAGGAGTTTTTGGAGATTTATATTCTGTGGTGTCACTCTTAACTCTTTTAGAGTTCCCCTCTTCAGAGGACATTTTGAAGGCAAGTGAAGAAGCAATTACAGCAAGGATATTTGAGTTATGCAAGAGTAGATCAATTAAATGGGCAAATGAAAAAGCGATTCAGCTTAAAGCTGCGGCAGCTCGTAATCCTTTTGAAAAGACAGTCTATCAGAGTCATATTTTAAGCCTTGGTATGTATATAAATATTCTTCTTCAGTACAAAGAGCATCTATCAAAGTTAGAGGCAGAGATAGACGCCCTCGCTAAAGAAATTGAAGAATATACTATCATCAAATCTATCCCAGGTATCGGAGAAAAGATCGCAGCAACGATTATTTCTGAAATTGGTGAGATAGATCGATTTAATCATCCTAAAAAACTTGTAGCTTTCTCTGGAGTTGATCCTAGTGTATTCGAATCTGGTAAGTTTACAGCTACCAAAAACAGAATCACTAAAAGAGGTTCTAGCAGACTTCGACACGCCTTATATTTGGCAGTTCGTTGTGCTATTCGTAACTGCCGGAAGTCTAAGACAACTGATGAAATTATCCCTCGAAATAAGAAGCTACGCGTGTTTTATGACAAGAAGCGCGAGGAAGGAAAGCCTTATAAGGTAGCCGTCATAGCCTGTGTAAATAAGCTCTTACACTGGTTTTCGCTCTATTAAAGAACAAAATGACTTTCCAAGATATTGTTTAAAATTTATATTTAACTAAATAGAACAAAACCTTCCAAATAAGAGTCTGAAGAAAGGTTATTTGGTATGCCTATTTTTAGTATATCACGTATGTTTTTATCTTTTTATTGAAAAATGTTGACAAACTATTAGCTGGTTTAGTTGTTTAAAAGAAAAAGCTGCCTTTTAAGACAGCTCCGATCCTAAGCTAACGAACCGTTAGTTCATTAAGCAGAGATATTATTTTTCTTCTACATTACACAAATCTTCTGCTATCTGCTTTATTCTTTTAAATCCAATTCCTTCTCTTTGCTCTATGGATAATGGGTGTTCTGTTGGTTCTAATTCTATAGAAGGACGTAAACCTATTGGACGAGTATGAACCATTGTTTTTAAGTTTAGTGTTTCAGGATAACAAGGAATAGAAGTTTGCAGCCAACCAAACATTGGTTTCAAATCCTTTTCTCTGCCTTCAACTTCCCAATACTCCATCATTTCATCAAAATTTGTTTCACTTAATGAAACCCAAACATCCCAAATAAAGGGATCTTCCCCATCCATTACTGGAAGTTCAATACATCCACGAATAAAGAAATATTCATCATCAATTATACACACATCTTCATTCATCTCTATTCGTTTTTCTTGTTCTTCGAATGGTACTTCCTCACAGTAATCAGGAACAGGACTTCCATAACTCAAGGGAAGTTCATCGTGATAATTTCCACAACTTTTACATTGATAACCAACTTTATAATTGCTCATTTTAAATCCCCCATACAATAGCCTTACCTTATCTCAATATTAACCCAAAAAGACAATACTGAGTTTGATAATTTAGCCTGGCACGTTAGTGAATAACATAAAATTCTTATGCAACTAGCCCCTTTAGTGCCATAAGAAAAAGGCTGCCATCAGCAACCTCCCTTATTGAAGTAAAGTACCAGTTATTTGAAGATGGATTGTACTTTTAAAGCAACTTCTTTCGGTTTAACGTCAAGGAGTGATAGTTTTTCTATATCTACCCATATTGGCAGATATGTACCTCTATCTCTATTTTCATAGATGTATTCTTCACCTTGTCCAGTACCAAAAGTTCCTTCGATAATTTCAGCTAAGAAAAAGTATTGTGTACCGTTAAACTCAACCTTTGCAAAGCACTCATTTACGTTGACTTTTACACCTAATTCCTCAAAGGCTTCTCTTTTTGCCCCTGTTTCAGGATTTTCACCCTCTTCAATTCCACCACCAGGAAAAACATAGTAAACAGAACCGTTCCTAATTCTTTTAATCAGTCCAATCTTGTTATTTTCTACAATCACTACCGAACCTCTATCTCTCACACATAATCCTCCCTTATTGTATGCACTTTATTGAAATAACTTGCCCCTTTAGTTCCATAAGAAAAGGAGCTGCTGATCAGCTCCTGGTAATGAAGTAAAGCACCCTTTAGTTCATTAAGAACTGGTGATTTTATTACAAGAACAGCTATTAACTCAATCAACCATAACTCCCCATCCATCTGTGTATCCATCGTAAGGTTTACTTAATTCATCAATTCGTTTTTGTATATCAATAATATCTTCGTAATTTAAAAACATTTTTATAAAACAATAACAAGTCCAATCTTCTGTTTCATCATCTTTTTCTAATTCACAATTAAAGCCAGCACCTCTTAATGCATTTAATACAGATTCACCACTCTTTTTATCTGGAACTGCAACAAAAAAATCTACATCTTGTGATTCTTTAAAATCCACACCTTGTTTATATAGCATTTTTAGCACTTGTCCATCTTCATCGTTAGGGAATTTTTTAGGGAATAATTTCATTATTTATCGTCCCTTCATTCTTGAGTAGTGAATTAGTTCTTCTCGATATTTTACTTCAACTAACCTGCCTTAAAGTCAGCTCCGATCTTAAGCTAACGCCACCCTTAGTTAATTGTTCAGTGTTAGATTTCAAACAATTCTTTTTTCTCTTCTTTTGATAGACCCGTGAAGAACTTTTTATGTACTCTTAATTCTTTTTCTTTTTTAGGTAAGACTTTTTCAAACCAAGTTACAGCCATAGGAGTATGTTCTGGCTGAGCATTAACTTTTTCTAAAAACCATTCATATTCTTTCACAGTTTCATCAGTCAGAAGCGAAATATCTTTTTTTCTACTTTTATAATCAAGTTCAGCAAGTTCTTTTGCAGTGATATGACCATTAATTTTTTTTACTACTCCAATTTCAGAAGGCATACGCTCATCATCTATAGACACAAAGTAATATATATAGTTAGGTAATCTAAATAGCCCCTTTTTTGTATCCTTATTATTCGCAATATAAAGCCAATCTCCCTTATTAGCAAAACAATTAAAATCCGCATCCTTAATCGCAATTAACATTTTTTCATACTTTTTCATAACACAACACCTCCACTATAAAAAATATATAAGCCATACCAATATGTTCAATAAATAGATCAAGCGTTCCTTCTCTTATGGAACTAAACTGCCCCGTTAGTTCCATAAGAAAAAGCTGCCTTAAAGACAGCTCCAATCTTCAGCTAACGCACCCTTTAGTTCTATAAGAAAAACGATACCTCTTATTGAAGTATCGCACCCGTTAGCTGAAAAAGAGCTATCGGCTATCTAACAATATATTTAATTTAATTAATGATTCATTTATATCATTTCTTAATTGTTGTTCAGAAATTTCAAAGGAAGTCTCTTGTCCAGGAAGACACTCGTGCCAGTAACAATCTGCTGTCTCAAACACCCCATTCAGTATTTCAAAAAACGTCTCATCGAACTTATCATTCCACTTTATGAAATTTTTCATATAACGAGTTTGAAATTCATCTGCAGAAATCTTCCTCTCTAAAAAATCCACCAGTATATTCTTATATTTGTTTACAAACATTTTTATCCCCTCTCAATAGAGAATCCAAAGGTAAATTAGTGATATTATAACATTTCTTAATGAACTAAACTGCCCCGATAGTTGCATAAAGAAAAAGCTGTCTATAAGGCAGCTCCAATATTAAGCTAACGCACCCGTTAGCTTAATAAGGTGTTTTATATTTTTTATGCAAAGAATAGGTCTGTTATATGAGTCTTATAAGCTAGCAAACCCTTGCTACATCAAGGGTGTATAAAATCCTGAATAAACGATAAAAAACGACTAAGAGCCAAATCCCTGATACACATGGATTTGGCTTTTTTAGCTACTTCCTAAAATTCCATGTTATGTAAACTAAAAAATGTGTAATAAAAAAGAACCTTTAAAGCCCCTACTCTATTATTGCGCGGATACTGCATTACGTAAAAGTTAGGCAAATGCTCATAATATGCCTGGAACTATGCAGCCCGAACGGCAAGAAAATTCTGATTGGATTCCTCCCCATCCGGTTGTGAAATGCCATTCGCCCAGTCGTTTTCTACCTCTTGATCATCCATCGTTACAATAAACGGAAACGCTGCATGGGCAGCCTGTAAGTCTGGTGAAGTTTTATAAAGGGCATGTAGATACAGAAATCTGCAAGGGTTTCCGAGGTCTTTTTCTCATAGATATAGTTTCCAAGATGGAAAACAAAATCGAAGTCACCCTGTGCCATATCACGGTAGGCAACGTAACGGCCTCCCACCCAGAGTTGGCAAAAACGCAAACGAAAGACTGTTTAAATGTGTTCCTCATGCATGAGCCGTTTTGGTCCTTCCTACTGGACTTATCTCGTTTCCAGTTTTAAATCGATAATAATACTCCCATCCCGGTTTCAGGCCATATACTTCTGCGTGAACAGAATGAGCAAGCTCTGACATTGCTACCTCTGTTCCGTGTCTTACTACCTTATTAAACTTTTCATCTTCTGCCATTTCCTACTCGACACGAATACTTTTATCCATCATCCCACCTAAACCATCTCCAGCAGTAGGATCAGGAGCTAATCTTGTCCATAATACGACGCCATCTGGTAACGGATCAATGGATGCAACTCCTAGAGTAAATGGATATTCATTAAATGTGATAAAGCTTCTACATCCTTATTTGCCAATGAATTAGAGATTGTTAGCCCAATTGTTGTAGCTAAAGCTACTTTGGAAGATGTACCCAAAAAATTTCTGCTACTCAATTTTTTAGAATTAAATTCGTTCAACCATTTTTCGTACCTCAACTTTTACTCCCCCTAAGAAGATATGTAAGTTATTGTCGAACCTTGTCAAATAATCTGACATATTATATATAAATAACATGATTGGGAGAGGACATGACCAAATTTACGGAAACTATATACAAACTATAGATATTTAACAAAGTTGTAAATGAATTAACAAATACTGGATTTCAGTCAATATTTTGGACACTAAAAAGTTAAGTCTTAAGCTGTATTCCTAATTCGATCTTCAATGGCCTGTGGGGTTTGATAGCCCAAGCTGCTGTGAATTCTTTTTCGGTTATACCAACCTTCAATAAATTGGAACATCGCTAATTTAGCCGTTTGATAGTCTACCTATTGTACGTGGTTGACTTCTTCCTTTTAGTAGGGCATGAAAGGATTCAATATAAAATGTGTCCATGAAACTATACTAACTCCACTAGACAGTTTTTTTAGTATGTTTAGTTTCTCTAATGAATATTGAAAGGTTGTGTAGTTTTTTTACTAGTATTTAATTTTTGGGGTCAGATCACATTTCTTAAAGTAGTAGTAGTATCAGTATGTCCGAGATTTAGAGTTACTTGCGATTATCCTGAAGTATTAGTACCAGAACAACACCTTTAAATGAAGCATTACAATCTCCAGCTGCCATCTTTTTCTATGTTTCTAGAAACAATCGTTTTGTAAACAAAACGTGCTGAAAATTCTGATTTTTTACATTTTCATAACTTAGCCAAAAAATAATTTGGCATTGGAGATAAAGATATGAATAAGAAAACATTATTAGGCGCGGGCTTTGCTCTTGCCCTATTATTTAGTCCGTTTCACCAGGCGTGCGCTCCAGAAACAACTGGGGATTTAAGGAAAATGGACACCATAGCTCACCGCGGGGCATCAGGGTACGCACCAGAAAACACCATTGCTGCATTTGACAAAGCATTGGAAATGAAAGTAGACTATATTGAAATTGATGTTCAAAGAAGTAAAGATGGAGAACTGGTCGTGATGCATGATAACAAAGTTGATCGAACAACAGATGGTACTGGATATATTAAGGATTTGACTTTCGAACAGCTGAGAAGTCTGGATGCTGGTAGCTGGAAGGGAGAACAATTTACTGGAGAAAAAATCTCTACATTTGGAGAAGTTCTCGATCGATATCACGGGAAAATTGGTATTTTAATAGAATTAAAGTCCCCAGAGCTCTATCCAGGAATTGAAGAAAGCGTGGCCCAGGAATTAATAGAACGCAATCTTGATTACCCGCAAAATGAAAAAATCATCATCCAATCATTTAATTTTGAATCAATGAAAAAAATAGATGCTCTTCTTCCAAAGGTTCCCATCGGAGTACTGACATCTTCTAAAGCTCATACAACAGAGCAAGCATTAGAAGATTTTGCTACCTACGCTGATTACTTTAACCCGATCTATGGAATTGTTACGGAAGATTTAGTTAATCAAGTACACTCACACGGAATGAAAATTTCTTCATGGACAGTACGCAGCCATGAATCAGCTGAATTTCTTTTAAGCATGAATGTGGACGCAATCATTACAGACTTTCCAGATTATGTAGATCTAAGAAACTAAACTAACCTTTCATCCTTTTTAAGATTCATGCAATCATTTATTTATGGAAAAAGAGCTAGCTAGGGCTGCTGACAAACTAATAGGGTTTCAAAGAACCTGTATCGAAGTAAGTCTGAACTTACCCCGAACTCTGAACGTTTCATATCTGCCAGGAATGACTGGATATAGTGGTCATGGATACCCCTTTCCTTCCTGGATGGTGGAAATGAATGAGATTGCATTCGAAGACGGAACGTGAAGGAATCAATGTGGCTTAGCAAAATAAATGCCTTTCCTTAAGCTAACGCACCTGTTAGTTTACGAAGATTGATTATTTATTAATTAATTCATCATAATACTCTTTCGGATTGGAGATATTGTTCTCCATAAAAAATTTCGCCTGTTGTTTGAACATATCAATGTAAGAATCTCTATCCATACTTAAATCTCCCAGATCATCAACGTCTCCCTGGACTTGTACAGTATCTGCTTTTAAATCAATAACAACAGTCATATATGTTTTTTCTTTGTATGATACAGTGCCGATTACTTGTTGCTTCACTAAATCGACAAGAGGAAATTCGTGATGTACTCCTGTTGGTTTAAAAAGCGTATATCCTACATTATATTTACCTGTGTTATTATTCATTTTTTCACCTCACTAATAAGATTCTGTAAAAATACTGTATTTAAACCATTATTTCATATTGCTTGTTATTCTGCTAACCTGCCCCGTTAGTTCCATAAGAAAAAAAAGCTGCCGCAGCAACCCTTGTTATTGAAGTAAAGCACCCGTTAGCTTAATAACTATATTTTCTTTTTAAATCTTCAAGAATAAACTTTTTACTTCATAAGATAATCAATTAACAATTGAAGAGCTTCAGATAACATCCGATTATTAGCTTCAACAAAAGGAATTAAAAATAACGTTTACTTGTTTTTTATTTCTTTATCTGTAGTTTATTTAAGTCTACGGCTTGTAATGTTGGTTCTACTTTCTTTAGAATTTGCTCTTATCTCTCTTGATGGAAAAGAGTTTATTATGGGAACACTGATCCCTGATTTCTTCTTTTTAACTATTTATTGGATAGCTTCATTCTTATATTTCAAAAATACAAAAATTCCACTAATTATAAGTCTTGTCATATTTATTGTCCTTGTCATTTCTATTTTACCTAGACTTTACATTGCCCAAGAGTATCATATAATAGAAGATCGAGGTTTAAAGGATGACTACGCAGTAAGCTATCATACTTACAAAATCATTGGAGAAAAATACAGAGGAAATTCAGTTCAAGTATATAAAAAAGTCTTCCCTTTTACTTATAAACCTCAATCCGAATATAAAGACAGCACAGATCAAGCTGGCGATATTATGATGGAATTATATCGTAAAAATTACAAAATAAAAGACGGGAACACTTTGACTATTGGAGATTTCGAAATTCCTTTAAAATAAAAAAGACACCATATTTAATATGATGCCTTTTTCTATTAGATGGGGTAGCGACAGGAAAATGCGGATATACAACGTTAAGGGGTATCACCAACAATTTCAAATCAAAAAATCGATTTCCTGTGCATTAAGAAATCGATTTTTTATTTGTCTTAAAGAACTAATGCACCCGTTAGTTTAAGTGTATTAAATCACAAACTTAGCTGGTTTTGTTTAATAGAAGAGATTTGCTCATTGAATAAGAAAAAGGCTTTACTCTATATTGAAGTAAAGCCACACGTTGAACAAGTAAATTAGATTAGTACATAAATCAAAACTATAATTCCTATTAACATAACAAAAAGGGCACTCAAAAACCCATTATTTATTAAAGATTTCCATAAATTATTTTTCTCATTCTCATTAATTCTCATACAAAACCTCTTCCATTTTACTATTTTTTAATGAAGTAAGGCACCTGTTAGTTCATTAAGAAAAGCGATTCTTATTAAAGAATCGCGCCCTTTAGTTGAAGAAGTTACATGACCTTCTCTATTTCTTTTTTCTTAAATATGCCTACCAGTAGCATAATAAGTCCTATGATGAAACCTATTGGGAACAAGTACCACATAATCAAAGCTGCCCAACCATTCCCAACAATAAATGCGTATGTTAGCCCAACCGCAAAAGATAAGAATGGTGAAATTGCCAACATAAGAGCAATACCCCAAACAATGTGTTTTCTTTTTTTCGACTTACCTTTGCTAAGTTGATAAGCTACAAGTGCTCCTATAAATGCAATTCCATACCCTACGGCAAATGCCATCTTTTGTTACTCCCCTCTCTAAATTTCACAATCCCCATATATATAAGTACCTCTGCTGATTTAGATTGATGTATATCCCCCTGATTTTAACATAAATATCCAACCATCTTTAAGAAGTATCTTTAACAAAATGGCCCAATTGTTGAACAAAGGTCAAACAGCACTCTTCAACTATCCTGCCCCGTTAGTTGCATAAGAAAAGAGCTGCCTTAAAGACAGCTCCGATCTTCAGCTAACGCACCCGTTAGTTTTAGTACATTTCTTCACAATCATTAACCCATATATTTATTGAAAAGTTAAAAAGCATCCTGAGAATTTTGTAAACCCTTCTATAATAAGTGGAAATAGTCGATTCCATGTATGTAAAGGAATCGACTATTTCCAATTTTTAAATCAATATTTAATTTCAAAATCTTTAATTTTTGCAGTTGGCCTTAACACTTCTTCTGACTTGAATTTTTCTAATGATTCTTCATTTCTCACTTTTTTAGGCCAATCATGGTTAGCTAATGCTCCCTTGCCTAAAGCAATTACATCAGCTTCTCCTTTTTCAATAATATGTCTGGCTCTTTCGGGATTTTCTAATTGTCCATTGACTACTATGGGAAGTCTCCCGTATTTCTTTGCCAAAGCCGCAAGTGATGCTTCACTTGTATCGAATGCAGGTTTCCATGCTTCGTATTCCGTAACATGGATATAGTCAAGACCGGCGTTTCCTAATTGACCAAAGATGACTTTAGCATCTTGTTCTTTTCCTGCCCACTTGTGTGTGTAATCATTTACTTTCGCTTGTGATATTCTAATACCAATGGTGAAGTTCTTACCAACTGCTTCTCGAACTGCTTTAGAAACTTCTACTAATAAACGAACCCCATTTTCCGTAGAACCACCGTATTCATCTGTACGCTGATTTAAATAATCTGTAAGGAACTCATCAAGAAAATAACCATTTGCTCCATGAATTTCAATTCCATCAAATCCAACTGATTTAGCACGTTTTGCAGCATTAATAAAGCCGGTTACTACTTCAGTTATTTCGTCTTTTGTTGCATCTCTTGGAGTTTGGAAAGGTCCTTCCCCCAAATAAAATGTTAATTGTTCCCCTTTTGGTTGTACAGCAGAAGGAGCTATAGTTTCCTGATTAAACCGGTTTCCTTGAGAAAGGGAACCCGTATGCTGTAATTGCATAATAATTTTTGCCCCTGCTTGATGTACAGAGTCTACAACTTTCTTCCACGCTTGAGCTTGTTCATCATAAGCAATTCCAGGTTGATCCAAATATGTTTGACTATATTTGTCATCAATATAAGTTCCTTCTGTAATGACAAGCCCAAAACCACCTCGGGCAAAAGATGTGTAGTACGATACCATCTGATCAGTTACTAATCCTTCAGATGTTGCACTGATTCGAGTCATTGGTGCAACTCCTATACGATTATCTAGTGTTGTATTACCTAATTCTACAGTCTCAAATAACGTTTTTGTCTCTGGCATAGTCAAAACTCCTTCTTACACTGTTATTTATTGTGATACTCCCAAGTCGTAAAATTATCCTAATAAAGTATCTTAATTGTAATTCATCTCATTAGTTTAGTAAAATAGATATAAACGAACTGTTAGTTCAATAAAATTGAACTAAAGGAGGATATAAGTATTTATGGAGCTTCGTCACTTAATAACACTCAAAACAATTGTGGACAAAGGGGGATTTAAAAAAGCAGCTACACATCTTGGTTATGCCCAATCATCTGTAACAACACATATTAAAGAATTGGAGGAAGAGATAGGAAAGCCTTTGTTTGATCGGCTAGGAAAAAAAGTCGTGTTAACCCATTATGGACATCATTTTCTTTCTTATGCCGTTAAGATTATAGACCTTTATTCCCAAGCATTAAACACAAATGAAGAACCCACAGGTGATCTTACTATTGGTATATCGGAATCACTTACTATAGGTCGTATCCCTTCCATTCTTCTTAAGTATAAAAAGTCTTACCCGAAAGTTAACCTTTCACTTAAATCTATTGACAATTATGATGTTGCATCAAATCTTCAAAACGGGGATATTGACCTGGCTTTATTATTAGAAAAAGATGATTGGTCTATTCCGGATCTTCACTGTGAAAAATTGAAAAGAGAAAGAATGGTTTTGATAAGTCCGCCAGTACAAGAAGATATAAGAACCGTACTTTATACTGAGCGATCATGTAGTTATAAGTCTGTGTTCGAGCACTATATACAGTTTAAACAAATGGATGTTAAGGAAAGTCTAGACTTTCAAAGCATTGAAGCAATTAAGCAATGTGTCAGGAGTGGTTTAGGTATTTCGTTGGTTCCTTACTTTTCAGTTAAAGAAGAATTGGAGAGCAATAAACTACATGGTGAGCAAATTTCACCAGAACATCCTGGCATTTCTACATTTCTTGCGTACCATAAAGACAAATGGCTTTCACCCTCAATCATTAGCATGATTTCTTTAATAAGAGACAATGCAAAACATTGGGATTAATAATAAATAAATAAAAGGAAAAAAGACCATTCATACGACGGTTTCTTTTCCTTTTAATGAACTTCTTTATGCAACTATCCTGCCCCGATAGTTCCATAAGAAAAAGCTGCCTTAAAGACAGCTCCGAACTTTAGCTAACGCACCCGTTAGTTTAAGTACATCTCTTCACAAAATAAAAAAGGTTGCTTCAGCAACCTCCCTTATTGATGTAAAGCACGCGTTAGCTTAAAGATCAATTTAATGATATGAATTATTTACCTTGTTCCTTTTTCCAAGCGAAAACCCAGCAGCTAATAAAGATACTGTCGCTAAACTAACTCCAATAATCATAGAATAGTCAAAATAATTTTTAAGTGCCATACCACTAGAAATAGCTACAATAAACAAAAGTAAAAAGAAAACCGTATAATTCTTTTTCATAATTCCTCACCACCCTTTATCAATATTACCAAAAAAAAGCAAATGAATTGTTGAACTAACCTGCCCCGTTAGTTGCATAAAGAAAAAGCTGCCTTAAAGACAGCCCAGATCTTCAGCTAACGCACCTGTTTGTTCATTAAAAAGAGTTATTTAATTTCCACAATAATATTTCCAAACAGTTCTCCATCAACATAAGCATCTAAGTTCCATACACCAGCACTAGGAAATTTCATTGAGCTCGGAGTATGAGCATCAGCACTATTTAACTCAGAACCTAAAACTTTATCTTCAACGATGACTATCAGAAGATATATGGACAGGCACGGTCACCATTTAAAGACAAAGAAGCAACATAGAAGCATTTTTATTCATGAGGACAGCTTGGAGACTCTTCTCACGATCCGTGAGATGTATGAGAAAAATTACAATGTCCAACGAATAGAAACTGAACTTTCCAATCATGGATTCCTTACAACGATTGTTATTGAGGATGATGAGCAAAAAATAAATGCGATTGAAGTCCTTGAAAACCTACAAAAATCTAACAGCGTGTTACATGAGAAGATGAATAAACAGGAAGAATTTAACCTAGTGTTAATTGAACAATTGAAAAAACAACATGAGATAATAAATGCTTTAAAGCAGACAATAGAAACAGAAAAACAGGTTGCCGTCAGTGAAGAAGCCGAAAAACAAGTTGCAACCAGTGAAGAAGTAGAAGTAAAGGGAAAAAGTTGGTGGAATAAAATATTTTCAAAATAAAAAAACTGTCTAGCTAAAGACAGTTTTTTTGGAGAGGTTACTTCAAACTTAATGGGAAATTAACTAGTAAATAAGAGTAATCTGGCGAAAATAGAAGAACGCAATTTTAGATTATAGGAGTTCTTTGCCCCTTATTTCCCAACCACAAAAAACCTGAATTTGACCGATTTTGGCCGAATTTAGGGTTTTGCTATGTTGGTAGCTTCCCGTAAGGGACTTTATGTTAACTAATATCCTTTATGTTACTTTCGTTCATGACCTTGATCCATTAGAAAAGGGCCATTTTTACATTGGCCCTTTTCTAATTAATGCTTTATTCATTCATCCTTTTCTTATCTTTACTAGTAATGATGATTTCGTACGGATCGTCCTTTACTTTTTGCCAGATTTCCTCTGAATGGATGAAGTCTTCAATCATGATGTTAAGCTCCTTTGCTAGGTCAGCTGTTTTCAAATCAGTGCTTAGCAGATTCATGCGAATTTCAATCTGCATTTTTTCCCCGTCAATGCTTTTGTAACCAACACTGGAAACATAATATTTTTTATAGGTCATGAATTCATGTCCAATTCCCGTAACCGCATCAGACCAACGGCTGTAATGCTCTCTTTTAGCTAGATTAAAGGTTTTAGTTTTAACTTTAAAGGAATTATTCCCAGCAGTTTTTAATGCATCTTCCACTGCTTTTTGAATTTCAGCAATCTTCTCTTTGCTTTCAGTATTAGGGAATTCAAGTTCAATAGTTTCTGGGCTAGCTGATAAAGCATTTTCATATCCGTATGATTTCAGAACGGGATTAACAATTTCGAAAGCCTCGGTAATTTCCTTGTCCCTTTCTGCCTCCCTTTTATTCTGAGGGGGTTCAGCAACAAATTTCATTACCTTAACTGAATAGTCCTCTATCGTTTTTCCTTTATATGGTTCTCCATGCATAATTTTAAATGCTACCTTTTTGATTGCAGGCCTCATTTTCTTTATCTTTTCCTCAGGAGTATCGACGAAAATCCAGACTTCTCCTTCGCTTCCCCCCACAATCAGTGTTACTTCTTTCACTGGGTAGCCTTCTTTTTTCAATTCCTTTTTAATTGAGACATCAAGGCTTTCATCATGTCGATTATAAATCGCACTTAGTGGCGGGATTTTTGCGATCATTTTTGCCATCGTCGGTGATACGAATCCCGACCCCATAAATAGAACCAAACTAGCTGCTGCTGCAATCGTGAAGGCGGCAATCTTTTTACCAAAAGACCATTGCTTTCTCATACTCCGTTGAAAATGAGCCCATTCCTGATTCACTTGTTCTATTCTACTTTCAGCAAACTCTCCATCCCTATACCTTTTAGGAAGTTCCTTTGTAAACCTCTCGAGAGATATTGGGATTTGGAGCTGTTCCTCCAATGTCTGCTTATCTTCTTCCTTATATCTCATAAGATTTAACCTCCAGCAGATATTTATCGTTCTTTTGCATTATTTCTCCGAGTTTTTTTCTTCCCCGCGCCAGCCTCGTTTTGATCGTGTTACTATTTTCACCCAGAATGAGACTTATCTCTTTAATTGGCAGGTCTTCATAGTAATGAAGTAGAATGGGAACGCTTTGTTCTTTTGGAAGGTTCAAAATCAAATTAAGTATTTCCTTCATCGTTTCATTTTGAATTGCGCGGTTCTGGGCAGATTCCGAAATCATTTTCACTATTACTTCTGGGTGTTCTTCAATAGTAGAAGAATGAATACGAGTGCTTTTACGGTAAATATCAATAGCTCGAAAATATACAAGCCGATAAAACCAAGCCTTAAACTTTTGGATATTTTTATTTTTCATAATGCTAATGTAGCAATCTTCAAGTGCATTTTGCACCGCATCTTCAGCAAGATCCTTTGAACGGAGAATCAGGAAAGCCGTTTTATAGGCAGACGGCAATACTTCCTCCACGAGCAGACTGAATGCCTCCCCATCTCCTTTACGGATGCGATCCATTAAATTTTGTTCATTATTCAAGTGAGGGTCCCCTCTCTATACTGTGTTCAATAGTATGTCGTTTTTCAGGATATGTTTGGTTTCACTTTTTATAAAAAAAGTTGCAGACGCAGCCTAAAAATCTGTTTTATTAATAAGCAACAGATCTGAATTCATCCAATGTAACATAACCTTTAGAATCATACGTTCAAAAGGCCGCCAATTGGCGGCCTTCTTATGGCGCTAACGCACCCGTTAGTTGATTAAAGGTAATTAACTTCGGCGTATCGAACAGATAGTGTAAAGGGGAGATTATATGAGTAAACAAAAATGGAAACGATGGCGTTTCCCAACTTTATTACTAGGTGCTGTTGGAATATCTGGACTAGGGGATTTTGTATTTTTGGTAGCTATAAATTTATTAGTGTATCAAATGACAGAATCAGCAGCAGCTGTGGCTGGTCTGTGGATTGTTGGACCACTTGCTGCGATTTTCACGAGATTTTGGGCTGGGAGTATTATTGATCGTGCAAATCGCAAAAAGTTAATGATTAGGACGGACTTAATTCGGGCATTATTAATCGCCTTGGTGCCTTTTATGCCTTCCGTATGGGGGATATACATATTGTTGTGGTTTGTGAGCATGGCGAAAGCATTTTTTGCACCTGCATCGATTACTTATATTACGGAACTTGTTCCAGCTGAACAACGCAAACAATTTAATGCATTTTATTCCTTAACAAGTTCGGGTGCATTTATTGTGGGACCCGCGATCGCAGGGGTGCTTTTTGTCATGGGTTCAGTGGATATAGCCATCTTTTTAAATGCGATCTCTTTTTTAATATCAGCAATCTTGTTTTTATTTTTACCTAATCAACAGGAAGAAAAAACGTCATTTAAAAATCCATTGTCTTTTTCAGCTATTCGAGACGATGCAAAAACGGTGATTACTTTTGGAAAAAAAACACCCGTTTTTATGCTTATACTTGGTCTGTATTTAGGAACACTGTTCACAACATTTGCTATGGATACGCAAGAAGTTGTCTTTACTCAGCGAGTTATTGGGCTTTCAGAGCTCGATTATAGTATGCTCATCAGTATTACAGGCATCGGATCTATTTTAGGAGCATTGACGGTTGCGTCTTTTTCAAAAAAACTATCCATTCGTTTTCTCTTTGGTGGAGGACTTCTTCTAATGTCACTCGGTTACTTACTGTATGCCTTCAGTACATCGTTCACAATGATTACAATAGGGTTCGTCATATTGGGGTTTTTTAATTCTTTTGCTAACACTGGCTACAACACATTTTATCAATTTCATGTTCCGATTGAAATTATGGGGAGGGTGACTAGCTTTTATGGACTTATCCAAAGTGCTGGGCAAATCCTTTTGGTAATAGTCGTTGGTATCGTAGCCGATATTTTCCCACTACGATTTACAATTATTATATTATCTCTGGTGAATTTTTTCTCTATTATTGGCTTGATCGTACTAATGAAACATCGTATCTATAAGTCGATTTTTAGTGAAGTAGAGAACAATCAAAAAATGCATACGTAAAAAATGCTATATACTCTTATGCAGCTAACCTGCCCCTTTAGTGCCATAAGAAAACGGTTGCCTCAGCAACCTTTCTTATTGAAGAAAAGGCCTGTTAGTTGAAGAAGGGAAATTAACTCAATTAAATTCAGGGTCCGAATCAATGAAGTGATGGATATAATTCAACTTGCAAAGGAAACATAACAATAGAAGTTTCAATAAGGAGGAGTTATAATGAAACAATTTTATTTAGTTCCAATAAAATATTTTTTAGTATGCTTAGTTGCTGGGTTACTTTTTTTCTTTAATGAGTCATTTGTTCAAGCACAAGAAGAAAATCCAAAAGATAAAATCGTTAACCTAAAAGAAGGAGAAACGCTGAATATAAAAAACACAGAATTATCAAGAGAACAGGATAAAGTTTGGGAACAGTTAAATAACACTGATTTTGCCAATAAAGTTGATCAAAAGTTAAAAGAACATGGTTATAAAAGATATTCTCATACAGGTGAGTTCGATGTGAACTATCAAATAATTGACTTAGAAGTTCAGAAAAAACCTGGAGAAAGTCAGGTTGAAACAATAAAAAATATTGGAGAAATTGTAAGCCAGTTAGCAAAAGAAAATAACGTTGTTCCAACTATTGCAAGAGTAACATTTCACAAACAATAGTTATTAGCTGTTGAAGGGTTCCCAAACCAACAAAAACAGTACCAGAAATGGTACTTTCTTTGATCGTTAATGAACCCTTCTGCAACTAACCTGCCCCGATAGTTCCATAAGAAAAAGAGCTGCCGAAGCAACTCCCTTATTGAAGTAAAGCACCCGTTAGTTGATTAAGACATACATGTATTGACCGTTTCTTGGGGATAGAATTTAACAAATCGATGCTACACCTTTCCAACTAAAAACAAATGTTAACTGCTGCATTCGTCACTGCTTTCATCATGGTGATGGTCATGATGATCCTCTAAATGTAAACTTGCAGATACTCCTGCGTGATCGGATGGCCAAAGCCCTGTATTTGTTCGGTCATTCTGGGATTCTCCAACTATTTCTACTTCAAGTGGTTCCCAGCCGTTTTTAAATAAAATATAATCGAATCTTTCAATCAGCGTAGAAATCGCATTTAAAAGATCAGGTTTCTGTTCATGGGTAAACCCTGGTCCTTCACCCACTTTATTCCAAGTATCTTTAAATCCTGCAGTAATAAACAAATTATAAGTGCTGCTATTAGGAGGGGCATTCAAATCTCCCGTAATAACAACTGGTAAACTTGTTTTTGCAGGTCCTTGAATAATTTCAAGTGCTTGGGCATTCCGTATGGCTTCAACACTTGGATCCAAACGTGTATTTATCATTCTGAAAACTTGTCCATCAATCTTAACATCTATAGAAGACCATCCTCGGAGTATTGTAAAAGGTTGTCCTGCTATGGTTGCAGTTAGATTGGTTTTGAATTTAGCTTCCTGCTTTCTTATTACATCCAATTTATGGTCTTTACGAATCAGGATTGCATCCCTTTCCAAAAATTGAATTAAGTTTTCATTGCTGTCTGGAAGTTCCGCCTCTGCATTATTATTACGAGCCGCAACTTCATATTTCAAACCTCGTTCCTCTAACGCTTCTAATAATATCTCTATAAAGTCATAGGTTACGGTTCTGAAAGTGGGAATAATTAGATTCACCCGCACTGCTTCTTGCAAACCGATAAGATCAGGTTTTTCCGAAGCGATAGCTTTAGCAATTGCCTTGGCACGAACAGGAAAATTCGTCGCAAGAAATTGCCTAAAGACTTGTGTTACAACTTGAGGGAGTTGCGCTGGGGTTAGGGACGGATTAAACAATGGTAAAACATCAAAACCTTGATAAATATTCCATGTTAGGAACGAAACATCCAGTTTGCTTCTTGAATTCATTTACACTTCACTCCAATCAATATCTACTAGTAGTAGATTAAATTGATGGAGAATTGAAACGGCAGTTATACTATTACTTAGATAAATTTGGCGTTAAATTAGGTTTCTCATTGCACCATTTATTTCATGAGGCTGGAAGGCATTACGGTTAAATGTTTGAGTTGTTATAATCCGAACTTCTTTTTGATACATCAAAAAAGATTTGACCTTTGAAATGATTATTTTCTTCAACTATCCTGCCCCGATAGTTCCATAAGAAAAAGAGCTGCCAAAGCAACCCTCTTATTGAAGTAAAGCACCCGTTAGTTTAAGTAGAAACCTTCACAATCTCTTCTAAGCTTTAACATAATCCTATCCCTAAAATGTGTTGTTCTAGAATCAGGTGCAATACAAAAAGACGCCTTCTTGTAGCTTTGAAATAAAGTTTAATCAAAAGCACCTCACAAACCGGTATTTTACGATAAATAAAAAGAATCCATTTTGAAAAAAGATTGATCAATATGGATTCTTATCTAGTAGATTTAAATCTTGTTTTTATAAAAAAGTTTGATCATTTCTGTGATCCTTATTCCATTAAAGCGCCCGATTGCTGAATAAGAAAAGCACATTTCTTTCTCTGCCTATTTTACAAAAAATAAGCTCATAGAGTGGAGAAGTAAACAGTCCGATCTGAAATAAGAGAATTAAAATAAAGGTGTAATACTTTATTAATGATGGTATCTAATATGTCACCTTGAATAAGAAAGGTGATTTCAATACCAATCATTTCAGCATAGGAAGTATTCCGGCATCATATGTTAAATAATGTTTTTTTGTTTTAAATCCTATATTGAAAAGGAATGATAGCATGTCAAAAAAAAATTTTTTTGACTATATCGTGATTGGTGCCGGAACTGCCGGAGGGGTAATTGCTAAAAAATTAACAGATGACAAAAAAACTTCCTTACTAGTCCTTGAAGCAGGAACAAATTTGACAAACGAGCTAAGTAGTCCTTCTGTTTTAGAATCAGTTACTTTTTCATTTGATAATAAGTTTTCATTTAATTTTCTTTCTAAACTGGAGTTAAACATTGGACGTCAGCTTCGATTATCAGGTGGCAGAGTAATTGGGGGAAGCTCAGAACATAATGCGATGTATGCAGATCGTGGAAGCAGTAACCTTTATGATGAGTGGGCAAATCTCGTCGGAGAACAATGGAGTTACGAGAATGTTCGTCCTTTATTCATAAAAAATGAAACTTATACAGGAACGACACAAGATCCAAACGAACGAGGAACAAAAGGTCCGATTTTTGTTAGACAACAAATCATTCCTGATGGTGGTGGGATTATAAAAACTTTAGCTGAAGCAACATCAGCTGTTTTGGGTATCCCAATTGTTAAAGATTACAATACAGGTATAAGAGATTGTACATTTTTTAAATCGCAATTTACCCAACAAAAAGTAGATGGAATGTTTGTTCGTTCATCTACTGCAACTGGGTATTTAAATAAAAATATTGTTACACAGGGGAATGAAGTCCACCCAGATGAGTTTGGGGTCGGTCAGAGAAAATTGGTCATTTTCGCAAAAACTACAGTGAATAAAATTCTATTTAAAGAAAAAAAGGGGGTTAACATTGCTGTTGGCGTTGAATATGTCAGAGACGGAGTGTCAGAAAGATCTTTTGCCCGAAAAGGAATCATTGTCTCTGCAGGTAATTTCTCTTCGGTTATTCTACAACGTTCAGGAATCGGAAGACCGACTGAGTTGGCTGAAGCAGGGATATCAACATTGGTAGAGAGCCCAAATGTTGGTCACAATTTTCAGGCTCATTCTTTTGTTGGAATGGGAGTAAGAGTAGAAACAAGCCGACTTCTGCAGGTATTGGCTGCTGATCCTAACCAGCCATTTGCACTAGGTGCGTTTAAAAAGGATAATGGAGATGGACGCCGCCTTCATATATTAGGGGTTCCACTAACATTTTTTGTCCCGATTCAAGATGTGTTTATTAATCAATGGCAATTTGATGACAAAAAATCGAGCAATATCATGAGTTTTGCGATAGTAGACCTTAACCCCAAAAGCAGGGGCACTATAACGGTAGCACACAGCGACCCCGAAGCTTATCCATCGGTTACCTTGAATCCACTCGAAAATCCGGATGACTTAAATTTTATGGTGGATCAATATATTGAAACGTTCAATATTATGATGAAGGCTCGTGAACTAGACCCAAGTGGCATTTATAATGTGGTATACCCTCCTGAGAATATCTTCCTGAACCCGAATGAAGAAGAAAAACGAAATCAACTTGCATCTTTTGTCAGGGCTTCATATACAAGTTTCGATCACTTTGGAGGACAATGTAAAATGGGGAGGAATATTCAACAAGGAGTTGTTGATGGATTCCTGAATATTTTTGGTACCAAAAATCTTAAAGTCGCTGATCTTTCCGTCTCTCCTATTTTACCAGATGCTAATACTTGCATGCCTGCTCAGATGATCGGTTTAAATGCGGTACGATTTATTCAAGAGGACTCTTCTCCATATGTAGTGGATGATGAGGAATTTGAAGATTTTGAGGATTGTGAACGTGATGATAAGGGTAAAGATGATGAATGCCAGGAGTAAGATATAGAAAAAAGGACCTTTCTGTTTTAGAAAGAGCTTCTTTTCAGACTTTTAAAAAAACTATCTCGAAGAGGTTGGATACTTAAAAAGGTATCCAACCTCTTATTTAATTAAATGGCCCTTTAATGGAATAACTTTATTATCACTTAACAGATTCTTAATCCACAAGAAAAACCGAAATCCCTTCTTTATAGAGATAGGAAATTCCGGTTCATCTTTTTTATAAACGGTTAAACTTTTTTCAAAACGGTGCGACTTTTTTATAAACAGTTCAACTTTATTTCAAAGCCACACTTCTTATTAAAGAAAAGCGCCCGTTTGTTGAATTAATATAAAATCATTTAATCTTTTTTACTTTGATTGACCTTAATTAATTCATCAAGCTTCTCATTTTTTTCTTTGTCTAATTTTATTTTTTCATTCATGAACTTTATTACCTTAATTACAAAATAAATAGCAAAAACAGTAAGAACTAAATAAAAAATAATAGGTAAAAAAGCTACAAGAGCAAATAATCCATCTCCACCGTTAATCATTTCAGACCTCCAAAAATATTAAATATATCAATATTATACAGTATCTTCTTCAATTAAACTGACCGGTAATTGGGGGTTACTTGAATTCGAAAGTATGATAATTGTAATAATCAATAATCTCATATTCGAAAGGCCGCCAATTGGCGGCCTTCTTATGACGCTAATGCACCCGTTACTTTAAGTACATTTTTTCACAAAATTAGTACAAGCAGATGTTGTCTGAATACGCAGTATATTTGTACTGCGCAGCTGGAAAGTTGTTCTTCTTAAAGATAAGCGCCCTACAGATCAAAAAGAGATAGTGGGTTAATCCTTTACATCTTCCTTGCATATTTAACTAACTAGCTGCCATAACGCGTTGTTTTCTTTATTTTTCGTTCCAAGCCTATTACAATTTTCATATTGAGGCTTTGAATTCCTTTATTTTTTGCATTAAACCCTAATAAATTTTTCAGAGGTAACTAATTATTATGTCGTTTGTTAACTTCAATCGTAATGAACTCCGGCAAATAGCTGGGAGTACATCCTTTTGCTACTATTTCATCTTTGTAAAGACCCGTTTTCTCACCAAGTTTAATACAACGTGCACGATTCTTTTCATCATAAACGCCTATCCAGCCTGCGGTGAAATTCATAGCCCATTGAACTTCCGGTTCTTCCTGCGTAATATTAGCTTCTAATGCAGATAGCAAGTCTGCGGTGTTATCAGGTGGTGTTTGTCCAGTCCATCTCAATCGCCCTTGATAATACCAGAAAGCTCGCCTTTGAAGAGCAGAAGGACTATTTCCCCATGACTCCATCAATGCAATTTTCTTCTTGTCTTTGGTGAGCTGATTAGCCATTAACCAATCCATTAAGTTATTTCGCTCATCAAAAGTGTGAGTCTGCATATCCTTATCAAGCTTATTTAGCACATCTTGTGAAAGAAGTTTTTTGTCCATAATTAAGATTGCTAATAGTCTGGGCAAAAACTCTTCAGTTGACCAAAGTTCCATAGCTAGTTCGTGATCTTTTTTAATGTCCTTCGCGATTTTTCGTAAGTCGCCTAGCTTAGTTTTACTATTGATCTGAGGTAGAATGTTTTCTGCTTTTGAAGAGCGTTTTATTTCTGTATCTTTTTTTTCATCCATTTTATACAACTCCTTTATTAAAGCACTGTTTCATAATATGTCCTTGACGGGATATATCAAGAACTTAATTTCGTTATAAGTCTTATTGCAGTGGTGTGCCTCCAAAGTTTACCTTTTTTAATATTGAAGCATATATCGTATTAAAGCTTTCTCCACCTATAATAGAAGAGCAACCATCTTTAATATAGTAATAACATTTACTTCCTTTTAATTGGATACGAAAAGAGCATTCCTTTTTAAAGAAACGCACCCGTTACTTTAAGTATATTTTTTCACAATCTTATGGGTTAAATCTTAAACATTTATAAATAATCTAATAATATAATTTCTTTTTAACTCTTAATTGAGGATTCGAGATTAACTTTGCTTTCGCAATTCCTCTCTTAAATCTTACATTGTTCAACCATTCAACAATTGCATTTGCGTCATAATTAGGGCAAATTCTTTCGCCATTTTCTAAAGCCCAATATTTTGTATTCTTTTCCTCATCAAAAATCCACTTTAGAAAGTCCTTCTGAATACAGTTCATCTTCCTTCCTACTTTTGTTGAACAAGAAATGTATTGAATAAAGTCGTCACCAAAGTCAATTTTAGTAATCATAAGTTTCAACTCCTTAAAAAGCGTTACTGCTTAGTTTAGAAACGCACCCGATAGTTGAATAAGGCTTTTAAAGAAACGGAATGCTTATTCCCCATATCCCAGCAGCAATACATAAAAGTCCTCCGACAAGAAACAAAATTTTAATGAACCAAAAATTAAAAGATACAGGTAATGGAGTTATATGCCTGACACTATTATAAGTCTTGTCGTTAAAGAACCGTTCCCTTGTTGCGTGAAAAAACATATATATTGCAAAAATGCCAACCACCAAAACAAATATACCCGCATAAAAGTCTTTTCCCATTCAATTAACCCCGCACAACTTAAATTTAATTCCTTTTTTATACAATTCCCAAGCTCATATTGTTTCAACCTTTGTTCAACTATCCTGCCCCGTTAGTGCCATAAGAAAAAGGCTGCCGCAGCAACCCCTGTTAATGAACTAACGCACCCGATAGTTTAAGTATAATCATTCACAATCTCTATTAACTTCTCTAAAATTTTTAAGTTATGTACAAAAACTATACTTTGACATCGCAAAAAGTATGGAGATTATTTCAAGTAAAATAAAACTGCCAAGTTGATTTTTAAACTCACTTATTTATTGAGTTCATTAGTTGGAAGAAGTATTCAAGTTTGTGAGTCTTATTTAGGTTATACCATAAATGTAATGTATCTGGTGCAAATACATCTAATTTTTTCAGTACTTCCATCGCAAATTCCAAAGGAGCTACTCCTGATGCAGTAACCAAATTTTCTCCAGTTACTACAGGTTCCATCTCATAAAAATTTTCTCCTTTATAATTAGGACAGACCATTTTAATATACTCTAAGCTATTGCTTGTATGCTTTCTAGAATCTAGATATCCCATATTCGCTAGTCCTTCAGTTGCACCACAAATAGCAGCAACAATAGTGCCAAGCTTTAAAGCCTCGCCAATTTTTTTCAAGATAGGTTCATGAATAGCTTCTCCCCATGTATTCCCTCCAGGTAGAATTACAACATCTTTACTATCAAAGTTACATTCATCAAGGGCAATATCTGGTTTTATACTCAGTCCCCCCATCGTAGTAATAATTTCTTTATTCGCTCCTACTGTAATTACTTTTAAAGGTGCTAAATCCTTTTTGAAATATCTTCCTGAATTTAGTTCAGCAATTAAATATCCATATTCCCAGTCTGACATTGTATTAAATACATATAGATAAACTTTTTTTATTTTCATCCACTAACACTCCAATCATAATTTTCATAGTTTATTTTTTCCACATCAATAGCTACTCCATCAAAAAGAACGTACGTTCCTTTTAATGCGATTATATACCACAATTAACCAATAGTCTATTACTTATTGAACTGTCCTGCCCCTATAGTTCATTAAGAAAAACCAAAATTAGATCATTTCGGTTAATCTTTTTTATAAACGGTTAAACTCTTTTCAGAACAGTACAACTGTTTGGGGGATTTTTGTTATGGTGACCATAAAAAATTAGAATGGTAAATTATGCCTATTACAACTCGTTAATTAGGCTTTCCCACATTTAGAAAATATTAAAATAATTAGAATTATTCATGTTATTTGATTTTTACTAATCTATAATAAACTATATGGGAATAAATAGGAGGTATGTATCATTGATGAAGAAAAAGTTTATTTTACCTGTAGCTCTGTCGTCAGCGATGTTGGTAGGTTCTATCTCAGTTAGCAGTGTATTTGCGCAGCCGGCTGATTCGAAGGTCATTAATAGTGTACAAGCTTCTAAGGAGTGGAATGAAAAAGCAAGCGTTCCATTATTTGTGAAGGAGAGATTTGCAGAGAGATTCTCTTCTAGCACCTCTTCCGATGCATTTAATTATTTGAAGAAAAACGAAAGTAAAACCGGAATTAATAATCCGAATAAGAATCTAAAAGTGAAGAGTGTACAAAAAGATAAACTAGGTATGACTCATGTCCGCTTTAACCAGTCAGTAAATGGAGTGAATGTAGAAGGATCTGAGGTTGTTGTTCATTTTAATAAGAATAATGAAGTCGTATCCGTCAACGGAAGGATAAATAAAACGATTTCCGATAAGGCAGTGGACACGTCTGCTTCTTTAAGTGGTGATGCTGCACTAAAGACAGCATTATCCTCTGTCAATGCTCCTGAAGAGCTGACCTATGAACCAACTACTGAGCTTGTTGTTCTTCCTTTTGAAGGGGAAAATTATACAGCCTATAAAGTGAATGTTAACTTCATGGGGCATGATCCTGGGAACTGGTTTGTTTTTGTGGATGCAAACACAGGAAAAGTCATCGACAAATATAATGGCTTAATGCATGCTGATGAAATGAAAACACAAAAAGGTGCTGGAAAAGGTGTACATGGCGAGCACAGGGAATTACATATTACCCAAGTGAAGGAACCGAATTCTGGAACGAAGTTTACATTAGCAGATTACTCTCATGAGAACCTTGAAGGAATCGTAACGTATGATGCTAAAAATGATAACACTTCCAGTAATGATACTCTCTATGTGGGGAATTCTGCGGCATTTATCGGCGACTATGATCGAGCGCTTGTCGATGCACACTATAATTCAGAAAAGGTATATGAGTATTATCTAAATGAGCATGGCCGCAATTCCCTTGATGGGGAAGGAATGGCGATCATTTCTAAAGTTCACTATGGTAACAATTATAACAATGCTTCTTGGAATGGGCGTTGGATGACCTATGGTGATGGTGACGGTGTGTTCATGACTTCTCTATCAGCTGGTCTTGACGTTGCTGCACACGAAATGACTCATGGTGTCATCACTCATTCAGCAAATTTAGTATACCGCAATCAATCCGGTGCATTAAACGAATCGTTTGCTGACGTCTTTGGTGCACTTGTTGACAATAGTGATTGGGAAATGGGCGAGGATATTATGGCACCGGCTGCTAAAGCTGATGGTGTAACAGTTTTGCGCAGCTTAAGTAATCCAAACAGTGTTGTCGTCAGCAACGAGCAAAGAAGGGCGTATAGTACAAATGGCGGAGTCTATCCAGACCATATGGATGAGTTTTATAATATGCCAACCTCTGTAGATGGCGGTGGTGTCCATGTTAACTCCTCCATTACAAACCATGCCGCATACTTGATTGGTCAAGAAATTGGAAGAGAAAAATTAGGACAAATCTACTATCGTGCTTTAACGGTTTATTTAACCCCTAATTCCGATTTCAGCGACGCACGTCAGGCTATCGTTCAGTCTGCTATCGATATTTATGGTGAAAGCAGCGAGGAAGAGGCTGCAGTCCAATCTGGATTTGATTCGGTGGGAATATACTAAGTATTTCAGATAGCCTGCAAGAATCACTGATATATCCCCCATATGGACAGTACATGCTCATTTTTCTCTCCATGAAACCCGCCCGTAATTTATGCAATAAAAACGGGAAATACTTAAAATGTTTTTCCGACAAAAGACCATATATCAATGATGTATCAAATCCTGTATATTGGATAATTCGATGCCATTTTAAAACAATTGATATCACTGGCTTTTTGAAAATATCAACTGCCGGGAAGGGCCATTATGTAAAGTAGTTCTGCATTCCACATGCAACTTTTTGGCTACTGTTGATATTTATTAATTACACACTTTTAACTAAGATAACTTTAGTTGAGGAAACATATTAAAGGATCTTCCAATGGAAGATCCTTTTTCATTATCGATAAAATCGATCTCCTATGTAAACTCGCATAGTATTTTTGTTCAACGCCTCCGTTTTGGCGCTCCTTGTTGAACTATCCTTATTTTAATTTGTTGCAGCATTACGACACCCACTCCTTTCCTTTGAAATCTCCTGTTACTCTTTATTCGGTTATCATTTTAAATTCCTTGTTGAACTAACCGATAAATGACCGCCTTGCATTTCTTGACAAATTTACGAAGGATTTTTCGCGGCTGGTAATCGAACAGATTTAGTTAGTGAACCATTCCGTTTATATAATCGGGATATTGCAGCTAGTGCATCACCTAAGGGAACGCTCGATTGTATTACCGCCTTTAGTAAGACAGATTTTAGAGAGGACTTGGAAAAGTTCAATATACCTACTCTTATTATTCACGGAAAACGCACATATGATTCCATTCCTGGGAGTAAGCTCGCTCTAATACAGGGTGGTCCGCATGGATTAAACGTAACTCATGCAAAAGAATTTAATGAAGCGTTACTAACATTTTTAAAAGACTAATAAAGTAATGACAATTTTACTTAAATGAGAAAGAGCAGTCTTTCTTTTTTACAAGGTTGTTATGAGGATAAATAAAACCTAAGTGTTACTTTGTAAAATTAAAGACAAGTGAATTTTTATCCTTACTCACTTTTTCACCTCTTTTCCAAGGCATTACTATCCTGTTAAACTGGCATTAAATTGGATTGGACAAGTATTTATAAATCCAAGCTATTTGCATTTAACAATTAATCTTAGATGAAGTAACAAATCCGTTCGTATACTTTTACGAACGGGAGTAACAATACTGTACCCCATTTCGCAAATTTTATAGGCTAAGAGATGCCAACCTAAAAAGTCGAACTCCTCTACGTTAAGGGCTCGACTTTACTCTTTTAGGCTTTCCTGCTTGTACAACATAATTGGTTTTGTGAGGAATTCTCATAATTTTTTTTGATGTATGCCATTCTTGTACCGGTTAAAGCCTTTTCTACAGCGATTTCCCCATATTTCCATCCTATCGGATAGATTTCCTATATCGCATTGAAATCGATATTTTTCTGCCAGTCCTCATATGATTCAGGATCGATTTTCTTTGCTTGTTCCAGGAATGTATCCAATAACCCCAATTTCTTTAGATCACGAAACATCTTCGGATTATATGGATCATCCATTGTGAGACCATCTGAATGATCAATTGCTTTCAGCACATTACCCTCTGTTACTACAAAATGTCCGATTGAGGTCTTGATCCTAATAAATCCAACTCTCTTTAATTCCTTTCGAATCATTATGATTTGTTCTGTAAACGATTCGGGAATATCTTTCGTTTCTTTCAAGTAATCCTTTAAATTGGGACCTTTTAAATACTCCATAATTACATAGTTTGGTCCAACTTCATATAACCTCGGAACAATATGAGTTTCCTTCGCTGCTTCAAGTGCTTTCCCCTCTTTAGTTGCTGCATTTGGATTGACATAAATCTTTACGCAACGATCCTTATCTAGCTGGAAAACAGCACCTTGAGTTCCTTCCCCAATTAGTTTTAATGTGGTTGGATTATGAATAATAAGCTCTTTTGCACCGTTCTTTTCTATTCTTTCAACCTTAATTAATTTAAAATCATTCATCTAACCTACCACCTCTTTTCTTCTTTTTGATAACCCTAATATCTATAATATGAAATCATCGATTTGTTGCTTTAGGTTAATAACACACTTTTTCACAAAATTAAGTCATACCCTCTTTTACAGGGTTCTTAATGATGAACAGGTCCTAAAGGAAAGCTTTTCCCAGCATTTCTTCAGTGTCTTATGCTCATACACCTACAATTAAGAACTTTACAAAAAACATACAAATATATGTACTTGTCCGTTTCAAATCCTTTCCAATTTGCATTTACTATAAAAGAGGAATAACCAGAAAGGAACTGATCAGAAAGGAGAGTTTACATGGGATACATTGAAGATTTACGTGCGCTCGTTGGGCCAAGAGCTTTGATACTTACAGGGGTCACCGTTTTGGTTATCGATCAGAACAGCCGTTTTCTGATGGTACAATCCGGTAAAATTTGGAAATTACCAGGCGGTTTTATCGAATTAGGAGAATCTGCGGAAGAAGCATGCAGGCGTGAAATTTTGGAGGAAACGGGAATTAATATCGGTAACCTTCAATTAATTGGCGTTTTTTCAGGGAAGGAATATTTTACGAAGCTGCCTAATGGTGATCAATACTTTCCAGTCAACATTGCTTACGTGACCGAAGAAATACTCAGCGGGGATTTAAAACCTGATGATATAGAAATACAAAAAGTTCAATTTTTTAAATGGTCCGCCTTTCCGAAAGAATTAACTGAACGAGATCGACAAATATTTCAAAGTTTTATCGAAAATTTGATTTTAGAGGGAAGGAAGGGATTGAAATAGTGAAGACAATCGCTTTTTACATTAGAGAACCTATTAAAATAAATCAAGGATTTATGTACAATCAGATCATTATGTTGGATCAATATCGGCCTATTGTAATAGGCCCTTACCCAAATAGCGACAATGTTCAATATCAGTTTGAACATTATTATAATTTGAACGAAATTCAAGACCTCGGAGCCTTCTTTAAGGAGCAAAATGTAGTTGCGATTCACGCTCATCAAGGGAAACATTCCATCGATATTTTACCAACAGCTATAGAGTATGATATTCCATTGATAGTGCATTTTCGAGGACGTGATTCATCCACTCAAACATATAAGAGATTTCGCAAAAATGTCCTCCGATATCAAAATTTAGTAAAACATGGAGCTGGTTGTTTTGCAGTTTGCCATTTTCTTGCAGATGAATTAATGAAATTAGGATTTGAAGAAGATAAAATACATGTATTATATGGTGGTCTAGATTTAGATTTATACCCATTTTTCCAACGTTCCTTACCTAAGGAAGGAGAAATCCGAATCTTGTCTGTAGCCAGACTTGTCGAGAAAAAAGGATTCCTTACGCTTTTGAAGGCTTTTCAACGGATTCATCAGGAATTCCCAAGAACGACACTGCACATTATTGGGACAGGAGAAGATGAAGAGAAGATAAGAGTTTTCATTGATGAAAACCAATTAACCGAACACGTTTTTCTTAGAGGACCAATGGATTCCAACCAAATTTCTAAGGAATTAAGAAATTCCCATCTCTTTTGCCTTGCTAGTGAAACGGGCGAAGATGGCGATGTAGAAGGGATTCCAAATGCATTAAAAGAAGCCATGGCAAGCGGTTTACCAGTCATCTCCACCTTTCACGGAGGGATTCCAGAATTGATTGAGCATAAAAAATCAGGATTCCTTGTTCCTGAGAAAGATGATTTAAAATTGGCTCAAGGTATAAAATATTTCCTGAGTCATCCAAGAGTATGGAAAAGATATACTAGAAGTGCAAGACAGGTTATTGATGAAAATTTTGATTTGAATAAGCAAATCATCGAACAACAAAGGCTATACAGCTTAATAGAAAAAAATAACGGAGATAATTGACATGGAAACCATGGGACAGTCCAAATATCCAGTTGAGCTCGTACAAACTTTAGTGGGTGGAACGGCTCATGTCATTCGTTTTAGCGATGGTAAAAAATATGTAGTGAAATGGAACGGTACTCAGAGTAAAAGAGCCAAAGAAGTAGTAAATGAGTATGTGGTCGGTAAATTAGCAATGTTTCTTTCCCTCCCTGTTGTCCCCTTTGAACTAGTATTTATCCCAGAAGAATTCATAAAGAATACTCCTAAATTACATTCAAAAAAATACAAATTCAGTTCTGGATGCCAATATGCGTGTTTATTTATCGAAAACAGTATTGTACCAGATGAAGTGGTTAAAGCTTTTCCATCCAAGACGGAAGTGAAAAATCACGATATGCTTGCCGCAATGGTGGTATTCGATCTTTGGGTGAATAACATCGATCGGACTATGAGCAATTTACTTCTGGAACATCTTAGTGATGGCAGCTATTTTGTCCATTTGATTGATCATGGTATATGTTTTCCGGGTGGATATCAATGGTCTGCAAAAACGCTTACTCAGAAACTGAATTATGATATCCCTTACCAAGAAACTTACCGATGGGCCTTCTCTATGCTTAATGAAGAAGATTTTACATCGTTTGTAGATAAAATTGTATCCCTTCCAAACGAATTAATCTATGAAGTTACCCAATCCATCCCTGAAGAGTGGGGAGTCTCGAACGAGGAAAGTGCAGCGCTGTACAATTTTCTTGTAGAACAGAAAAGTCATTTACCGAATCTTATAACCAATTTCATCAATCAATACAAGAGCAATATAGTTAATAAAAAAGATAAAGAGAAAAAGGTAAAGAATAAAAAAGATAAGAAAAATAAAAAGAAAAAGAGCTAGACAAATATTTCTAAAGGAGACAAAGTGATATGAAAAAATACCCAGTTAAATATGTACAAACCTTAAGGGGTGGAACCGCTCATGTCATTCTTTTCAGTGATGGCAAAGAATATGTAGTGAAGTGGTTCGATACTAAGAAAGGAAGAGAAAAAGAAGTAGTCAATGAGTACCTGATCGGCAAATTGGCAGAGCTCCTTTCACTTCCCGTTATCCCATTTGACCTTGTATTTATACCGGAAGAATTTATCAAGAAGACTCCTGAATTACAATCTACTAAACTCAACTATAGTTCTGGATACCAGTATGGCTGTGTTTTTATTGAAAACAGTACAGTTTTCGAGAATGTTAGAGTAAATCCTCCCACTAAGACGGATGTTAAAAACCGAGATATGCTTGCCGGTATAACGGTATTCGACCAATGGGTGAATAATTCTGACCGAGGTACGATGAATGTCATTTTGGAAATTCTCAATGATGGAGGCTATTATGTCCATATGATTGATCATGGCAGAGTTTTTCCGGGTCGCTACCAATGGTCTGCTCAAACGCTAAGTGAACCACCGGTATATAACTACCACTGGCCTTTTTATAAATGGGCTTTCTCTCTTCTCGATGATCACAAAGAGCTTACATCGTTTATAGAAAAAATAGTGAATTTGCCGAACGAATCGATCTATGAAGTGATCCAATCCATCCCTAAAGAGTGGAATGTGGGTACGAAGGATAGAGATGCTCTTTACCAGTTTCTTTTAGAACAGAAAAATAAATTGCCAGATATCGTGGATCGTATCATCCATCATCATAGCAATCCAAAATAACGTGGTTTTTTTCCCACAGAATAAAGTAACTCCTTATCAGCTTTAAGGGAGTTACTTTTTTTGTCTATAAATCTTTCCATTCCATATAGGATTCCGGGTCCATTTCTTTTAACTGTTCCAAGAACAACGGTAATAGACCCAACTTTTTTAAACCTTTGAATATCAACTCTGGCCGGTATCGAACCCTTGTATAGGAGCTATAATGATCTATTACTTTTAATTCCTCTTCCTTTGTTACAATAATGTGGCGCAAATCGGCATCCAATCTGGTAAACTTTAAACGCTTCATTTCATTTAGCACAAAAAGAATTTGCCTCATCATTTTTTCGGATAGGACCCCTCCAGACTCTAAATACTGGAATAAAGTTGGCCCCTCAATATATTCCATAATAATATAGTTTTGCCCCACCTCATAAAGCCGGGGAATTGTGGGAGAATTCTGTGCAATTTTCAATACATTCCCCTCTTTAACGGCATATTCTGGTTTTGCACAAATTTTCACGCATTTGTCTGAAGAAATTTTAAAAACGGCTCCTTGCGCCCCCTTACCAATCAGCGGAAACGACGTTGGATTTTTTATTACATCTACTTTTTTAATCCCTTCAGTAACCCTAATAGATTTAAAGTCCTCCACTTTCTATCACTCCTTCACATTTCCTATCATGATATTACTTTTTATCCTTTTTTTTCTTTTTCTCTAAGTTTCTCCATTCCATATAAGATTCTGGATCTGCTTGTTTTACTTGTTCCAAAAATGATGAAAATAGACCCTTTTCATTCAAATCTTTGAACAGCTCTGTAGGTACGGAGTCAATTTTTATAAAAGAATTCGCATGGTCTATTACTATAAGCTCTTCTTGAGTATTCACGAAGATGTGTCTTAATTTTGCGTCCAGCCGTGTAAACTTTAAACGTTTCATTTCTTTTAGCAAGAATAGGATTTTCTTCGTCATATCTTCCGATAAGAAATCTTTTGATTCAAGTAATTGGTCTAAAGAAGGACCGTCAATGTACTCCATTACAATATAATGGGATCCGACTTCAAAAAGCCTTGGAACTATGCGCGCTTCCTGTGCAGCTCTTAACGCTTGACTCTCATTTAGACAACGTTCTGGGTCCGGAAAAATCTTCACACAGCGATCAGGAGAAATTCTAAAAACAGCGCCTTGTTTTCCCTTCCCTATCATCGGATACGATGTTGGATTGTCAACAACGGTTACTGTTTTTTTACCACTTGAAACAATAATAGATTTAAAATCCTCCAATATCGATCAACTCCTTATTATATGTTTGGGCTCCTTGATTGAGGTCCATAGCTTACTATATTTTATGTAAATGATTAGAGTTTGCTATAGTCAAGCGCCGTTTCCTTGTCCCATTGACACCATATAATGAATTTATAAGATCCTTTTCTCTTCAAAATATATTTGACCCGTGAATTTCTAAAATTTTAGTGAAAAGTAGGAGAACAGCATGAATGATTTCAGCTCTATTACTGTGACCCGCAGAGGAAAAGAAGAAGAGTTGGTTGTTAATAATCCGACTTCATACCCATTGATAGGCAAAGGGATACAGGGAGCCGTATTCAAGTTAACGGAAGATCGTTGTGTGAAAATATTCTTAAAACCGAAAAATGTTAAGAAGGAAAAAGAGGCGATGATCAAAGGTCAAGGTTTGCCATTTATGCCGAAGTTTTTTGAATCAGGCCCAAATTATATCATTATGGAATACATCGATGGTCCTTCATTACGTGATTATCTTAAGGAACAAGGGACGATATCCGAATCTATTACTCAACAGCTGGTTAATATGAAAAAGGAAATGAATCGTTTAGGATTTACTAATTTAGATCGCTGCGTCACTCGTCACATATTTGTTGATAATCAGCATGTTCTAAGAGTCGTAGATCATGCGAATTCTTATGATTGGAAACCCATACCGGTTCGGCTTTTAGATTCCTTATCTGAACTAGGATTAATTGACCCCTTTTTGCGGCAAGTCAAAGTTTTGGACTCTGAACTATATTCGGAATGGAATAACTTCCTGTCAAAGCCGCGCAAGTGAAGGCAACGAGCTACTTTCAAGTTTGAGTTAATAATAAACCAAACCCTTGCAAGTAATTACATGATCTCTCTTGGAAGCAATTCGCGATAAGCATGTCGCGAATTTTTTTGCAGTCTGCATCTTTCTGCCCTTAGAATCATTTTTTTGCCTTGGAGTTGAAGGATCTGCTGCGTGGGAACACCGATGCGCCTATCGCAGTTCTAATACAAAGAGAATTTAATCACGTTCTGAACAATGGCGCGTAGAACCTATTGGATAGATACTTGACCAACCAAATCCAATTTAGTGGGAAGTAATGCATTGGAAAAAGAGGATACAAAATTAGGTAAAGGCAAAAATGTAAACATTGTGGACATAGCCAATGCAAATGCTCATCTAAACAAGAACAAAAGGTAGAGCAAAACATTGAAGTGAAAGTAAACGTACCTGCTCAAGGTAATCAAGGACCTCAAGGACCTCAGGGAGCTCAGGGAGCTCACTCAAGGCGTTCAAGGAGACTGGAACAACCAACAGCACCAACAGGTCCGATAGGTGCTACTGGTGATCCAGGATCTGGAGGGTTAATTCCATTTTCAACGGGTATTATCATCAGTGGTGCTACAGTAGTCTCAGCTGCTCCAATTTTAATGGGTATTGGTAATCACACGGTTGAAGTTATTGACGTTCTGGACAATCAACTAGTCCACCAGAAGCAGGTGGTTTTGCTTTCCCAATTCCCTTTGCGGGAACCGTTCAAAATATACAAATAAGCGTAGATTTATTGGTTGCTTCAGTGGCTGCGATAAATGCTGTCGGTGTTGAATATGAGTTTACAGTATTCCGCGCACCTTCAGTTCCTAATACAGGGATTGTTCATCTTTCTTCACCTTACGTGACAACTCCGCTGACTAGTTCGGTTAGATTCGGATTTCCGAATACTACTATTACTCCCGGTACTTTCCTTACAGAGCAACCAATATAAATCTGGGATCATTAACAGTCGCTGCGGGTGATCGTATTGGTATTCGTGTAAGGAGGGTTGAGTCGACGGATGCCTCAGCAGCTGATATCACCCAACTCTCATTTAGCACAAGTACCAATCCACAACTTGTTCTATTATCTATGTTTATCCTTGTTTCTGCTATAAATGCAGGAAGATATGGGGTAGGTGGTATGATTATGCCAACTTTTCAAGAAAAGCTATTTGCTAAAAAAACAACAGGTATAAAAAGTGCTGCTTAATTTTCAGTACATTAAAAGATCACTAGTATGAGCTGTCTTTTTTTGATTATGAAAAGTAAAGTATATGTACTATCGATACAGCTTATTTTTTTAAAATACAAGTCGGGTAGGAGAGTGCTCCTACCCGACTTGCGTTGAAGAGCCCTTGGATTCTATTAAATCTGAGGTTTTTTTGATTGCTGTTAATTGCAATTATGATAACTATAGTTTTAGTTGCCTTGAGGGCAACCTTTTAGCCTTAAAGGCTAGTATTTTTTATCTTGGTTCTTCTCCCTTGTTTTAAGGTGTTATGGTGAGGAAGTCAACAACGGCACTTAGCCATATTACAGCTAATGTCTCTGCCAAAAAGCTTCAGGTGAAACTACGGAAAGAGATTAGTTTTTAACTGTCTTTTTCACTTGATCGAAATATCAGGAGCAAAAACATGCTCAAGGCGATTTGCATAAATTAGATAGGGATATCTGTATACCGGTGTTGATTTAGTCGCTTTACATCGTATCAGACCGGATGCCTTATTGCTATCTTTTGGAAATAACTAGCAAATCAAATGACGTGAAAACAAGTATAAATCTTGATTCCAAAGTAACCTAATCCCTAAAAACAAGTGGGGTATTCCTTTTGAAATAGCCCACATGAGTCCCCATATAGACTACTGTTCCAACGGTTAAATGGAGTGATTTCAGGACATGAAGATTTGATGGCATAGTGAAATAAAAAAGTTAAACAAGACTCTATATTTTCCCATTTGATGCACATTCTCCACACCGCCCCCTGGAGGCTTTCCCTCCCATGTTCAACGGGTCAATTGCCCTATCATTCCTTCGTCATGCCTCTCCAAGGGGTGGAGGCCAGTTAAGCTACCCTGATGGGTCGGTGCCCTTTTGTTGAAGAAATCTGGTACTCCGTACATATCTTCTAAAAAAGAGGACTTATCAACTTTTCTTAACTCTGCTCTTCTTATTTTATAAAAAAGAAAGGGAGGAATGCTCTGCATTCCTCCCTTTCTTTTCTTGCTATTGCTTTGGCTCCAGTCCGATCAGGCGCAGGAAGTATTCCAGACCTTTTTTTCCAACTTTTTCTTTCGGCTGTTTATCGGCAGGCGCATCCGGTCCCTTCGTTAAGAAATTTTTCTCAACGAAGCGAATGTCTGTCTCGTTCACCTCTCCGTCTTGATTGATATCTTGCGGCACGATGGATGAATCCTTCGTACCATATGCATCAACGACACTCTTGATATCGAGGATATCAATCATTTTGTCGCCATTCACATCCCCTGCAAGACTTCTCTGAGCAATTCTTAAAAATTGCCCTCGTAGCTCTCCATTTGCATCATGATATCCAGGAATGAATTTCTTCATCGCTTTAAGATGCCCCGGAACTTCGAAAACGGCTGTATATACTTGATCGGAAGCCGGAATATCATTGATCGTGATAGCTCCATTTTTAGCAATTGTTCCTGGATATTTTTTACCACTTCTAGAGAGAGCGTATACTTGTGCTCCTATTTTTGTATAATCTGCTTTTTTCAAATATGGTACCCCTGATTCATATATCAAAAATGCTTCTGGCGAGATGGATCCCAGCAACTGTGTATGTGTAGGAATTATTTTAAGATCTTCAGTGCCGTAAAAAGGAATAGCAGTGCCTGCTGATTGTCCGGATTTCTTATAAGACCCGTTCTGTACATTAAATCCTTGAATTTCATCGTAAACTTCATCATTCATTAATTTAATCGTTACATCGAGGAACGGCATATCTCCGTCCAGTCCTCTGAATGCATTTCCAGTAATGGAAGCTCCGATTTTCACATTATTATGATATATACTTTCCGTCACAACTGGCTCATGGAGCGATACCTGTAAGCCTTTTTCCTTTGCATATTGTTTGACTGTATTGTTCAGCTTCACATTCGAAAACTTGAAGTAGTCTTTGTCGATTGCCACGTTAAATTCTCCGGAGACAAGCTCTTTCACATTATTAAGGCTGAGTGTCATCGTAAAGTTATCGCCGACTTTCAACTCTCTCTTGTCATAACTGGTAGTCGTATATTCCGTTCCTTCTTTCATGAAGTAATACTTTTGGTAACCAACTGCCGTTGCAGTATCCCACGTTCTCAACCAAAATCTCATAGGTTGTTTTGCAATATCACTTTCCTCAATTCCTAATTTCACATCTCCATTCGCTTGAACCGGGAAGAACCCAGCCATATATCCAGAGGAACCTGTATAGTAAGCCATAGTGTTGGACGATTGATTGATGTCCAACCCTTTAGATTGTAATAGATTCACTGTCTCATCCTTAGCTGTTCCATGCAGCCACAGTGCTTTTTGCCCATCTTCTACTGTATACATAGAATCATTGACTTCGATTACACCCGATTTTATATCCATGTTGACTTCTGGCGCTGTATTGTCCACGATAAGTGGATTTTGGGAAACATATGATTTCCCATCCTCATCGTGTGCAATCAGTTCCAGTATATAGTCGCCTGCTGGAAGCTTTATAGGAATATCACTGATTGGCTGGGACGGATCATTTGTAAATGGTAAGACCGTACCGCTGAACGCACCCATAAGATACACTTCTCTATCTATTGGAAAGTTAGTGTTCGCTGTCCCTATGAACCCTATAGATTTTCCTGTTTTACTGTCTTTTACAAGCACATCCATGGTTTTCATTGGGCTGTTCAACTTCATGGTGAAATGGATCATTTTGTCATTAAGTTGCCAGAAAGGTGTTGTATTTGTCACGGATGGTCTAGTCGTTTTGACATAAGCAAATCCTTTTTCTATCGCCATAACAGCAAATGGAATTTGATAGGTTTCGTCTGGATTATCGGCATTGGTCACATGAATATACCCTTCATATCTTCCTCCCGCAGCGCTGGTTGGTATCGTTATTTTAGGCTGGAGCTCCTGCACTTGGCCGCTTCCCACTGTAATCGATGAAGGAACATCTACTTTAACACCGTTACTCACTGCATCTTGAATGCCTTTGCGCTCACCGTGATACTCCACTTCTAGTTTAAAAGATTTTTCTTCCTCGCTGTTGTTTTGAACGGTCACCTTTTTACTTGCTTCAATGGGTTGATCATCTTCTTTAATATGTCTTCCGAATACAATGGAACCTGTTTCTTCATCAATTTCTACGACTTTTCCATTTTCGATATTTTGTGTCTTATCCCATACTTTGATGGAGGTATCTGTATGAACCGCTTGATAGGCATCGATTCGTCCAGCACCCACTTCGTATACAGAATTATTCCCTTTTAAATCATCCGATGTATTCATGAGTGCCGCTTTTACATCGAAAGGAGTGTATTCCGGATTCTCCTGCAAAATCAATGCTGCTGCACCTGCCACGTGTGGCGTAGCCATCGATGTACCCGACATGCGCACATAGGCATTCCCGTAATTAATGCCGTCCTGCGGATCGTTGATGAATTCCGGTGTCGTAGAGAATATCGACACACCTGGAGCGACTACATCCGGTTTAATATCATAATTTCCATTTACCGGTCCGCGTGAACTAAAATCTGCTAAATGATCGCCTTCCGTTTTTGTGTTATTTAACGTTTCAAATGTGAAAGAACCTTCGCCCAGCCCCTTTAATCGCTCACCATCCGCTTTTGACAGGCGGAAAGAAGGGATTAACCCGACGGCCTCACCCAAGTAGGCAGGTATTTGCCCGTCGACATTGTTATACACAATCACTGATTTAGCCCCAGCGTTTTTGGCGTTTTTGATTTTTTCATCAAACGCAAGTTCCCCGCGCTGAATCAACGCAATTTTCCCACTGACATCTTTCCCAGCAAAATCAGTTGCTTTACCAAGTCCCGCAAATACAATTGGTAAGGATTTTCCTTGCAATTCTTCTAATCGATCAGAAAAATCTTTGCCTAGCAACTGCATATTTTCAAATTTCTCGGCGGAAGCGCTTCCATTAAATGCAGGAATGGACATGGAGGCATCGCTTGCACCTACTGATATGCCAAGAGCCGCTGTTCCCGGAGAACCCAGAGTTTTCTCGTTCGGTCCGGCGTTACCTGCAGCAACGACGGTCACCAAGCCTGAAAGCATGGCGTTATTTACTGCGACAGAAGTGGCGTATAAAGGATCGTTAGTCTGCGCGCCAAGCGACATATTGATGACGTCCATGCCATCTTCAATCGCTTGATCGATTCCAGCAAGGATTCCTTCTGTATATCCCCCTCCCCAAGGTCCCAATACTCTATACGCATATAAATCTACTTCAGGTGCTACCCCTTTCACAGCATAATCGACATTGTTTTTCTTTTGGGCTGCAATCGTCCCTGCGACATGTGACCCATGGTTTGTGTAATACACATAGCCTGGTTCTTCTGGCTTGCCAGCATTAATCCAATCCTCGTAGGTCGTTTCCATTGGATCGGCATCATTATCTACAAAATCATATCCGCCTTTATAAGCTTCTTTTAAGTCAGGATGATTGTAGTCAATACCTGTATCAAGAACGCCGACTTTTATTCCCTTACCGGTAATGTTCTCGGCATGTAGCTTGTCCACGCCAATTTGCGGAATACTGTCTGCCATTTTCGGCTCAATGGCTTCTTTCGTTTTTACCGGCGGTTCCACTTTTACCTCGTAATCTTTAAAAATACGTTTAACTACTCCAGATTGCAGCAAATCCTTAACTGCCACACCAGGAAGTGTCATCGCTACGCCGTTGATGGCGTTTTTATACTCTCTTGTGATCTTTACATCTTCCACTTTGTAATTAGTCACGTTTTTCTGTGATTTCAATGATTGCACATGCTGTTTAAAATCTTTATGAGCTTTTTCCACTTTCTCATTCGAATCTGCAGAAGATAGTTTCTTTCCTTTCGCCGCTTGTTTCATCACTTCTATTTTGGCTGGCGCCTGTTCAAATTCGACGATGACTTTGACTAATTCCGGACTATTTGCATTAATATCCGGAGAAATCGTAAAGTTTGGATTGGCATCCAATTGCTCTAACGCCTTTCTTTGTTCTGCAGACAGGCTCGCTAAGATCTCTTCCGCATTTTCAACTGGATTCAACTCAAACGGGCTTTTCGCCAATACATTATACGGAGCGCCTTGAGATAATAACATGCCAACAGCTAGCGTTCCTGTAAGAATCTTACTGATTTTTTTCCTCTTCATACCGCATCCCCTTATCCTATATAATTACTATTTTCTCTCTAAACATTTGTTCTTCATAAACAATTCATTTAAAGATGAATTCATATATCTAGTAAACTAAGATTCAATATATCATCCCATATTTCTACTTTTCTGAAAATTAATCATAAGAAGTAATTTTTCATCTATTGGTTCTAGATCAATATATAACTAAAGAACTATTCCAGTTCTGTTATTAAGAAAAATAATAAAGGTACTGAACAGTTGTTTTAACCTTTTAAGTAATTATGATTTATGAAAATGGAACAAGTTGATTTCGAACGGCATAAATGACTGCCTGTGAACGGCTTTTCACATTCAGCTTTTTGAAAATCTTATTGATGTGAATTTTGACGGTCTTATCACTGATAAATAAGGCCTCAGCGATTTCTTTGTTACTAAGACCTTTGGCCAACTCAAACAGTATTTCTTTTTCACGCTTAGTCAAAATATTTTCGTTTGGCTCTGATTTCGTTTGCTGGTGATGATACGTTATCAGCTTTTTGGTCATGCGAGGATGAATAACCGAATCCCCTTGTGACACCATTCGAATCGCTGCTACCACTTGTTCGGATGACGAATCCTTCAATAAATAGCCATCTGCACCAGCCCGAAGTGCTTCCATTAAGTATTCATTATCTTCAAACATCGTCAATACAAGAACGCGGCAATTCGGATACTGACTTTTCACGAGGGACGTTACCTCAATGCCATTTTTTCCAGGGAGATTGATGTCCATCAAAATACAATCAGGTCGATACTCCTCTACTTTCTTCAACACCTCTTCCCCGGACACGGCTTCTCCCACGACTCGGATGTCTGATTCGAGATCCAATATACTCCGAATTCCATCACGCAAGACCGTATGATCATCTACTAATAATATTTGAATCATGATACTCCTCCCTTGTTTCTGAATCTGGAATGAACAATGTAATTTCTGTACCTTTTCCTGTGGAACTATCAATCTGAAGGGTAGCACCCAGCTGTTCAGCTTGTTCATTCATATGTAAAATGCCATAATGGGGCTCATGCTTTGTTTTAATCATGGATTCAAAAAGGGAAAAGCCAACCCCGTTGTCCTTCACTTTTAAAAGCACATGTTCACGTTGATAGCTTAGAAGAATGTCAACTTCGTCCGCTTTTGCATGTTTTACAATATTCTGCAAGCTTTCCTGTAAAGTATCGAAGATGGCTCGTTCTATTGTAAAACTGAGTGTTCGAGAACGGCCCCTTTCATGATATTTAATCGCTAGATTATTTTCTTGTTTTATCGATTGAATTTTATTTGCAATCGCTTGTTTTAACCCTAGCCTTTGGGTAGGATATGGCTTTAAAGCATAGATAGAATAGCGAACTTCCCCTAAACTCTTCCGTAATTTTTTTATACTTTTGTCTACCACTTGCTCCATGTTTCCTGATTGATCTGCGGACTGCCTCAGAGCTGATTCCAGCTGAAATATGACCCCGGCTAATACTTGTGCAATTCCATCATGAATTTCCCGAGCAAGCCGATTTCTTTCTTCCAGAATCATTCGTTTTTCTTGTTCAGCGACGAGGGACCGTGTTTTCAGCAAGCTGCCCAATTGATTGGCAAACGTAGATAAGGATTGTATATCTTCGGTAATAAAACTCGCCCTCCTGCTTTTACCTGCAACAAACATCCCTACCAATTCATGATTTACTATAAGGGGCAGGTAGACAAGGGAACGTATGACATCTTCAAATACTTCATCTCCCGGGGCCATACCTGTTTTCCAATCAGTAACAACAAAGGTTTCAGATATTTCTTCAAAATTCGGATGGATATCAGAAGAACTTGAAATATTGGAATGTACTTTTCCATCCTTTAATAGAAGCTGCCAATCCCCCTCATCTTTTGCCCATAAAGCATATGCTTGTATTCCCAAGAATCCTTTAAGTGATTGTTTCATTTGATCTAAGTTTCCGGCAGACAGCCCGTGACTTAACTCCGTCGTAATGGTAAAAAGGTTATATAATCGTTCTTTTTCAATCCGTATTTGCCTCATGAAGGAGCTGATGGTGCAGATTGCTACAAGTGGGAAAAAGAAGAACAGAACCGTAATTCCATCCAACTCCCCTCGATATCGATGTTCTAAGATATAAATAAGGGAGGCGTAACATAAACAAAAACTTGCGCTCAAAAATAAAAATATATTTTTCTTGTACCACTGTTCTAGTGGATATTGCTGAGGCAGAATCACCATTAAAAGATCATATAAAAGGGTGTTGAAAAGGCAAAAAAATACGGTAAATAAAAGCAAGCTTATTAATTCTTCATATAAAACTGGCAGGTTCATCTCCGTAATAAAAAAAGAAATACATTCGTTGGAAAACCATTCTGCCAAAGTGATACTAAAAGCAAATTGAGTGCAATTAAATAGTGTTCTTTGTATTGGTAAGCGGCGAAGGGTATGTGTAAAAACCATCACACATACACAAGCAACAACCGTTATATGTATACCAAACTCCCAATTCATTGGATAAATAAGCGTAAGACTGAGTGTAATACCTCCTCTTCCAATACGGATAGGAAAATACTCAATAATCCCCATAAACACAGCTAACAACAAAACGATTATGAATTCAGAAGGCATTTCACTTTTAAATATGGAATTGATTACAGCAAACATACCAAGAATAGAAATAGAATAAATATAAAAACTCGCTATTTGTTCCCTCCTAGTGATAGAATCTATCTTTTTCAAAACGGCACCTTCCTTTATTTGCAAGAATCATTGTCCATTATCTAACAAAAAACCGGCACTGGCAAAATGGCAAAATACCCACTAGCCAATCACCGGCTGTGCCATTACCCTAAATGGCAAGACACAATACTAGTATACTATTAGATTCTTTATTTGCCTGCTCATCAAATGTTGTAAATGTCATGGTCTTTTGTTGTGGATTATATAGTACAAAAAGTGTAAGTAAACTAAACTTCATCCCCAATAAAAGACGTTGAAGAAAAAGAACCAAAAGATAAATTTTTGGTATTAAGTGAATTGAAGATGGAACTGATGCTTTTTGAACGCAGAGAGATTGATTTCAAAAGTAATTAAAAAACCTTAACCCAATAAAATACAGGGCTAAGGCTACTTAAAATCTTATTTAATTACTGCCTATTTACTGTAGTAATCCATAAAATGGTTCTTCGTTTGATTATAGAAACTAGCTTAGGATTATTTTAATCCTAACCTAAGGTTAATCAATAAAACGCAACTATCCAATGCCCTTGTACCAGCCTACAAAGTTGGTATAGGGGCATTTTACGTTATGAGCTGCCTTTCTTTACACCAAAATAAACCTCTTGGGATTCAAGTGGTTTATCGTCTTTCACGTTTATTGTTTATGTATGATTTTATTCAATTAAAAAAGGATATTTTCTAATCCCTCTTCCGGTATCGGCCCCGCCTACGCCAGATACTATGACAGCCACACATGCCATCCAACCCATTTTCATTATAACAGAAAGCGCTTACATTTCCAATGATTACTAGAAAACAACTTTTTCTCTACGATTTAGTGTTGCATGGTTGTTCCTCTTAGTAGTTTCTCAGCTTCAATTATACGGGAACCCTTATCATGTAGGTATTCAAGTGAGATCCCCCTTCTTAATGCTGTTTGTTCAATTAATCTAATTTCATGATACATAGCATCAGACAAGATTCCTTTTTCAATGTTCTTATTTATTTCAAAATAAAACCCAGCCAATAATCCTAACGGTAATTTATCGTAAAGGGAACTTTCTACTTTCTCCATAAGTCACCTCCTAATTAGATCATACAAAGAACTAGTATTCATTGAAAGAGTTTTTTAATTAAAACATAAATCAACAGCTTGAATTAGAGATAGTCCCCTGTTATTTATGAAAAAGAAACAGATTCTAGCCATAAGCAAGAAAAACACACAGGTATTTTAAGGGGTCTAAGAAGTCGAATAAGCACTTTTACACTACGACCTTACTTTTAAAAAAACGCGTTAGAAGGTTAGCTAGGCAGTTCATGGGCGGGTGGGGGTAGGAATTCATTTTCCTTTTTTAAAGGAATCGAGATCACATTAAAGAAACTAATTTTAGATCTAGAACATTTGAAAGACATTAGCTAAAACTGAACAGGGATTTATGGTGTGAGGGTATTAAGTAATTCTGTTCGAAATATCGGAGGGAATTCACACCAGAAGAAAGAGCGATTCTTAGAGATTTAATAAGAGGATATGTTCTTAACGACCAGCAAGATAGTCATAACGATGACTTGTATCAAAGGGTAGTGACTTTAGAAAAAGGCAAAAAGGTACGGAAGACGATTGTCATAAATGAGGAAGTTGGGGCTTTGCTGGATAGCTTCGCAGACCAACAGAAAGTCAATAACTCCTATCTTATTGAAATTGCTATCCTCGATATGGTTAAAAAGTACAAATAAAAGGCCTTCTCCAATACATGCTGCTACTTTCTTAGAATACTTGGGGTATCGATGGTTTTCTTTTTCTTTATTCTACATGCTTTCAATAGAATTAGAAAAAGACAGCCGGGGATGGCTGCCTTTTCGGGTGAGGGCGGGAAGTAATGATAGGTAAAGAAATTACTCGTGTGGTTCTAAATAAGAAAGGAAAAGAATCAAATAGCCGGAGAAAAATAAAAGAAGAACTATTGAAAATTAAGTTTCTTTTTTATGTTTTTCGTATATTTATGTTATAATGTGGAATATATAAAAAAGACGAGATGCGCTAACATCTCGCCTTAGTAACCAATCCAAAGTGGGTCGGTTGCTCCTAAATTTTGCGCTTTTTAGAAGGCCGCCCGTGCTTTTTGGACAGAGAACGGGTGGTTTTCTTTTTGACTTTTTTAGCAGGAAGCAAGCTAAATAGATAAACAACTGTCGAATTGGCAACTGTTTTAGCCACTTCCACTAGTACGTCTTTTAGAAGATCCATTGCGGTCACCTCCCTTCACTCTTAGATATAAGAGATAGGGTTAGGGCAACCTCCCACCCGGCCAGTTACATACGGTAATTATACCATATTTATGTAGAAACGAGGCGGATGTTTGCTAAAACTTACATAATAATGGTTCATATACACTCACATACTAATTCAATTACCCAGCCTCTAATAACCAAAATTGTAGGTGTAAATGTAATAGGAAAACTAAAACAAACTTTTTTTAATGTCCAGTTAATTGACCAATGAACTCAACATCATCAACCCTCCAGCCTTGCTCTTTCACAAAAATGAGCGAAGTTTTAACGATAACCGTGTCGGTTGCAGCCACATTGTTAAATTCCGTAGTGAGTTTAAATTTATTAAAAAATTCAGCTTCCGTTTTAGAGGTCTGATATTCAAATGGCTTCAGGCCCACCATGGACGACTTCACCGATTCTTCCGAATCCGGAAGTTCTGTTACGGAAGGATGGGACGCTTTGAACCCTTGATCAGTCATGAATGGTTCAATTTTTTTATATCGTTCGGCAGTGGTTTGATAAGTGAAAAGCTTTCAAGAAACTGGCGATTCAACTTTAAAGCATCCGTGTTTTGGATGGAGGATAGGGATTGAATCTGCTCTTCATAGTGACCCTGGTTGGCCCTAACTTCATTCAGCTGTGACCGCAGAGAGAAAATATACATCATGACCAAAGAAACCAAGAAGAATACTATCATTAAAAACAAGAAATTTTTCTTTTGAGTTGGCTCCATTTCCTTGTACCTCCCTTTCTAAATCCGTCTAAAACCTAGGAATGGATATAAGTTTTTCCATTCTTCAACGGACGAATAAGAAGTACCACCACTGCTATTGGGCTGTCCCGTACATATCCATGCCGACCTGTGCAAGGGCATATTCCAGCAGGCCACTGCAGTCAAACCCTGCTGGTGTCCTGCCTCCCCATACATAGGGTCTGCCGAGGTACTGTTTCATGATGTTATGAACTTCCTCTACATCAAAAGATTGCGAACCGTCCCCCATAACAACCACGCTGCCCTTTCCACCGTTGTAATATTGCATGACATGGTCCACATAATTCACATCACCGTAACGGCTCCACCCTTCCCTAGCAGCCATCCTATGACTAAACTGGGTGGCTACTTCCTTGGAATAGCCTACACGCTCCAATGCGTATCCGATAAATCTAAATCGACTTTTTTACTTGTTCTTATTGAACTAACGCACCAGTTTTAAAGAAAACAAAAATAAAAAAGCCTTTTGGCTCCAGGTTGCTGCAGCAACCCCTCTTATGAAGTAAAGCACCTGTTTCGTGATTAAGATTTATAGAATAATTTAAACCTTCCCATCAAACGTTGGGCTATTGATTTTACAAAGCCACGAAGGATATTGTTGTTAATAGTAAGCATGGTTTTTCGGAATTGATTGCAATAAATGTGCAAAAGAGAGGGGAAAACTTTGGTAGATTTAGCACTCTTAATTCTGGACATATTAAACAATAAATCCTACTAACTACGAATAGTGAGTATTAAACTATTAGGGGATGTTATATACGATATATATTCTATCGAGGTATATTTTAAAATACACGAAATCTTTACGGAGGTTAATCGAAGTGCTCAGTACCTCCAACATTTTTTTGAACTAGAAAAGGAAAGAAAATGGACTGAAACTACGGAATTTTTTCGTAGGGCTCCAAGAAGCTATTTGCTGAAACACAAGTAAATTTTGAATTACAGAAAAACTAGTCCACTAATTGTCATTCTAAATTAGACCTGATCTTATCTTATCTTCTGTTTTTTTCTGACTTGTCCTTTTTACAAGGATAAACCATGGCTTAAATAACAATCTTACAGATACTAAAATTATTCAAATCTAATCTAGACTAGATTGTAATCTCAAAAACCAGACCAGACTAAATTTGTTCTTTCATTTCCATGATAAAACCCGGCTTCTTGTAAATATCGATATTTGACCAAATGGCATTTTAACCAGCAGACGTCCATATACTATTTTCAAAGGAGGAAGGAAATTGGTGTATAGACCTACCGTAAGATACCCGGATGTTTATAAAAATTATATAGAGAATGTATATAAAATGACTGATCTAGATCGTAATCAAATTATCCGTTTGGCCTTATTTATAGCCGCACATTCAAAAGAATATAAAAGTATTCTCCAAAAACATAAAATTGCTGACGTCCCTCTCCCCTGCCCGCATTGGGGGCGGGATGAAGAAAGTTGCTGGAAAGATCAAAACTATATAAAAAAACATAATCTAGCCCCATTCAAAATTACTGAACAGGGTGGAATTAAGATTATTTTGAGCTAATTATTTCTTTTTAGATTCATTTGTGCTTTTTACGTAATGTAGCGTGGATGCCTTGTTAGCAATCTTTTCAGCCAGTTCCTTTGAAATATCTTTACTCATTTCGTATCACCTCACTAAAAAAAGCCTTGCCAAAAAGCCTAAAAAAAATACCTCCCTCCACTCTTGGCATAGCAAAACGACGTAACCAACTAACCAACCAACCCAAAGAAAAAGGCAATTTTGAAAGGGGAATAGCAAATGGGAAAGGTTAACCATTTGAATCCGGTTCTATCTTCATCTAATAAAAAAATGATTGAAACACAAAAAAGAAAAGTTCGTTCGGATAAGCTGCATGACATAAAGATTCCCGTGGACGAATCCGTGGACATGATATTAAGAAAGGAATCCCGACGATACTGGAATGGGTCTAAAACAGCCTTTGGCACAGAGATACTGTTATTTGGACTTACACAGGTGCTCGTATATCCTGACGTCACCTATACGGACCAACCTTACACGGTTCATTGCAAAGTAGATCATGAAACTTATCAAAAAATAGGCGATTATGCGGACGTTTGGAAGTGTAGCGTTCGAAAAGCAGCTCATCGAATATTTGTAGAAGCATACAAAAAGAAACAACTAGGGGGCGTAACCGATGGGGAAATATAGCCAAGCCAATCTTATTGATGAAGAACTATCTTTGATTGGATCATCCAACTTTATCGGAAAATTTATCCATAAAGTAAATAAATCCTCTACCGTCTTACTGAGTATAGACGTTCCCTTGAATCTATTTTTAAGAGCAGAAGTTTTTTGTGAAGATATTCAAGACCTATCAGACATGCATTTCGAACAAAATGACTTAATGAATCTTTTATTTAATGACTTCTTACTTTTTGCAAAAAAGAATCCAGATTCGAAGTCCTTATTCCGATTGCTTACATCATTGGATCAGTATGCTGGTAAGGATTCAAGACTTGAAAAGTATGGGGAATCTACCTTTAAATTAATCCATAAAGATAAAAACCAAGAAATGAAAACGTTGAATTTACGTATGAGAAGAAAATTCGCTTTGCGTGGAGAGGTGTTGCTTGCAGATATGGATGAAGTTCAGCCAGAACATGGCTACACATTAGAAAAGGTATTTGAACTTCTTTATATTGATTTTATTGATAAATTCCGAAAAGGTAATCATGCAGGTGCCGTAGAAAATATCCTACGCCTTCTTGATGATGAAATTGAATAGAAAATACACGTAAGGTTATATGCTTAAAAATGTATGGCACACATATACCGTTGATAGGCTTAGCTCACATACCAAAAACTTCTCTTGTTGCGAGTTTGAGATGTTAGGTTCACCACTTATCCTATCCTGCGTCTTTAACTTAAATAAGTTTAACAATCTAATACTCACTCACTTCAACATAAATCTCAAACACCTCTTTAACAAAAGAAATACCAGATCATTTATATACCTACCCATATTCATTAAACTATGGAGCATGATATGTATGGATGGAATATCTTCAAAAAAAATAAGCATTGTTAAGATGCTTATTTTGCGTTTAACCACTCTTTCATTTTATCTAAGCTGACTCTATACGGACGTTTAATTAAATTCCTTTCATATCGGGACAAGGTACTATGGGAGATTCCCATCTCCTTAGCAGCCTCTAAAATGCTTAATCCCCGGTCGATTCTTTCCTTATTAATCGTCTCAGGGGAAACCTGTTTTTCTTCAACTATCTCCCTAGTTGCAACAGCCTCCCTGTCCGTCATACCCTTCAACATAGTTAATAAATTTTCTGTGTCATAGTCCTGATCCTCAATCAATAATAAGTCCTGGTAATCTCCCATTCCCGTGATTTCATTAGGTGGGATGATTTGGACACGAGCCTTTAACCAGGTGTTAGCGAACCAATTTCTCTCCTGCTCTATTTGCTTCTCAAGGTTGTTTTCCTTATAGCTCCAACCTTTAATTATTCCATCTTGCTGCAGAGTATCCAATATTTCTTCAAATTGTTCCTTAATCCTTGAACCATATCTCGGGTTCACGTCCAAATCCATGACTTTTAAAAGACCTTTATCTCCCCCGATAAGATAAGCCCTAAGATAATCCGCACTCTTCTGGCGAATTCTCCATTGCCAGGACAGGTACCTGGATAACCGTTTATGGTACTTTTGCTTAATTGGATGGTATTCGAGAGTCTTTAATGCAAGAAGCCCACTGCTTCTTTGGGAACCGTACAAGAAGTTGGCAAGCAATTCCCCCGGACGAATGCTACATTCATAAATACCAATCGGGTTATCCCCCCGGTAGGCTACAGTCACGCTATCCACCAAAAACAAAGGATTGAACTGCACTTGTCCAATCTCTTCAAAATCTCCCTGATCCTCATTGATGAACCTCAAATTCTCTTTTTCAATTCTGATCCATATCGTTGTGAGTGCGGCCAATCTTTTCATGATATCATCGCGCTCTTTTTTACGGTAAGACATTTGATAGCCGTCTAAATCTTCCTTCCTACCTTGCAATCTCCTTAAATTCAAAGCGTCATCTGTATGGAAATGAATCATTTGGTCCTTATGAGTAGCCTGTTGCATCCAAAGAATAGAGACAATATCAAAAATGTCTGCGGTTAAGTCATCCATCGACGTGATGGCTTGAGAGGTGAGGTTTTTCCATTGTTCGATGGCTACATTCGATTTCATCATCAGATAATCATTTTCCGCCCTCACTTGAGCCGTCGCCTCTAACGCTCTTTCCGCAATTCTTGCAGTAGGAATCTCAGTAGCAATGTCGAATTCATTTTTACTGATGGTCTCCCTTAATTTGTGAAATAATAAGGCCGAACCAGACTCGGCAAAATTTTGATTCAACAAGGCATTTATCACTTCCCTGTTGTTAGACTTTGGAGAGCTGGGTGAATTCTCTTCTTCTACTGTCTGTATGTATGGAAGTACAAAATTTCTAATTTCTTCTATGTAATCATCGACCCATTGTTCCATATTCTCGAATTTCAATTCATAATCTTTCACCAAGCTATCCAAAATCACAAAGAATGCTTTTAATGTTTGGCTAGGCTGGTAATCATCTTGACCTGACATAAGATGATTGATATCCATTTTCCATTCAACATAGATTTGAGGATAATCTGGAAAAACCGTTTTCATGACATTCAAAAATTTTGTTTGCAGGGTTTGTATCATTATTCTTTAACCCACCCTTCTTTTATTGACTCTTTGTATTCAAATGAGTACTGTTGGATGTAATCTTGAAAAACCACTGTTTCCAAAATACCCAAATCATGTAGAATGCTAATTGACTCAAAAGAAAGAAACTGAACGATCGGCTTTTTTTCTAGGATGGCATTTTTCAACTGTTGGACGTCCTTTTCCTGATAAAGGATAAAATTCCCCACCTGTTCTTTGATGTCGTTAGGGGAATAGCTGGTATCTTTAAAAGGTTGATTATGCGTACATTCATAGACCATCTCCCCTTTTATATAATAAGTCCTGACACTAAAACCTTTCCCAGCTTTATAAAATTCGATTTGTTTTCGAAACCAAATGGGGCCACTATATAAATGGACCACTGGTTTAGGAAGCACGCCACGTAGTTGATAGGTGGAAACCTTTCTCCGATCCCATCCGAGAATTTCCCCCACCTCTTTAACTCCAACTAAAAAATCCATATCTGTTCCCCTTTTAATCTAGTAATATGGTAATTATGAGTGAGCAGTGTTGCTTTTGTCAACAAACGGTTAAAAAGAGCAACTTCTTTTAGTTTTGACGTTTGCTTTCACAATGTGCACCATAAACTTCTTCTCTGTAGCAGCCTAACTCTATTGCCACATTTTGATTCCAGGCTGGGATCTTGACAGCTTATCATGTTTTCAATCTGACGTTTCCTCTCACAATATGCACAAGTCTCTTTGTATGGATTTTCTTGTGTGTATTTTCACTAAAATCTATAACTTTCGGTGCTATTTTGCACATCCCACTTTAAAACCCAGCTACCTTCACAAGAGAAGATTAGTTGGGTTTCGTTATTATTTACGTCCAATCACTAAGCTGGTTTTGTGCAACTTCTACAACTTCTGCGGTGAATACGTTCAGTAAATAGCCTATTAATCAATCTAAAATAACTGTTTGTGACTCATAATCAGAAGAGTCCTTTTTTGTATCAATAATTGATAATGCGAAAAGGAATTATTGAATAACAGCTAATTGTTATTCATTAAAGGGGGCATTTGTGAATTAACTAAAGCCCAAATTCTCAGTGTTGTAAGCTAGTGATTGGGCTTTTAATATTGGGCTATCCTTAAGTTGTATATGCCGTTCCCTTATTCATTTAGAGACTTAATCCACCATAAATTATTAAATGGATCTACAAATCCCCCCATTTTACCACTTTCATCTTCCATAATAGGCATAACGGCAGTACCTCCTGCTTTTTCGATGACAGCACTTGCATCATTGACGTAAACGTGCATGTGACTATTTGATGGTTCTTTTTCTTCGATTTTTTTCTGTCTCTTGTTCATCAGCATTACATTCAATACCACAATCTATATCTTCGTCTGTACCGTCTGCAAAGAAGATAATATTATCACCGATTTTATCAATTATAGAGTTGACGAAGGGGATTCCTATGAAAGGTATTGAAATAGCAAAGAAATTAAATATAAGCACTAGTGCATTAAGGCATTATGAATGCTTGGGGGCTTTTTCCAAAAGTTGAGAGAGCAGAAAATGGGTATCGTATCTATACATTGGAACATGAAGCTTATTTTCAATGTATACGTGCGCTGAATTATGGATTTGAGATGGATTTAGTTCGGGAGGTTATGCCACTTATCATAGATGGTGAAAAGCTTGATGCCTTATGGATAATAAACAAGGCACAAGTTGACCATCACGAGGAAAAGAAAACCGTGCAGCGAACTGCTGAATTGCTTGATTTAAAAGAGTTAACTGATATTCCGAAGTACCGCAATATAAGGTCTTTTACCATTGGAGATGTAGCCAAAGAAGCGAGTGTATCTACTTCTTCAATTCGGCATTGGGAAAAGGAAGGCTTAATAAATCCCTAGCGTCACAGGATTCCGTTTATATAGTCCATCTGATATTCGAAAGGTTCTTATCGTCAAAACCGTTCAAAGAGTAGCTTATTCCTTAGATATAGTTCGTGAAGTCTTGTCGGAACCTGATAAAAACAACCTTGCCTATGCTAAGGAAATTGCCCTTAACTCTCTTCAATACATTGATAATGTGTTAGTTGAACAAATACGAGGTATTGCCTATTTGCATAATCATTTTGAGGTCTTGTCAAACAAAAAAAGACAGTAGATATAATCTTGTTTAAGCAACAGCAATTTTACACGGTTTGTTATTCGTGCAAAATAAATATAAAAGTTACAATAAGGGGGAAAATGACGGGTACTTGCACACGTTATTGTGCAAGTTTTTACATTTCCGTTCCATTATAGATGATGAACTTTGGTTATATCCGCATTTCTTTCAACTCTATCATTTAAGGGATGACGTTTCCTTTTTCAATGTGCACACCATTATATGGGATTACATCTACTCTTTCATTTGACGTTCCCTCTCACAATGCGCACACCATTATATGGGATTGCATCTATTCTTTCATTTGACGTTCCCTCTCACAATACGCACACCATTATATGGGATTGCATCTATTCTTTCATTTGACGTTTCCTCTCACAATGCGCACACCATTATATGGGATTGCATCTATTCTTTCATTTGACGTTTCCTCTCACAATGCGCACACCATTATATGGGATTGCAACTATTCTTTCATTTGACGTTTTCTCTCACAGTGCGCATACCATTATATGGGTTTGTATCTATTCTTTTCGATTTGACGTTTGCTCTCACAATGTGCATACCATTATATGGGTTTGTATCTATTCTTTTCGATTTGACGTTTGCTCTCACAATACGCACACCATTATATGGGTTTGTATCTATTCTTTTCGATTTGACGCTTGCTCTCACAATGCGCACACCATTATATGGGTTTGTATCTATTTTTTTCGATTTGACGTTTGCTCTCACAATGCGCACACCATTATATGGGTTTGTATCTATTTTTTCGATTTGACGTTTGCTCTCACAATGCGCACACCATTATATGGGTTTGTATCTATTTTTTCGATTTGACGTTTGCTCTCACAATGTGCACAATGATAAGGGGATACAGGTTTATCTCCCGTTAACAAAACATCTTATAAACTCGACATCATCTTGCACATCTCATACATCCATAATAAGCTGTGCAACTTTTTCCCGTTTGACGTTTCCTTTCACAATGTGCACAATTCCCTATATTTGATCTGAAATTTTTAAATACATTTTGATAAACATCCTTTTACACCCCTAAATTACCAACAAAAATTTCAGCCAAAATTAAGAACACCATACAAAATAGTGCCAAATTAATCTCTTTTTGTTCTAAAATGATTAAAATGACGTTTGCTCTCACACAAACTTGCACACATTTCTGTGCAAGTTTTTTTATTCATGCCCATTTTTGGATGGACTATTTTATAAAAACGTTGATATATCAACGTTTTTCCGAATCCCCTCCCCTATAAATTCATGACGTTTCCTTTCACACCATTCACAAACCTTGTGAAAAAATGACGTTTGCTCTCACACAAAATTTTTTAGAGTTTTTTTCAACCCCTTGCCCCCCAAGGGATGAGCACCCGTTGTGCAACTTTGAAAATCCCTTAATAAAGGACACCATTTCCTGTTTTTCCACTCTGCTATAATTTAAACTAGAAAAATAGGCGAGAGGAGTGCCAAAAATGAAAGAATCTAGATTAAGAATCCATGGTTTTAGAATGCATCACGCTATCTTAAAAGAATTCCATTTTCTTCGTGATCAGTCATTTGAGCGCCCTCCTGCTTCTGCCTATGTCGTATATATGACCATGTTAAACCAATTACACGTAGAACAAAACCAACGAGGCATGCTTAAGGAATATAATCTTTCTTACTGGGCAAAGAAACTTGGAATTTCTTATTCTACCCTATGGGGAGGAAGAAAGTTCTTAGAAGATCATCATTTTGTGAAAGAGGAAATCCACGAAGGGTTACCTGTTATCGTGTTAAAAGATGTTGAACAGTATAATACACCTGAACTTAATGGGGTATCCCTCAACTACCTAATCATACCGCATGCCCTTTTTGAAACAAATATTTTAGCCGAATTCGTACGTACCTCAAACCCGGAAGGAATTGAACTTCTCTTATCCTTACTTAACCAGTTCCGGACTGGTCTGTCTTTCAGCAAGACAGGTGAAATGGAGAAAATCAAACAAGAACGGACTATGAAGACACTTAAACTTCAACTAAACAAAAATGCAAAAGGGGTTCGTAAAACTTTAAGCGTTTTAGAAGCTCTATTTTCCATCGAATTCACAGGGGTGGAGATTCGTGGCAAGCAAATATGGATAAAAAAAGCCTCCTTTTCCTTGAAGCCGGAATGTGTGGAAGAAAACTCGGATGAATTCAATGTCAACTCACTCATGGCGAAACTATCCAAGGAGCTCACCTACTTCTTTGATGGACATCAAATTAAATTTAAACCAAGGGATCAAATCGATGTCATGATTTCCTATAAACAGGAAGTAATGAATAAACTGAACTATCTTATGGATGAGGACTATGAAAGCTTCACCATACGTGATCGATTCATGAAAAATTTCTTTTTACAAACAATGGATCAGATAGGAATTCATATTCATACAGAAAAACAGCGAAAAGGATCTTTCCATTTCTACTCGATTGGCGCCTTTTTCAGAATGGCCTTTAGAAAGTACCTTCCTGGGGCCTTAAAAAAGATTCCTTATGAATTAATCCATGAAGCCAAAATCAAAGAATACACCAAAACCGGCCAAGCGCCGGAGTTACACGGTGTAATTTAATAGCTTACCAGCCTTGTGAAAAAATAGGACATTCACAGGGCTATTCGAATATACTCCAAAAAAGCAGAAAAGCATTTACTTATAACAAAAGTCTTTCCTTCCCACATCTGCAACAGTTTTTGGCAGATTTATTGAGAAGGATTATTTTTTTACGTCTATTAGTTTCCGAATGTTGCCTTGTGTAATAGTGGATATTATAAATATGATACTGTGAATTTGTGAATAGTTTAAAAAAAGCCCTGTGTATATGTGACTTCTTTTGCATTCTATATGTGGGAACGTGGAAACTCTGTTATAGCAACACTTAAAAATGGCTAGAACTCTTCTGCCTCAAGGGATATACCTAATAATTGAAAATTGCCTATTAGTTCTGTTTCTTTTATTAAATTTGTATTCTCTTATTAAATATGCTTTTTTATTAAATTTGTTTATTTACGAATAAATCCCTTCAAACAGAACAATTAAATATTAGATTAATATGAAGAAATATAAATGAACTGTCTTTCAAAAGATTACATATTGAATTTATGGCTTTTATCTTTATACAATCTCCAATAGATATCCAAAATATAGATGTTAAGCTATGAAACGGACACCATTCTAGAGAACCGTTCACGAAAATCGATTTTACCAATATTCTAGTTCTAAAACATCAAAAGGATACAAGTTTAGGCCCTCTTAGATGGGCCCCTAAACTTGTATCCTTTTCAATTCAACGTTAGTAAGGGGGTAAGGTCTTCCCTTCCCCCCTTACTTGCTATAAATGTATAGAGAGCCAATGAGAAGCTATAGACAATCTTTGATCTTCATAAAGCAAAAGGACACTTTAATTCCTAATTTGAATCAGATCAATGAAATGTAAAAAAGTCATTTTTTCCATAAAGTGCTAAAAGTTTAGGGACAGCCAATTTTTTTCTCTAACACTTGGACCAAAAATTAATAAAAAGGATCCATTAATCTTCCATTGTTTGTTCTAGAACTTTACTTTCATTTGTTAGAAGTGCTGTTTCAGATTTTAACCTTTTTTCTAAAGCGAGTGACTCTTCTTCAATTTGACTAATCTTCTTCCTTATTGTTTCAATTTCTTCAAGAAACTCCACTTCTATATGGTCAGCTTTAATGTCTCTCTCATCCACCAGTATTTCAGCTTCTAAGTTCAGAGTATCTTCTGTATTTTTTTTTGCAAAAAATGAGAAAAAACCTGTATTTTTCTTTTGTTCCAAACTTTTACGTAACACGTTCGCTGCTTGTCGATCCATTTTGCGATTTAACCGATGATTTTTAATCTTTTCTTCGATAACTTCAATTTGTCTTTGTCTATCAGCTATTCCCGTTCTCCGTCTTAGCAACTCCACTTCAATTAGATTGATCGTATTTTGTAGAGTAAAGGTTCTCATCATTACATTCTGCCTTCTATCAAATTCAGAGAATAATTGATCTAAGGTTTCTTCATTGTACTTGCTCCCTTTTGCTTTCCCTCCATTTTGTTGAGGGATCGATTTTAGCGATAACTTAACTTGGATATCGGAGATTGTTTCGCCCCTCTCAATTGCCAGTAAAGTCATATGGATTTTAAAAACGCTGAGGTACGGCAATCGTTTTTTTCTGCCCTCTACATATATCTCTAAGTATCCCTCTAGCATCCTGACGTAATACCTTAGAGTCGAATTAGCTATATGAAAGATTTTATCGGAACAATCAGTAGTTGAATACATGGCATTCGGATCTAACTCTAATATATCTTTCTTAAATAGATTGCCACTGTATTCCTTATCAAGGACCAACGAAGTATATAATGCATCGTCGCGAAGTGTTTCTTTAATGAAATCCTTATTAGCCTGGACTCTATTTGTCACGATAACCCTCCTCTTAACGCTAGTTTAACTATAGCTTATTTTTATCTACCTATCGCTAAGCGTCAATTTATCTGTATCTATAGTTTACCTACTAGATAAAGACTAATCAACTACGTTTGCTGGCTTTAATAGAAAAAATGAAGTGAATTCAACTTAAACTAATCTAATCTAGTTTACTCTAAAAGTATTAAACGGATAAATTAGATTAGTCTAGATTAATAAGTGGATTTCTTCTTTGTAAATTAAGTTAAAACACCGATAACGTCAATTTAACGATAAACAACTGCAGTATAAAGACATTTAGCGATAATTTGCGGGTATCTATAGTTTGAAAAAGGTAGTTAAAACACCGATAACGACAACTTATCGCCAAATAATTAATGAACATTGACCAAATGCTTAATAGTTTTGTGTTAATATCTAGATTAAGGTCTAGATAGCGCTAATTTATCGATGTAAAATTAGCGATAGAACACCGATAACGCTAATTTAGCGCTAATTTATTATTGACTTTAATGGGAAGTCTCTATATATTGGATGTAAGTAGAATAGACTAAACTAGATTAGTCCAAAGGAGGAAAATCATGACAAAACTTGATTTTTTATTTAAAGAAGATTATTTAATCGCAGGAGTAGATAGTGGGAACATCTCAAATAAAATTACATATATCGATCAAAATGGAAATGTTGTTTCAATAAATATCGCGAGTATAATCGGGGAAAACGCGGAAACTACTGCCGAAGATATGCCAGATGAGAGCTCAGATAAATCTTTTCCCGATGATATGATTCTTCATTTACATATTAAAAGTAAAGCCTTACCAAAGAATCGAACAAATGCTTATTATACAGTAGGGGAATATGCTCAAATTTCAACGAATGACAAAAATAATTTAAGAGAAACCAGCAGTGATGCAAGAGATAAATTAGGGAATGAAATCCATGTTGTAACAACTTTAGCGGGATTAGCCTTAGCTGCTTGGAAATCAGGTAAGACCAATAAGGTAGACGTACCATTGAGTTTTGGGCTTCCAATTGAAGAGGCCAAACAGGCGTCATCGGAAAAAATCAACTTGTATATGGGTGAGCATGAAATTACAGCAATAAAAGGCCCTTATAAAGGAAAAACCATAACCATTAACATTACGGATGTTCAGCTTAATGTGGAAGGCGTAACGAGCTACTTGGCATTGGCCTTTGATTTAGTAGATGGGGAAGTGGTCGAAACCGAATTTTCATCACAAATCAATGACGAGTTTGCCATAGCTGATTTAGGAGCCGGAACATTGGATTTAGCTCTTTATGATGAAAATGGTTTAAATTCAACTAAATCCACAAATCATCTGATAGGTACAAATAAATATATAGATTTAATTATGAAAGAAGCAGCAGAACTAAAGGAGTTTGACAGCATACGGGGCCGTTTTGAAAGGGTGGGTAAAACTCCTAAGATTTCGTTTACACGTGAAGAATTCATGAGGAAGTTCATTAAGCCGGAAATCGATAAAATGATTATAAAACCTAAATATTCTCCTGTTTTTAAAGCGACCTGGCAGTCCAAAACAGCAGATATCACAAAGATTGTTGATAAATATACGAAAGAATATGCCGAAGAAGTGAAAGATAAAGTCATCCGGTATTTTGTTGATACAAACGTTGGGCAAATGATTATTGTCGGGGGAGGGCTTCTCTTCGCCTATCAATACTTAGCGGAACTCAAAGATGAAGATTGTCTATTTCCTCCGAATATAGATCAAGCCAGTTTCTTTACTAGTAAGGCATATCTCTTGAAAAATATTATTGCTGAAATTGAAAAGCAATCAATTGAAGCATGAAAATGAAAGAATGAGAGCAGCATCTTTATTTAGTTGTGATACAAGGTGGTGGTAACGTTGTCCAATAGAAAAATCACTCCAGGTCGGGGAATACAATATACCCCAAAAACCTCGATAAAATGGGCTAATGAATTTAATGAGTTGGCAGACAGCTTTAAAAGCAGAAATGAACTTATTAGCGCGCTTATTGAAGATGGGTTAAAGGTTCGGAATGGATCTTATAAAGAACAAGGTATTTACCTTCCACTAGACACCTTTGCGAATGATCAATTAGCAATTTTGAAAACGGAGGAAGGGCAAAAGATTCTTTATAATATAGTTTCTTTAATTGTCGGGAATCCCGAAGGGGCGGCGCTTGCCCAGCAAATGGTGCAGCCGGTACCTCAGAGAAGTAAGGCAGCTTCCTCACCAATCGTTCCATCTGAAGGGCAAGAGAATCATGAAGAAGATACTAAGGAAGGTAAGGATCAATCAAACGAAGCCCTTTCTAAACTATTGAAGTTGGGGAAGATGACCAATTTAAGGGGATAAAAGGATAATTTTATTGCACTGATATACTTAAGAGGCTAATTCAAAAGATGTTGAATTAGTCTCTTTTTAGAATTAGTGACATTGGCACAGATTCGCACTAAAAAAGGCTAACGATCATGAATCTCTCACAGCCTTTTTGAGGGGTCCTTTTTTGTTCATAAGATAGGACCATAAAACATTTTTATGGTCCTTTTGGTTTCATATAAAATGATTTACTTCACTTCAATAGGTAAAGGGGGGGGCAAAAGGATTTTTAATTGGAATAATAAAGAGGTATTTGTAGGGAAGGCAAAGAACAAATCGAACAGTTTTAAAGTTGGTCAAATTGTGGTATCGGAAATAATCGATATTACATAGTAAGGTGTAGAAATGGAAAGAAAACGTGGATTAGGAAAATTGGATTAAATTTTAGTATTAAAATGTTCCCTTAGGGGAGTTTTTTATCCCAATCCACTATAAAGTTGAATTTAGCACATGGCTTTTCTAGAAAGATCACAATTTGGAATATTTCCTTTCAATTTTCCTGAATTCATCTGAAAGTCCAAATAAGGTGTGTAATACGGCTGTTTGAATATATAGATTCATATAATTATCATTACTCTTCTTTTGAAAGGATAAATCATGTTTTTCATTAATTATTCGAGTTATACATTCATTAATTTCGTTCCACATTTCTTTCGTTTCTTCTTTAGTTTTAGTCTCCATAATCTCCCACTCCTTTTTTTATTAGTTTATCCACTCTATTAAATTCTTATACTTTGGTACACTTATTTTCTGTGTTTTTCAATAAATCCAGTGATTGCTGCTGTCATCGTTGTTGTACTAGTTTTAATTTCTTTATAGATATAGGACAAAATCTCGGACCAAGAAATTTCTTCTTCATAAGGATTATTATCATTGATAAACTTTATAATTTTCTTTAATTCCTTAATTCGCGTTGTATCTATATTTTTCTGTAAATATATTTTTAAATATTGGTTGATTATGATTGGATTCTTGATGCTTGTTTCTAATAACAGGGCAGTTGCTTTAGATGGAGTAACATCTAAGGAATAGGCCAAAGCATTTATTTGTTCATTAGTTGATTCCTTGAAACGAATTGTAGCTCTTTCCGTCGGTACATTATACTTTTCTCTTTGAAGTGACTTTCTTTCAAGTTCTCCAAAATACACCGTATTATTAAAATGGTACGATCTTCTGAAATGTCCGGATAAAATTTCAATTACTTGTTTTGAATGTAAACCGGATTCACAAATAAACTCTCCAACATCTTTAACAGGTGTTGTGGTGATATATGATATTCTATTTATTGTTTCTTTAAGCTTTACTGGAATTGTTGGTTTAATAGTATGTTTTTTATCGGACCTAACTTTTCGTGTTTTTAGCAATATTACGCATCCTCCAAATTCGTATATATTTTAACCAGTGTCCTTCTGTCCCAAAGTTATTTATAAATGTGTATGTACTAGCTTTCATAATATGTATACAAATTTATTAATATGGGGATAACTGAAGTTAAATTCGGAATATTCGGAGGTTAAAGAAATGACTAAAGCCGAAGCCAAGATGATAGCAAAGATCGCCATTAATGAAAGTAAAAAGAATGGACTGCCATCACGTAAAAAAGGCAAAAAGAACCAAATTAAATGACCTTTATTTGTATGAATAATAAAGATGATAACAGAAGCAAGCTAAAGTAAAAAAGCATTCGAAATAACTGAATGCTTTTTTACTTTATTTATTAAACCCTTCTCTCTTGTCAAAACTTAAATATTTAACCTTAAGTTTTACCCACTGTCCTAGTGTCCCAAAGAATAAAGTGGTATAGGTGCTGTGGTTCTCTAAAAAAGATTGCATATCATTTTAAGTAACTAACATAAAAGTAAATTTTCAAGCAGTAATAAAATACAGGGAAAGAAAAATAATTTTTCGAAACATTTAAGTTTCTCCTTTGACCAAAAGATTTTAGAATGAAATTTATTGTCTTAATGGAGGTTTGTATATTTTATTAGCCTTAAATTTCACAATAAAATCCCTTTTATTTACAATTTAAATTAATTCTTACTATAACACAAACACAAATTCTTATAGATTTAGAGATAAGGGGAAATACTTGAAAACGTAAACCAGGAAAATTATTTCGCAGTACGCTTAAATATAATAATGATTAGAAAAACAGTTCACCATTCTTAGTTGTGATCTGTTTTTTATATATATTAGACGCTTCTCTCTTCTCGAAATCGATTGAAAATCAAGCGTTAAGTTTAACCCACTGTCCTACTGTCCCAAAGATAATTATTTAATAAAGTGGGGAAAGAGGGAGGTTTGGTATTGTTGCTCCTAGAAAAGCGTTAATCAATCTTGGTGTGTAAATAAAATAAAAAAAATTCAGGATAGTAAATTTACAAATTTACAATACTGTTTAATTATCTATTTGAATTTTTTTCATGTAAAATTTCTAGAAAAAGATATTTTGGGGGGAGATGACTGTACAACATTAGATGTATTATTTTTTTCTGATTTAATTTTTGTAGAGCGTTGAATTTTATTTTGTACATTCTTCATTGCATCTTCGTAAATATAAGTATCTTTTACTCTGCTGATCGCTTTACATCCTGTGCATGGAATCGTCCAGCTACCATCTCATTTAAGACATCAATATTCTTATATATATTATTCAATTTCTTCTTCATATCAGTAATATTTTTAAACTGATCAACTCTGTCATCCATAACTAAAACAGCATAACGGAAAGCGTCCGAAAAAAATTAATCCCTGGAGTCTTTTCCAGTATCTGATTAAAAATAATCTGCTTCTTCATACCATTCTGCACTCCATTCTTTTAAGAACTGTTTTTTAGCAAAGAGCATAAGGAAACTCGGTGTCACCCTATAGAAAAAGGGGTTTAACAGGCTGTGTCTGTTGAGTTTCTGGTCTTATTGAATTAGTGTCATTTTTTCACCAAGGTATATAGTCCAGATATAGCGAAATATCTCTAAAGATATAGTCGATATTGGATATATCTCTAGAGATATATTTGTATTTTGACTTACCTTTTTAATCTCTATAGTTTTTTGTAAAGTCGAATCTTTAGCTCTTATTAACTTTATTTGAATATCTTCAACTGAAGTTTTCTTATATAAATGCATACTTTTGTTCTTCAACTATATTATTTTGAAAACCTTAAGGAAAAGGTTCCGAACTAATCCGGATCTTTTTTAATTAGTTATTGAATTCTTTTCGATTTCTTTCCACCAATGTTTTAGTTGCTCCTTATTAATACAACTAACTTGCCCATTAGTTAATACAATTGCGTTCCAGTCCAGATTAGACTAGATTGAATTATTATCTGTATTATTGTTATTTGAAGCCATGGGTTTTTCCTTGTAAAGAGGAAAAGTCAGAAAAGAACAAAACCAAGTCTGAATTTCGAATGACAAGAAGGGGACTAGCATTCTTTAAATTAAAATTACTTGTAATTCGGCAATATAGTTGCTTGAGCACTGTTTTAATGCCAAAAACTCCGTAGTTTCAGTCCCATTTTTCTATACTTTACTAGTTTAAAATTAGGAATCTCAGCACTATCGGAAGACCTCTGTAAAGATTTTGTTTATTTTAAAATATACCTCGATAGAATATATATTGTATATGGCATCCCAGAATAGGTAAATACTCACTATATTAATTCAATAAAGTTGTTTAAAAACGCAGTCATATTAAAGGGTTCGATTCTTTAATAAAAATCGCTTTCCTTATAGAAATAGCCTTTCTTTGATCATGCAGCCCAGATTGAAGATTTTTGGAAAAGTGTTCTCCTTGATAGGAAAGCCATTTCACACATAGTCGAACAAGAAACCATTACATATACGGCTATAAACGCCTTTAAACAGTTCAATAGAGGCTATAAACGAGGAAAAGTAAAAACCAATCTGGTTCGTTATTTCACAGGTACTTTTAAGAGACTCATGGATCGGACATATTCGGAGTTTCCTAAGACGTTTTTTGAACCAGTAAAAAAGTAAGGTCGTAGTGTAAAAGTGCTTCTTAGACTTCTTAGACCCCTTAAAATACCTGTGTGCTTTTCTAGCTTTTGGCTAGAACTGTTTCTTTTTCATAGACAACAGGGACTATCTCTAATTCAAGCTGTTGAGCCACGATGTAACGTCTATAGCCATCTGTCAGCAAGTTTGACTCCCGGTTAATGGTAAGGGGTTCATCTAAATAGCCATTCTGTTTCACATAGTTCACTACTTGCTGCGTTTTTCAGGATTAGGGTGCGAGTTTAAAAACGCTTCTGGAACCACGATTTCTTTCAACGCTATAAAATCCTCCGTTCCTTTTGGAGATTTTGGTTTTTCTTGTGGCTTTTCTGCAGCTTGGATTTTTATGGGGTGGGTTGTTCCCTTATTTTCTGGTTTTTCAGGGAGAATGGACACTTGAAAACAGATTAATCCGATTTCCCTGGACAATCCTCTACGGGTACATCCAGTGTTGGTTCGCCTTGAACCATAAGTTTTTGTTGATTGATATAAAAATGATCGGAGAGGCAAGCTCATGGGGCTTGCTATGGCTAAAGGGGACATCATAGGTTGGCTGAATTCAGACGATACTTATATGCCCCATACAGTGGAAAACGGGTATCTGCCCTAAAGCAAAACCCGCAATGGAGAATGGTATATGGACGAGCAAACCATACGGATGAGCACAGTCAGGTGATTCGTCCTTATCCTGTGGAGCCTTTTCGGCTGGAGCGGTTATACGAAACGTGTTTTATTTGCCAGCCGGCTGCGTTTATACGTAAAGAAGTATTTGATAAAGCAGGAGGAATAGATGAGAGTTTCCATTTTTGCATGGATTACGAACTATGGATGAGAATTTCCAAACATTATCTGATTGGTTTTATTGAAGATGTCCTGGCAACTTCCAGCATGCACAAGGATAGCAAAACGATGACGCAATATCATAGTGTCGGGGTGCCGGAAATCATTAGAGCGAGTGTTAAAAATTATGGTTCTGTTGCGGATCACTGGCTGAGCCAATATTTTCTTTATATAGTATTACAGAATTCGAAGAGGTTGTAGCAATACCTGATCCGTACAGAAGAGAGGAGATAAGAGCATACGATAGTCTAGAAGGGATTTGAGGCGGATTTTCTGACGAAGATGACTTCGCTTTTTTTGTCAGGATCGGAACCAACATCACTGCATAGATGGATCGAACGAAGAGCATAAAATAGGGGTTTTAGGAAGTAGTACTCACCAAAGAATACATCGTTTAGTCTTTAAAAAAAGAAGGGGAAGTGTGATGTCACACACTTTCCCTTCTTTTTCAACGTGCCCTTATTTCCTAGAATCGATTGAAGCGTTCTACCGAGCTGACTGTAATTAACCTCTTCATACTTGCCCGACATTAGAAGAGGTGTGAAACCAATCTTGATGATCGACATACCAGTCAATCGTCATTTTGATTCCCTTGTTAAAAGAAGTACAAGGCTGCCAGTTGAACTCGTTTTTCATTTTTGACCAATCAATTCCATACCTTCTGTCATGACCCTTTCGATCGGTTACAAATGCAATTAAATCATGGCTTTTTCCTATATGATTCAATATGATTTTCACCATTTCAATATTGGATTTCTCATTGTTTCCACCAATATTATAGATTTCTCCCGGCTTTCCGTTCATCATGACAGCAAAGATTGCCCTACAGTGATCTTCGACAAACAACCAATCTCTTACGTTCTGCCCATCACCATAGACAGGTATTTCCTTATCGTGAAGGGCATGATAAATCACTTTTGGAAAGAGTTTTTCGGAATTCTGATTCGGACCATAGTTGTTGGAACATCGCGTAATCATTACCGGGATTTTATACGTTTGGTAAAAAGAACGAATAAGTAAATCAGCGCTTGCTTTACTTGCTGAGTAAGGATTATTTGGGGAGAGGGGATGAGTTTCTTTAAATGGATACTCGTTTTTTTTTAATGATCCATATACTTCATCTGTTGAAATTTGCAGCATTTTTTTTGCTTTACCATCAAGGACTTTTTGAAGCAAGTGATAGGTACCTAATACGTTCGTATGAACAAACGATTGTGAGTTTTCGATGCTGCGGTCGACATGTGTTTCTGCTGCGAAGTTGATGATCATGTCGTATGTTTGATCAAACACTTTATCTAATTCATCTTTTTTCGTAATGTCAACTTTGATGAAACGGTAATTTGGATTGTTTTCAAAGTCCTCAGTATTTTCTTTGTTGGATGCGTATGTTAATGCATCGATATTCGTAATACTGACATTCTTATTTTTTAGCAATAACCGAATAAAATGCGAACCGATAAATCCGCACCCTCCGGTAATTAATAGGTTTTCAGTCATTCTTTGCCCTCTCTTTCTTTATATCCTGATAAACGAGAGAATTGGCTTTGAATAACGCTTCATGTGTCCCGGCATCAATCCACCAATGTTGAAGAAAATCATAAGTTAATTTGTTTTTCTCTATATATATGTTATTAACATCCGTGATTTCTAATTCCCCCCGTTTGGAGGGAACAATTTTCTCAATATAGTCAAATACCTTTTCATCATACATATACACACCAATTATACAATAATCAGTTACTGGTGATGATGGTTTTTCGACAATGGAAGTGATAATTTTCTCTCCCTTATTTAAGGTTGCTATTCCGTATCGGTGTGGATCCGGAACTTCTTTAAGCAATACTTTTGCTCCGTCTTTTTGATATTTAAATGATTGAATATAAGGTTTTAACGAATCTTTATAAATATTATCACCTAGTAATACAATAAATCTTTCTTTTTCAACAAAATCTTTTGCCAAATAGACTCCATCTGCAATGCCGTTAGCACTTTGTTGAACTTTATACGTAAGTTTAACACCGTATTCTTCACCAAAACCTAAAATATTGATAAAACTGTCTAGTTCTTTTGGATTTGTAACGATCAAAATATTGGTAATTCCAGCTTCTTTTAACTTTTGAATCGGCCAATATATCATCGGATATGGGCCGACTGGAAGTAAATGTTTATTAATGATTTTTGTAAGTGGCGCAAGCCTTGTACCGTGCCCTCCTGCTAAAATTACTCCTTTCAAATCTTTACACCTCTTTAATGTTATCCAATTTTCGTAACAGTGACAGTCGTTGAATATTTTTGCTGTAAACTATCACTTAGATTCTCTGTACTTACAAAAAAGACCGGTCGGAACCTTGGATCGTATAGGTCTTAATAAAATGGCCAACGAGTGTGATGAACTCGCTGACCGAATATTACTGATATAGTTAAATCCTCGAACAATTGCGTTATTTAAGTACTTTTTTTGAAAAGAAAACCTTTATTCTGTGATTGCACATCCTCTAGCCGCCATGATTCAAATGAATCAAATGCATTGATGATATCGTATTTGTGCCTGAAAAAACGAAGAAATTTATCTAAATTAAAAAACCATGCTGGATAGCTGGCTTCATATATTTGGGGGGGAACAACCTGAAGGGTAATACGGTCTTCAACATCAAAAAATGGAGTTCTATCAAATAGAACGAATTCAAAATTGTATTTCATCACTTGTTCTAAAAATTTGTATGGCTCCTCAAGATATTGAATAACACCTGAAAATAGGATCACATGGGGATTTTCCGTTTGCACGCATTCGTCTATACTATGATAAAATTTCAAGGAATTTTCTTCGAACAACTGTTTTCCACAATCTACAAAATGTTTTTGCTCAACGATACTCCAGCTTAGCTCATCTAAATGCATGAGAGAATTTCGGCACGCATAATATGAAGAACCTAAAGAACCACCGAAATCAAGGATGCGAAGTTTATTATTGTTATAAGAAGCGATATTCAATAAACAGCGAATTAAGGGTTGCGCATATTCGCATTCATTAAACAGTATGGAGTCTCTCTCACATAGTGCTTCTCCCGACTTCACTTTTAATGCTGCTTCTTTTACTTTATTCAAAATTTCCGGTGTATCATAACTTGTTGATATTTTCCGTACTTCCTGCCACGAACTGTAATTTCCAGAAAAACCGTATATTTTATCTGCCATGCCGCTAACCTCCATTAAACAAGGTATGATTTTTTGATACAGACCCCCTCTCATATACTGCTTCTCCTGACTTAACCTTTAATGATACCTCCTTTTAGATTACCCAATACATTAAATCCCCTGATTTCCCATAGTCTTTGCTGACTTATCATTCCTTAAGTATTTTATGTTGAAAATGTTTTGCTGTTCCAATATTCTTGGGACTACTGAAAAAAGGGATATAATCTTAATCTGGCGTGATAAGGTTGTATATTTTAAAATCACAGCAAAATACCATTCTACTTTCATACCATATACATATATAAATATGTGGGGTGATAATATGGCGGAGTTTTCCGATAAAAATATTCTCATCACAGGCGGAATTGGTTTTATTGGCAGCAATCTTGCAATAAGACTTATTGATGAAGGTTCACGGGTTACTTTAATGGATTCTCTAATACCAGGATTGGGGGGGAATTTATTTAATATTGAATCTATAAGCGATAAAGTAAAAATTGAGACTTCTGACATGCGTGATGGGTCCAGTTTATCCAAGATAGTACGTAATAAGGATTATATTTTTAATCTTGCCGGGCAGGTTGGCCATAGATACAGCATGACAAATCCGCTGCTGGATATGGAGATTAATGTAAGGGGACATCTGATGCTCATGGAAGCATGCAGGCAATACAATCCGGATGCAGTAATTTTATATACCAGCACACGCCAATTTTATGGACCACCACAATATCTTCCCGTGGATGAAAGACACCCTCTTAATCCTACGGATATTAATGGAATCAATAAATTGGCGGCAGAACAATACCATTCTCTTTATGCAAAGGCATATGGTTTAAAAACAGTTTCTCTTCGATTGACAAATACCTTTGGTCCCCGGCAGTTTATAAAAAGTGGGCAGCAAGGCGTTATTGGTTGGTTTATCAATCGCGCAATAAACCGTGAGATCATTCAATTATTCGGCAGCGGAGAACAACTTCGCGATTTTAACTACGTAGATGATGTTGTTGAAGCGTTAATTTTAGCGTCACAAACGAAAGCGTGTTATGGAAATGTTTATAATCTTAGCGGTGAAAAGGCCAGTTTAAAAAAGGTAGCACAGATTTTGGCTGGACTTTGCAATGATTTGAAAATGGAGACTGTACCTTTTCCTAAAGAGTACAAGGAAATTGATATTGGCAATTTTTACGCTGAATCTGCCCGATTTCATCAGGATAGCGGGTGGGTTCCCCAAGTGAGTTTGTATGATGGATTAGTACGGACTATAGAGTATTTTAAAAAATATAAAGATTACTATTTGTAGGAGAAGTCAAGGCTTACGAGAAAGCGTGGATGATGTCCTTAAGTGCTGCAAGCGAGGTGAAATCATGAAAATCCAATTTTTTAATTTACAGAAAATAAATTTAGAAATTGAAGATGAGATTAATCAGGCTGTGCAAACCGTTATTCATCGTGGAGAATTTATTTTAGGTCAGGCAGTAAAGAAATTCGAAGAAGAATTAGCATGCTATCTGGTTGGCTATGATCAAGGCTATGTTACAGGATGTAATTCAGGCACAGATGCGTTGATATTATCTTTGCTTGCAGCCGGTATTAGTGCGGGAGATGAGGTCATAACCGTTTCTCATACTGCAATCCCAACTGTTGCCGCAATTTGTGCGATAGGAGCAAAGCCTGTTTTTGTTGATATTGATCCCGAAACTTGGGTAATGGATATTTCTAAAGTAGCATACTCGATTACGACTCAAACCAAGGCAATTGTTCCTGTTCATCTCTATGGAAATATGGTAAATATATACGAACTAAAGAGCTTGTTACGGGATATTAAAAGGGAAGAAATTATAATCGTTGAAGATGTTGCGCAAGCTCACGGATCAAGGTTAAATGGCATTCATGCAGGAACAATCGGCGATTACGGTGCATTCAGTTTTTATCCAACGAAAAACATCGGTGCTCTAGGCGATTCAGGCGCTGTCTTTTGCAGAAGCGAAGACAATGCCAGCCGTTTAAAAATCCTTCGAAATTACGGCCAGAAGGACAGGTATCACCTGCAATTAAATCATGGCATTAATAGTCGCCTTGATGAAATCCAAGCTGAGATATTAAATATCAAATTAACTTATTTAGACAAATGGAATGAGAGAAGATCAAGAATCATGGATATTTATCGTACTGAGTTCGCTGATTTACCGCTATTTTTCCAAAAACGTTGCGTAGGATGCAAGGCTGCCTGGCATTTATGTGTAATAGCACTTCAAGATCGTTTGACCCGTGATAAATTATTCGAATACTTACGTTCAAATGGAATTGGCACCCTGATTCATTATCCGGTACCTGTTCATAAACAAACGACGTTTTCTTCAAATCCAGTTAAACAATTATCCGTAACTGAAGATGTGGCCGATCGAATATTGTCATTACCAATGAATCCGGCATTGACTTATAAAGAACAAGAATATGTGATTAAAACGGTTCGCTTGTTTTTCACTAGCTTAAAAATAAATAAACTTTGAAGGGAAAGAAACTTGGTGCATTATTTTTGTACGCTCTTTAATTCGAACTATTTGACTCGCGGCCTAACCATGTATGATTCGTTACGTCAGACGGAAGAATGTTTCACACTTTTTATATTTTGCTTTGATGATTTGGCTTACGAAATGCTTAGAAGCTTAAATCTTAGTAATATAGTGTTAATTACACTGAATGAATTTGAAACCGATGAATTGAAAAAAGTAAAGAAACTTCGCTTGGAAACAGAATATTACTGGACTTGTACCCCTCACGTGATTCGTCATGTACTGGACAATTACGATGTGAAAGAGGTTACTTATCTTGATGCAGATTTGTATTTTTTTACTAAGCCATCAATTCTGTTAGACGAATTTCATCAAAGCAATTGCTCGGTAATGATCACCGAACATAGATATACTCCCGAATATGATCAAAGGCATAAATTCGGTATATATTGTGTTCAATTTATGACATTCAAATCGGATGATCGTGGCCTTAAAGTTCTGCAATGGTGGGGAGATCGTTGTCTGGAATGGTGTTATAACAGAGTCGAAAACGGAAAATTTGGCGATCAAAAATATCTTGACAAATGGCCGGAGTTATTTACAGGGATCCATGTTTTACAGCATTTAGGCGGCGGTGTTGCTTGCTGGAATGTACAACAGTACGAGGTTACAGATGGTCCTCAAGTCTGTGGAGTGCCGATTGTGTTTTATCATTTTCATCAATTGAGTTGGAACACCGCATATCAGTTTGATTATGGCGTCTATCGGCTTTCGAAAGAGGTCATATCGCTTATCTACGGTCCGTATATACGAGCTTTACGTGAGCAAATAGACACCATTGTTCAGTTGTACGATTAATTCAAAAGCAACTATCCTAAGGATAATTCGAAGTATGACATTACCGGAGCTCTTAAGTAGTCAACACTGATTCTTTCGAATCGTGTGAATTGGCCATTTCGCACGAGTGAGTCAAAAATGGTGAAAATCAACATTGTTCTTTAACAGAGCTTATTCAAAAGAAAATCATAGACAAAGGCTGGGGTGAGAAAATGTCCGGGAGAAAATATGGTTTCTTTGGAAACTATGGATCATGGCGGGAAGCAGTGGAGGATTCCACAGGGTATGACAATCCGGTTATTCTAGAAAAAGTAAAAAATGCAATCCTAAAGGTGAAATCAGGGGAGGCCGTCTACGAGAGGGATTCCGTATTATTTGATAAAATTGAATATTCTTATCCTTTGTTGGCTTACTTGCTATACATTGCATCGGCAAATGGAAATAAACTGAACGTGATGGATTTCGGTGGATCATTGGGATCTTCTTATTTTCAATGTCGAAATTTTATGAATCACTTTAGTCAATTGAAATGGAACATCGTCGAACAAGAACATTTTGTTGACTGTGGCCGCGAACTGTTTCAAGATGATGTTCTGAAGTTTTATGATCGGATCGAGGAGTGCTGCAACATAGAAAGTCCGGATGTGATTCTATTGTCCGGAGTTCTTCAATGCTTGGAAAGCCCATATGAGGTTTTGTCTGAAATGATGGATTATGGATTTAAGTATATGGTTTTTGACCGCATGTTTTTTATTGATCAGCCGGATCGGATTACCGTACAGATTGTCCCCCCCGAAATCTTCGAAGCCAGCTATCCTATCTGGTTTTTTAACTACAATCGGTTCCACAGCTTTATTAATGGCCGATACGAGCTGATAGACGAAACGGATTCATTCGAAAAGATTCAATTGGAGGATGGTGTCCAATCCAAAAATAAAGCAATGCTACTTCGCAAACTTTCATAGTTTTACCTGGCCTAAACAAATTGAAGCACAAGAAAGGTTATAGGAAGAACTTATAGGAAATAAGGGTATACAGTGGGCAGGAAGGGATGGAAAGCGGAGTTTCTAGTAAAGATGCTTCGCTTTTTTCGTTATGATTACCCACAAGAATGGGCCACACGGTATTATAATTATGTATTTTCACATGTTCCTGATAGTGACGGATTCATGCGAAATGCTACTCAATTCACGAAGAAGATTGGTGGAGCTGAATCAAATGTGGCCATTGGTCTTGCAAGATTAGGTCATCATGCTGGTTGGATTAGTAGACTAGGTGATGATGAGTTCGGAAAAGTAATTTTTGCGTTCTTAAAAGGTGAAAATGTTGATGTGAGTAAAGTAGCTTTTGGTCAGGAAGCACCTACGGGTATTTATTTTAAAGAACCACGTAGACAAAATAATATGCGCGTGTATTAATATCCAAAAGGTTCAGCAGCTAGTAGGTTAGCACCTAGTGACCTTGATAACGAATATCTTTCAAAAGCGAAATATTTACATATTACAGGTATCACGCCAGCGTTAAGTGAAAGCTGTAAAGAAACAATCTTTGAAGCTATTAAACTTGCAAAAAGCAATGGAAGAACAATTGTGTTTGATCCAAAACTTCGTACAAAGCTTTGGGACGTGGAAACAGCAAGAGCAACATTACTTGAAGTTGCTGCTGAGTCTGATATCATTTTACCTGGAGTTGCTGAGGGTGAATTTTTATTCGGTGAAAGCGATCCTCACAAACTTGGACAATTATTTTTAAATCATGGATCATCAGTCGTTGTGATGAAAATGGGTGCTGAAGGTGCTTATTATTTTACCGAAAAAGAGAGCGCTTTAATCCTTGGATTTCCTGTTAAACAGGTAGTCGATCCAGTTGGTGCAGGTGACGAATTTGCCGCTGGCTTCCTATTAGGTTTATGGATTGGAATTGAGCAAAGCGGTAGAACGTGCAAATGCAGTTGGAGCGCTTGTCACAATGGTGAATGGTGATGTTGATGGATTACCATGGTTGCACCAATTAAACCTGAAGTTGCCCCGATTATGGCTGAACTAATAGCAATTTCCATTTGTCCCTCTCCCTATTATTATACTCTTTATAATTATAAATTTAATTGCCTAGATACCAATACCTCATCATGAAACTATCCAAAATGTTTGGTGGGGAGTGCTGGTTCATTTTTAAATATTTGATATTTTAGAACATAAACTACCCCTACGTCCTTTCTTCCTTTCTATCCCGGATCAAGCATCACTTTGCCAACCTCAGAATGAATTCATATTGACTTGTACTTCCCTTAATATTGATACCTTTTCAACACTAAGAAGCCCTAGCCAAGGAATGAGCAAAGGTTAAAAGTGGACTATGAACTACACACGCTAATGTAAACAAATAGATCCAGGCTTGGGGGATCACGAAAAAAAGACGCCTAGATACTGCTGCCAAGCGCCATCTTGCGTATTATATAAGTAATTAATATTAACTCTTTTTTATTTATGCGTTCGTTTAAGTACACTTTTACGAACTTTTTTTGATTGTTACTTCTTTAAAATAGACTCTGTTAAACAATGCTTTTGATTCTTCTTCTCACCTATTTAAGGGCTATTCTCCATGCAAGGTTCGGGTAGTATTTTTCAAAAAATCCTGCATGCTCTTAGCGTATAATATCCACGTTTTGTCGGCGAGACCCCTATATAAAGTGGTTTTTTTGAATTTTTTTTGCAAGGTGGTATAAGTTTAACGTCTACACATGACAAACGCTCAGTCATTCAAAGGCTTGTTGAATAACTATAGAAAGAATGTCCTATTAAAGATCTCTGTCCATGCAAATAACAAAATGGGAAACCCATACACTCATGTTTATGGCTTCCTAAACTAAAAAAGAGGTGAATCATTTTGTCTTTTCCAAACATCCCTAATATTACACCAACCATTTCGATTACGACTGCTCAGACTGTACCGCTACTTTTGTCTTCCATTGCTCTTGAAGAATTAGCCCTCGCTCACATCATCAATGCTGAGGCAGAGAAGCTTCAATTTGTTCTAGGAACATTACCAACAGGAACCACACTTTCTCCTGCAGTGGTTTCGTTACCCAATCTTCTTGCTGTTGACTCGAGTGTTCAAAGAACCCTTCGTGACGTCATCAAAAAGGAAATGTTGTTGGAATTCAAGTTTGAAAACGTTCTGGATTTAATCGCAACTCTTCCTCCTCCGCCCACAGTAACGATTACCTTGGAGGCTGATCCAACCACGATATGTATACCTTTTGGAGTGTCGCCATCGCCAGTGCCTATTACCTCGACTCTTACTGGTCAAGTGTTGGTGAATGGAAGTCCCCCTCCAGCAGGTACACAGGTTTTCTTTACAGTAGATAATCCTGCTCTTGGTACCGTAGCTCCTAATCCTGCTCTTACAGATGCATCTGGCAACTTTACTGCGACTTTCACATCTACCGATGGATCTGGGACAGTCATGATTACAGCTTCTGCTTTGGGAGCAAGCAGCAATACCGTTACTATTACTATTGTTAACTGTGTAACTATTACCTTGGAGGCTGATCCAATCACGATATGTACTCCTCCTGCATTGGGTACAGTGCCAGTGGCTAATTTCTCGATTCTTACTGGTCAAGTGTTGGTGAATGGAAGTCCCCCTCCAGCAGGTACACCGGTTTCCTTTACAGTAGATGTTCCTGGCCTTGGTACTGTAGCCCCTAATCCTGCTTTTACAGATGCATCTGGCAACTTTACTGCGACTTTCACATCTACCGACGGACCTGGGACAGTCATGATTACAGCTTCTGCTTTGGGAGCAAGCAGCAATACCGTCACAATTACTATTGTTGACTGCGACTCGTAACTATTATTTTATCTACTGCTGAATATGTAGTGAATGATTCCATAAAAGAATTTAATACTACTACTTTTTCTAGATGGGTATTGGTTGATGATAGAAACAAAAAACGAGCTAATATTAGCTCGTTTTTTATACATACAGGGGAGAAAATGTTGTTCATTTTTATTTATATAGTCAATTGGTTCCTATTTTATCATAAAGGAAAGATGTATATGTTATACATGTGAGGTTTACATAAAAGTGATTTTTTAGGAAGTAGCTAAAAAAGCCAAACCCATGTGTATCAGGTGTTTGGTTCTTAGTCGTTTTTTATCGTTTATTCAGGATTCTATACAACCTTGATGTAGCAAGGGTTTGCTAGATGATCAATAAAAAGCCCTAGATTAACCACTAGAGCTTTTTCTATTTCATCTTTATTTATCTAATTATGAAAGCTGTAGGTTCGTAAAAGTACAATTTTACGAACGCTAGTAAGTAATTAAAGACATAAAAAACTTCTCTTGCTACATTTCTAGAATCTGTAGATCTGTAGTCCTGTAGTCCATGTATCTAATACTCTACAAAAATCCCTTTAGAACAAACTCTGAAGTGATTTTTATGTTCATATAACCTAGATTATTAGAAGTTGAGGGTATTAAACTAATAGCCTCGTCAACTGATGAATATAATAATCGTGAATTTCATTAAAAAGTGGAAAATAATTTTATTTTTTGAAAGGGGATTTTTTATGAGTTCGGAAAAACGAAAAAGATTATGTCAGGAATTTGCACGAATCTTAAGTGGAGAGGGAATGATTACTCCAGAAGGAGTATGCTTGGTACAAAAGTTTCGTAATATTAGATTTACTATACTTGACCGTAGAACGCAATCTCCACTAGTCAATCCGCAATTTTTCACGTTTGAAAATGTTGATAGTAGGGGGAATGCGTAAATTTAGGGGAAACAGTTCTTTTACAAGAAGAAGTTAATCCGTTATTAACTGAACTTCGAAAAAGGGACATTTTAGTTACATCTATATAATCACTGGTTATTTGAAGAACCTCGGGCAATGTATATGCACTTTGAATCGGTTGAACCACTACTGGATTTTGCTAAAAAAGTAAGAGATGCATTTAAAGTATTAAAAGTGTAGTCAGACTTCAGAGAAAAGCTTTACATCAGGGAGATTTTCAATCCCTCTGATGTAAAGCTTTTTGTATATCAAGTATCTTATTTATTCCCTAGAGCAGGTTGATCTTTAATACTATGTCTATGCCCATCATCTTCCGTTGTGTAAAAATCGTAATAATGAACGTGCATTCCATTTCCAACAGGAATGGCTGGTCCCGAATATGCCTTATAATAATGGGTATGTCCATCCTCGAATAGCACATATCCTTCTGTATAATGAATATGTTCTCCCTCGTGTGATGGAATGGGCGGGGATGTTACATCTAGACATTGATGGACATGGCCGTCCTATACGGATGTATAATCAACAGATCCATGATTATGATGTGGTACAAACCCAGATACAAAATCATTTTTTCTACCTTTTTCAATCTATTCACCCCTTGTACATAAATAAACATAATTTCTTTAAACTATATGCTTGGAACAATAAGGAGATTCGTAACAACAAATTTACACAGGATATTATAAATAACAATTAAAAAACTTCATAAAATTATTATTCTACGAAGTTTTTTAATTGTTACTTCTTTAAAGTAGACTCTGTTAAACAATGCTGTTGATTTTTCTTCTTCAACTTGTAGCTCTGAAATAAAGTTTGATTGAAAATACCTCGCAAACCCATATTTTACGTTAAATAAAAAGAATCCATTTTGAAAAAAGATTGATCAAAATGAAAGCTAGAAGAGAGGACTATTGGATTGATAATATCGTTCCTACTAATATCGTAGGTGTTCCATAAATGAAATAAAAGAGCTCTTTCAACAAAGATGGAGGGGAAATCGGTGTTCCACCAGGTAAGGTTCCCAGAACACTGTAGTCCGTCACTCTCCCTTACTTTTCTGGAGTTTTTAATTTTTCCTTACTATAAAATGCGAAGGAAGTAAAAAGGTGTGGACAAACATAATTACTATGTAGGTAAACTGTTAGGAAGATTAAAATAATCTCGATTACCTGTTTCTAAAAGATCGTAAAAGTATATTTTTACGAATGTGTTACGTGAGATTGAAGAAGAATTAAAAAAAGTTGAAAGCATGAATGTAGCAGACACAAAAGTGTCTGCTACAAGTGTATAATAATTAAGGATGACTTGAAATGTCATGTTCTGGTAATAGAATATGCACAATTAAAAAATTCGGTTACTAAACTAAATGAATAACCTATCCAACATGTGTTTTAAGTTGCAATACAACAAAAACCTATGCATCCTGCAGGATCACAGCGATGGCCATTTAGCACAAATCACCAAACAGAAGTTTTGACATTATCAAAAAGTAGCCCATATAGCCTCCATAACATGCCAGATTCGTCATTAATCTCCCTTCTTGCCGACCAGGTATTACGTGAAGCAAGGCATTTACATGATTAAGGCATTGGAAAAACGATTGAATGCTAAGAAAATGTGAACAGTAAAAAAATTACGACCTATATGTATGGAAAAAGTGATAGTTAGGAGTGGTTGGAGGGGATTTAACCTTTAACTTAAAGGCATGGAACATTCCATGCCTTTATTTGTCTGGATCCTTTTTGATTTGTCCAAAATGAATTCGAATTAGGATACTTCTTCAGCTTTTGTAGATTTTCACTTTACAAGCGCCTGGTGGGCAACCTACATAGGATAGAGAAGATCCTATCACCTCATTTTTAATCAAAGAATCTTTGTTTGTTAATATTTAATTCCAGAATCCAAAGCAACATCTTTGTCGATTTCCAAACAGACAATTCCGGTTCCGGCAACATCGACGACGGTTCTGGCTAGTGCACCGGCGGCTAGTGCACCGACGACTAGTGCGACGGCGACGGTTCTGGCTAGTGCACCGACGACTAGTGCGACGACGACGGTTCTGGCTAGTGCACCGACGACTAGTGCGACGACGACGGTTCTGGCTAGTGCACCGACGACTAGTGCGACGACGACGGTTCTGGCTAGTGCACCGACGACTAGTACGACGACGACGGTTCTGGCTAGTGCACCGGCGGCTAGTGCGACGACGATTAACACATGTATTGCGCCTATTTGTATTTCTTCTTCTAGAACGGCAGTTTGATCGTGGACCCTGGAACATGAAGTCACTTAAACCCATTGAATTAGCCCTGTTTACCGCTCTTTGTATATCATTTGACATACTCATTACCTCCATTTCATAGTAAATGAAACAAAACATATTAATGCGTTTCTTTTCCCTCTATAAACTATGTGGTTTGTACGAGAGTGGTACTAGACAAACGCCTCACTGACAAAAATATCCTTGACAGCCCTTTTGGCATAGAGTATAGGGAAAAGAAAGGGGAAGGATGCCTGTGGATCATGCTAAGAAACTACCTGAATATAAGTTTTTTATTCATCCTTTGGATTTTTCTGAGCTACGCAGGGATATTTGGTGTGATGATCCAATTACTGCAACGCTAAACGTAAACAAAAAAAGGTATGACATCGATCTAGCTTACCGTGGCTCTCATATTCGTGGTTTTCGTAAAAAGTCGTATCATATAGCTTTTCACAAACCAAATATTTTTCGAAACGCAAAAGAATGGCATTTAAACGCAGAATATAAGGATCCATCATTCATAAGAAATAAATTATCCTTAGATTTTTTTAAGGAAATTGGATGTTTATCCCCGAAATCCCGGTTTGTTTTCTTAATGATAAATGGGAAAAATGAGGGCCTTTATCTAGAATTAGAATCCGTCGATGAGTATTTTTTAGAGAATCAAAAACTGCCAAAAGGAGCTATATTTTATGCTGTGGATGGTGACGCTAACTTCTCGTTAATGAGTGAACTTGATCAAGATATAAAGAAATCGCTTGAGTTTGGATATGAGAGAAAATGTGGGACAGCTCAGGATGAGAATGCCTTACAGGAATTAATCATAAAAATCAATACGATCCCAAGAGTAGACTTTGAAAAGGAGATTGTAAATTATATAAACGTTGAAAAGTATATTTGCTGGCTCGCAGGTGTTATTTTCACGCAAAATTACGATGGATTCGTTCATAACTATGCGTTATATCGGAATGGAGAAACGGGACTTTTTGAAGTCATTCCCTGGGATTATGACGCTACATGGGGAAGGGATATAAATGGAGAAGTCATGGACGAAGACTATGTGAGAATTGAGGGATTTAATACGTTAACGGCACGGATTCTTGATGTGAAAACATTTCGAAACCAATACAAAAAAAGATTAGAAGATATCTTAAGTAACCAGTTTACTTTAGAATTTATGAAACCTAAAATCCAGGAAACTTTTGAGCTCATAAGGCCCTATGTTCTAAAAGACCCCTATGTAAAGGAACAGATCCATCTATTTGATAAAGAACCAGATTTTATATGCCAATATATTGAAGCGAGGGCAAAGTATATAAGCAGCCAATTATATACATTAGATTAATTGTACAATAGGGGATACCCCACCACAGAGTGAAATAAGAAAAAACAAGCCGAGATTACAGTGCGGATTATGGAGTCAGAAATTTACTGGGGTGAGGTCTTTCTTCATGATATATCCCCGTACCTGATGGATGAAGAGGATTAATCATTTCAATGAGCTATCGAAAAAGAGCATTTATGTTTGACTAAGTTGAAATAACACAATAAATTTTAGTTTAGATTCAAAAAAAATGAAGTTATGAAAAGATGCCTTACTAAAAAGAGGCCATTCATTTGTCATGAACTATGAAAAACACTAAAAGTTTTCAATACGTTATTTGTTTCTTCTTCCGTAATGCCGATATAGCGTAAGGTAACGGAAGGGTGCGAATGATGCAGGATACGTTGCAGCATGGCAATATCCTTCGTGGCTTTGTAAAACCAATAGCCAAACGTTTTCCGTAAGGTATGGTTGCCCACATGTTCTACCCCAGCGAAGCCTGCCGCCTTATTTAACTGCCGGTAGGCCTGAGTAGGGGTACCCTTTCTGACGGGAATAAATAGGGGATCGGGACGGTTTGGCATAGTCAGAGACCTCCCGAAAGCAATTCGCGATATACATGTCGCGGATTTTTTGCGTTTTGCCTTTTTTAACTCCACTATGAGAGGAGCCTACTGTAGGACTATGTGCTTCATAGTTGTAAACGACCCAGAATGGGTTATATAACGGTGGTGCATCTAGTGGGTATTGTGCTTTTCTTGGCTATTCAGTGCTTTCTACCGCTATATTGATAAAAAAGAAAATCCTATATAAAAAGTGTCCGCCCTAAAAGAGGTGCATTTATACCGTTCAGAACGTCCATAAAAGTACATAGAAGTTCGCAAAGTTCATCAATACTTTAACGAAAAACGGTAGTTTTAAGGACAAATTACAACATTCATAAAATTGTATTTTTACAAACGGATGACTATTTTTCCTATATAAGTGGTTTTTTTGAATTTTTTTTGCAAGGTGGTATAAGTTTAACGTTTACACATGACAAACGCTCAGTCATTCAAAGGTTTGTTGAATAACTATAGATAGAATGTCTAGATAGTTATTTGTCTTTTCCAAACATCCCTAATATTACACCAAACATTTCGATTACGGCTGCTCAGACTGTACCGTTACTTTTGGCTTCCATTGCTCTTGAAGAATTAGCCCTCGCTCACATCATCAATGCTGAGGTAGAGAAGCTTCAATTTGTTTTAGGAACATTACCAACAGGAACCACACTTTCTCTTGCAGTGGTTTCGTTACCCAATCTTCTTGCTGTTGATGCAAGTGTTCAAAGAACGCTTCGTGATGTGATCAAGAAAGAAATGCTGCTGGAGTTCAAGTTTGAATACGTTCTGGATTTAATCGCAACTCTTCCTCCTCCGCCCACAGTAACGATTACCTTGGAGGCTGATCCAACCACGATATGTATACCTTTTGGAGTGGAGCTATCGCCAGTGCCTATTACCTCGACTCTTACTGGTCAAGTGTTGGTGAATGGTAGTCCCGCTCCAGTAGGTACACAAGTGAATTTTTCAGTAAGTAATCCCGCTCTTGGCTCTATAGCTCCTGCTTCTACTACAACTAATGCTTCGGGTAACTTTGTCATCAACCCTATTTTTACAGCTACTGACGGACCTGGGACAGTAACTATTACCGCTACGCTTCCTGCTTTTCCTGGAGTAACTGCAAGTGTCACTATTATTATTGTTAACTGTCAAACAACACTTTGTGATTGTGAAGTAACGCAAGGTGGGGCATCGGGAGTCGATTTTGATATACCAGAGGTTCAGGCTTAGCAACCACAACAGTTATGTTTAACGGAGACCTTCAAGACCCACCAGGATCAGTTAACTATTACGGTCTTATATGTTCGAGTTAAACACCAACTAATAACCCTTTACGGTGGATCAATTATGGTCCCTGCATTTACTTTCACGGCAACTACCTTTACCGTTCCTAGTTGTCTGGTAGCACTGTGTCAATAACGGGTCAAGGAACTACCGACAACCCTGGTTTGTTTGGTGCTACTCCTGCGTACACCCTCAATGTCGACAATATAATGAATAACAAGAGCATTACTGTAATAATAATCGGAAACGGCAACATATTCATGTCGACAACACCACTTGGAAATGGTCAAATAGCTCTCTCCGATTGTCCTTAAACTGATTCTGGAACGTAAGTGATTTACTAAAACATAAAAGGTGAGTATTATGTCAATTGAAAAGACGATTTTTCCTACTACACAATAGGAAATTCAAGTGATTTCAGAACCATTAAATAGCGAAAAAGGGTGGGAACCTAATGTGTAAAAATGATCATAAAGATAAATACAAGGAAGACAAAAAGAAGAAATATAAGAAGGATCATAAGGATGATAAAAAGCATGATGATTTTAACCATATATTAGAAGATATTCAAGTCCAACTCCAACTCCAAGAACAACAACAGAAGGAACTTCAGGTTCAACTTCAGAATCAGTTAATTAAACAACAAGATGAGACTTTAAATAAAATCTTACACAAAATAACGAAGATTTCACAACCACTAGAAAATATTCAAGTCCAACTTCAACTCCAAGAACAACAACAGAAGGAACTTCAGGTCCAACTCCAACTCCAAGAACAACAACAGAAGGAACTTCAGATTCAACTTCAGAATCAGTTAATTAAACAACAAGATGAGACTTCAAATAAAATCTTACACGAAATAACGAAGATTTCACAACCACTAGTAAATATTCAAGTCCAACTCCAACTCCAAGAACAACAACAGAAGGAACTTCAGGTCCAACTTCAGAATCAGTTAATTAAACAACAAGATGAGACTTCAAATAAAATCTTACACGAACTAACGAAGAGTTCACAACCACTAGAAAATATTCAAGTCCAACTCCAACTCCAAGAACAACAACAGAAGGAACTTCAGGTCCAACTTCAGAATCAGTTAATTAAACAACAAGATGAGGCTTCAAATAAAATCTTACACGAAATAACGAAGAGTTCACAACCACTAGAAAATATTCAAGTCCAACTCCAACTCCAAGAACAACAACAGAAGGAACTTCAGGTTCAACTTCAGAATCAGTTAATTAAACAGCAGGATCAGACTTCAAATAAAATCTTACACGAACTAACGAAGATTTCACAACCACAACCACTTCTATTAAAATCGCCTTTTAGCATAATCGATACACTTGATTTAGATGTAGAAAAAAAGGCGCAGATTGCAATGTTTGTAGCTAATAGCGGTAGTAGTAATAAAAATGAAGATGAAACTAAATAAAGAAGAAGAGGCTGTGAAAGCCCCTTCTTCTTTATTTGAAAACTAGTATATTAGCCGCCCAATACTCTTATCATACATCCAATTAGGGACATTTTTTTGATAAATTGACCTGTCTTGTTGCATCATATATACCTCCCCGTGCGCTATCTCCAAGGATATCTAGATAAAGAAAATCTAGTTCAAAATTATCAACCTGTATTTAACCCATATAAGAAATACGAGGTAAATCTAGTGGTCTTGGGCTACCCTCATTGTTCATCATTTCATCTAATCTCGTCTCCAGATTAGGTTTTGATACAACTTATGCATAGCTAATAAAGAGGGAACAAAAAATTGGCGTATTTTCAGCATGGGGAAGTTTTCTGCTTTAAACACGGTGAACAAGGATATTAATAACAAGAACAGCGATAAGGATATGGACTGCTTTTGCTGTTCTTTTATTTGCTTTTGAATGTACGATCATGATAATTATCATACAATCGGTAACCGGATTAATGAACTCCCTTCGATACTACAAAGAATTTAGTATGAAGTATTTAAGCAAAGAGGTTGGGAAACACACCCACCAGCAGTTAATGTTCCAAATTTACATCTTTTGCATATAATTGTTTAGATACATTTTACAGGGGAGTGTCTTAAATTAAGAGGAATCATTCTTGCAGGAGGAAAAGGGAACAAGGCTAAAACACTTGAATACCGTCGTAGATAATCTATTTCGAGAGTCACTAACACCATTTGAAGGCTCATTAAACTCTGCAGTTAAGCCTAATTATGTAACTGGACGGCGAAAGAGAAGAAAAGGGGATATACGCAATGAAAGTAGTTATTCTAGCGGGAGGATTCGGAACGAGAATAAGTGAAGAATCCCGCTTAATACCAAAGCCATTAATTCAAATCGGAGAATATCCGCTTCTTTGGCATATCATGAAAAGCTATTCCAAGTATGGATATAATGAATTTATTATTTGCTTAGGATATAAGGGATACAAGATTAAAGACTATTTTTTAAATTACTTTCTGTACAAATCCGATATTACCGTAGATTTTTGTAAAAGCAATCAACAAACAATCCATCATCACAACGCCGAACCATGGAAAATCACTCTTGCGGAAACTGGTTTGGAATCGATGACTGGAGGCCGTCTAAAGAGAATTCGAAAGTATATAGGAAATAATCCTTTTATGCTTACTTATGGAGACGGAGTCTCAGACATCAATATAGATCAGTTGGTGAATTTTCACAAAAAACACGGTAAAATAGCTACTGTTACCGCAATCCAGCCAGCCGGCAGGTTCGGCTCCTTAACATTGGGAGAGGAACAAAGAGTTGAGGCTTTTCATGAAAAAATTAGAGGGGATGAAGGTTGGATAAATGCCGGTTTCTTTATCTTGCAGCCCGAAGTGTTTGATTACATTGAGGGAGATTCTACGATTTTTGAACAGGGACCATTAGAGGACCTAGCAAATGCAGGACAATTGATGGCTTACAAGCATACCGGCTTTTGGCAACCGATGGATACATTGCGTGACAAAAAAAGTTTGGAAGAATTATGGAAATCAAAAAAGGCTCCGTGGAAAATTTGGTAATAGTTAATTGTAATTAAAACGAAATTCTCTATGTTTCATTGAATTTGCATTTGAGCTAGTACATTACTTAATTCAAAAGGTATTTTATTAAGGTAATTGAAAAGCCTATATTCGCTTTTTTGTCAGTCTTATTTTTATAGAATAAGAAACTCTATCCTTATTACTGAAACTTGTACCGATTAACCACATCCCAATATTTAATTTGAATAATAACCTATCATTTAATTAAAAGGCCAATAAGGTGATTACCCAAAACTATTCCCGTTTTTTTGTTAAAATGGCCAACGGCAGTGTCGGTTACCACTATTATTATTACCGTTGGCCTCATTATAATTTAGGCAACTTTAATCAGTCGCACAGTATTGTTCAATTTGTTTTAAACATAGGGATCTGAGATTTTTATTTTGTTGATATGCGTGTGTAAACTCGATGATGCGGTCGAGCGCTTGATCAAGATTCCATTTGGGCTCCCAACCTAATTCGCTCTTTGCCTTTGAACAATCTACCTTTAAATAGTGTGTTTCATGTCTTTGGGCATCCAGCTCGATTTCGTACGAGGCATTTCCGCCCCACTTGTCACACAACTTTTGTACTATCCACTCAACCGGTTTCGCATCGGAATCATTTGGCCCAAAGTTCCAGCTTTGTGAAAAATACTTTCCATCTTCACACAGTTTTTGGGCTAGCAGGAGGTATCCTCCCAAAGGCTCAAGCACGTGTTGCCATGGACGAATGGCGCCTGGATTTCGAATTTTCAGCTTTGAATCTTCCATTAGCGACCTGATGAAATCAGGAATCAAACGATCAGATGCCCAATCCCCACCACCGATTACATTTCCTGACCGTACCGAAGCGATGGCAACACCATGAACATCATACTCGTCAGGGTTAAAAAAAGAATTTCGGTAACACATAGTGACCAGTTCGGAGCATGCTTTGCTGTTGGCGTAGGGATCGTATCCTCCCAATTCATCCACCTCGCGGTATCCCCATATCCACTCTTTGTTTTCGTAACATTTGTCACTCGTAACATTAATGACGGCTTTGATGGGTATATTATTTTGGACAGCCACACGGACGGCTTCCAGAAGATTTACGGTGCCCATGACATTGATTTCATATGTTTCAGCGGGAATCTGATAGGATGCCCTTACAATGGGCTGGGCGGCCATATGAATGACAATATCCGGTTGTGTAGTCATAATAGCTTCCTGCAAGTCTTCTTTTGACCTTATATCTCCTAGTATTGAGTGCGCCAATTTATCGATTTCGCATAATTCAAATAAGCTGGGATTCGTAGGAGGCTTCCGGGTAAATCCGGTAACCTTTGCGCCAAGTGACTGCAGCCAAAGGCACAGCCAGGATCCTTTAAAGCCAGTAGATCCTGTAATTAAAACTTTTTTATTCTTCCAAAAGGTCTTATCAATCATAACAAATTTCTCCTTTGCCATTCAGAATTGATTGGGTAAGTTACGCCCCCAAAAATTCACCTCTCGAGCGGGTTGTTGGCTGCAGGCCCTACCAATCGGGAATTGGATACAATCACTTTTGAGATAAAACATTATATGAAAGGGCATCTATACTTATCCAACTTATTGAAAATAATCACGAAAGTCGAGATTTTGACACAATGGAAGATTTCTATTAATACCTCTTGGGAGTAAAGCTAATTGGTAGATAGCTGTAGTTAATTTGTCCCAGTGACTCATTTTAGTATTCCCTCAATCTCTCTTCGAATTTCATCAGAGACTCTGCCCCAACTCCAATATTGTTTGATTGGCCAGGGCTTGTAATTAAATTCCTTGGGATGAAAAAAATCATATTCATAATGGTTGATTTCATCAATAAAAGCCCCGAACGGTACAAACTCCGATGTGCGCGGATGTTTCAAATCAAGATAAAACTGTTCGGGAGTTTGAGCAAACCGAAGCTTTATGAAATTCGCAAATAACTGAGTTGCTTGCCTGGTGAAATAAAATCCAGGAGCAACCATATAGCTAAACGGTGTTTCTTTTCCTATAACATAGTCCGAGCCTTGTTTCCAAACAGTTCCATCTCCTACCTCGGACCAGGGCTGGCGCAACCATTTAATTTTGTCGCCCAACATCCATAAGGAAGGGGAAAAGTCTTCAAAAAATACTTGGTCAGAATCGACAACCACCACCGCGTCTGCATCCGTAAATTGATCCCAACTTAATTTGATGCCCATTTGCCACCAATAGCCGACCCCATTGGGATAGAGACCATTATCTGGAGGCTGCTCAAGCTCTATATATTTTACAGGGATATTTCCGGGAGGAGGATTATAGTTGTGGCCTCGAGTCGATACGATTACAATTTGCCGAAATCCTTGAGCGAACTTGTTTACCGATCGAATGGAAAAATTCAGCCATTCCTCGTCCCCTGGATAAGTTTTATAAAACAGGTCAACCTTTGCAGTCACTAAATCACTCCCTCTTCTACGCTTTTGCTGAGTTTTAAGTGAGATCCATGTATTACCATTTGTCGGATCACACGGCCTTTGTTTAATCACAGTGTTTTTTCGTAAATATTATGGCAGCTTTATCGGGTCAACTTGAGATCTAAATTTTGCAAAATAAAATGCATCTTTGAACATAAGCAACACCCCTCAATCTTTTATGGGCTCAAGCCGAATTTTCTGAAAAAAATCAGGCAGCGGAACAACGGAACTGACCTGTAGTATTAAATGTTTATTTTCACTCACCTTTTCAGAACAGGTAATGATGGACCTTTTTTTTGTAATCACATGTTCATCTTTTTTAAATTATCCCAAAATTATATGCACCATATAATTTAAGTAGACCACCCATTCCTAGACGGACAGCTCAAAATATCCATTTTATTTGATAAGTGAATAATTTGCTTTGTACATCTTTCCAAGGGTGTTTGGGAGGATGCTCAATTTTGTCTACTTTGAATATAATCAATATATTTGCCGATATATTCCTGGAAAGTTAACTTTTGATGGCCAAATGTGAAGCATCTGTCACTTGGTTTTATCGTGGTTAGTCCTAAATGCTTTATTACGCTTGGATAGATGGGATGAATATGGTCATTAAAGATGTCATAGACATAATGGAGCAGTTCTCCGCTGGGCATTCCCAATGTTTCAAGAATTCTCATGGATAAATACTGAATAAGCGGATATTGGGGATGATTTATTGTGCAGAATATATGATAGATTTTATAGGTATGTTCGATGTAATCCACAATTGGAATATCTATGGATGCTTCCCGTCTTCTCAATTCATTGATGGAATCTAGCAACAGCGATTGAATTTCGTTGAAAGAGTAGAAATCGTCATCCGATATTAAGTTAAGTACTTGTTGTTTATTGAGCCCCTGCTGTAATAAACGAATGACATTCTTATCACCATATGGAAATCCATCCGTTGCTGTTTCAAGTTGGGGATAATAAGGAACAAAATAAGCATTGCCTATACTTATGCGTTTACATTTGTCAGGAAGCTTAGATAATATATAGTTTGTGGACAAATACTCGCCAAATGAATTACCTACATTTTGATAAATGAATAAATCACATTGGTTTAAATAATGCTGTTCTATCCCTGTTTCCATATTACATTCATGTACTGGTGGTATTTCAATCATTTGATAAATCTGGTTAAAAGCAGTTGAGGATGTTAAATACTTTCGAATGGGCCATACATGACAGTTCCCATATACAATACAATATTTCACTATATTTCCCTCCACTTATAATGCTTGTACACTTTATTTTATGAAGAAAATAATTCATTTGTGATTAGATTATTAGCATTATCAAAATAATGTGATTTTTCACTACTCTTCACGCATACCAGGCTAGTCTCTTCGGAATTAAGAAAGCGAATATTATCTATGGTCAGGAATCGAACCCTACAAAGTGGCACTTGTGCAAAAAGAACCTCCTTGCCAATCACACCGCTTAACATTAGTAATTTGGGTGGGGGAAAACTTCACTAGGAGGTTCGCTGGCAATTTGGTATACCGCCTAATAATAATGCGATAATCATGGATTCAACACATTTTAAATTCACTATTGCCTTGTATCCTGATGAACATACCAATCTATGGTCTTTTTCAATCCTTCTTCTAAACTTACCTTTGCTTCAAATCCAAAACAATCCTTCGCTCTCTGTACATCAATTGATTGATAGGCTTGATTATGATGATAAATCTTTTGTGTTGAATGAAGAGGATGTAATATCAAGGATAAACAATGTAGCTGAAATCTTACTACGATTAAATCATTAACATTCCTTATGGTGCTAACGGGTGCGTTCGTTGAATTACAGGGTCCGAAAAAGGGCTCCTTAATATAAGGGAAGTTGAAAGAGTGTACGGTGATGTTTCTACAATTTTTTTACAAATCAAGATAACCAATAATTAACAATTATAGTAAGCTTAATTTTGTTATATCCATCATTTTTCAAGGGATGGTGCAAGGGATGCTTAAACGAATAATAACTATGGGATGATAACTCTATTATTAGGTTTAGCATCCTTTATTTTTGGGCCACAGTATATAATTATTCCTATCGTATCTTTGTTATTGGGTTTTATTACTTACCGGACCTTTGATTTTGAAAAAGAGGATAATCCTTGGACTTTTACATTGGACTATTATTTGCTTTTACAGGATTAATATTGAACTTTTTACATTATGTACACGTATTGAACTGATGTTATGGTTCATTTCAGCAAAAAAAGAAGAAAAGGAACAAGAACGCAGAAATAACGAAAGAATTTCTATTGTCGTAAGATGCGTTAAATTAAAATTGAAGTGAGTTACTTCGGTAACTCCTTTTTTCTTGTTGGTGCGTAGCTGAAGATCGGAGCTGTCTTTAAGGCAGCTTTTTCTTTATGCAACTAAAGGGGCAGGTTGGTTGAAGAAGGAATATTAGTGAAAATTACAGAATAATCCATTTATCAATGTTCTTGAAAATGCACCGATGGAAATTTTTTTTGGTCACTTTAAAGATTTAGCAGAATATAAAACATGTACTAAATTAACGGATGTGAAGGAAGGAGTTGATGACAATGAGTGTCGGTATCCATGGGATCTATAGAAAAATGGCCCCTGTAGAATGCCGGGACCATCCATTAAAGCATCCAACCAGGACGCTCTTTTTTTTTGATTTTTTGCACTTTCAAACTTCTTACCAACGTTTGTATATTTGTTTATATATCTATAAGACTGCATAAGGATTTGAATTGTATACATGGTGATGTGAAGGTAATAGGATGATGTATACCGAATAAAATCAGTAAGAGGGTTTAGGAGGGGATTACATGACAACATACTTAGAACAATTCGCACGGAATCGGAGAAGAAAAGACAAGACAGAAGTATTAACCGCACGCCTTCCAGAAAGCTTGTACTATGATTTTAAAGGTTATTGCACCGAACTCGGTCTATCTATCAGTGAAGCTGTTTGTCTACTAGTAGAACGTGAAATGAGTGAGAAAGTGAGTGTATCAGAAGAACTAGCAACTTCAGATGAATACAAAATGAATGATGATGTAGTCGAAATGGATACGGAAGTAGTCAAAGTGGTCGCAAGAAGAAATTCAAATTCAAATACAAATAGATTCATAACGACACAATGGCAGGTAAATGGACAGCTTCCATGTCCATATTGTGGTCGATGGCTGGTGTCTACTAATTTTTCTAGACATGCAAAACTACACTCAACGACTACGCTGGAAATTTTCACGAATGAGAAGTATAGGGAGAAAATCACTTCAATGATTAAGGCGAAACAAGAAGAACTAAATTAGCAACCATTGTCATTAGTTGAACTAACTTGCCCTGTTACAGTGGATTCGTACCATTAAGCAGTTCATTGATCGTAACATTTGCAGAGTGCAATTTGATATTTTTTATTGTCTTAAATAGTTCAAATCGTGACATGCAAATAAAGGTACGGGCATTACCATCACAGATCTTAGAAATGAAGCTGAAATTATCTTTGTTTAGTTAGATAATTTGTTTTTAGAATACCATTAGTTGGAGAATTTATAATGAAGCCATATAAAACATGTCAGAGTTGTGGAATGCCGCTTTCTAAAGATGAATTAGGTGGAGGAACTGAAAATGACGGTAGTAAAATTACTAAATATTGTAGTCATTGTTATTTAAATGGTGAATTTACTCAAAATATTACTGCGATAGAAATGCAAGAATTTGTTCAATATCATTTGATGAAGAATATGAAAATGCCTAAATTTATTGCTGAGTTTTTTACTAGAGGAATTCCAAAGTTAGAGCGATGGAAGTAGTCAATTACTAGAAATCCAACATGCATCTCCCACTTGAAAAAAAGAGATACTAGATTTTAAAAGTATCTTCTTTGTATTTTTGAAACATTCCCGTTTTTATTAAACGGTAATTATACAAATTTAAGGGCAATACTACTTACGAATAGTAGTATTGTTTCAATGAATTACATCTAAAATGGTAATTAAATATATTAAAAAAATTCAGTCACAACCGAGTACTTATATTATAAAAGTACTCGGTTATGACTAATGTTTCTTACCGGTAATAGAACCGTTCGAAAAAGTACAAGTGTGGAAGCACTTTACGGACTTATTTATTATCCATAAACTTAGAGGCTATAAACGAGGAAAGGTTAAAACCAATCTGGTTCGTTATTTCACAGGAACCTTAAAAAAATTCATGGATCAAACATATTCGGCAATCGTTATATAAAGTAAGGTGGTAGTTTTAAATGCTTATTCGACTTACTAGACCCCTTAAAATACTTGTGTTTCTAGCTTTTGCCTAGAACTGTTTCTTTTTCATACAACAGGGAAGATCTCTAATTCAAGCTGTTGAGCCATGATGTAACGTCTATAGCCATCTGTCAGCATGTTTGTCTCTCGGTTAATAGTAAGGGGTTCATCTAAATGGCCGGTCTGTCTAACATAGTTGACCACTTGCTGCGTTTTTTCAGGATTAGAGTACGAGTTTAAAAACGCTTCTGGAACCACGGATTTCTTTCAGTGCTATAAATCCTCGGTTCTTGTTGGAGCTTTTGGTGTTTCTGCTGCTTAAATCTTTATGGAGTGGGTTGTTTCTCTTTTTTCTGAGAGAATAGATACTTGAAAACAGATCAATCCGAGTGGACAATCCTCCACTGGTACATCCAACTGATCCTGCTTGCAATTGAATAAGTTAGGCAATTAACAACGGCCTTCTTATATTAGTTCGCATGTTACGAACTTGCCGTTGGTGAACAGTTATAGCTAACTTTGTAAATAAAAAGCCCCCTAAAACAGGAGGCTTTTTACCTTGCATTTTAAATTATCCTTTAATTAAAAATCGATTAAATATCTTTCCTATACCGTAAATAACTAACATTCCAATAGGCACTAAAAATGCTATTTCTAATAATGAATAAACCAAGTACTTTGAACCTTTAAAAATAGAAAAATTGGTAGCCCCTAAAGCTAGAACGGAAGCAATAATAAAAGTAATGAAAACATTATAATTTTTCATTTTTTTCAATTCTTTTTTAATTAAATATAACCACGTGTTTTACAAAAGTCTGTGAAGAAATCATATTTACCTTTTAAACATTTAGGAGATAACGGGTATACCTCCTAAACAATACCAATTTTACAAGGAATAAAAATAAAGGCAATAGTAAAGTTTATTTTATTATTTTATAAACAGTAACACTGTCACTTTTTTATTTTGCTTTTCCTTCTGGAATCGCTTGTTTAAAAGCGTTCATGGCTGTATATGTAATGGTGTCTTGTTCGACTATGTGTGAAATAGATTTCGTAATAACGCAAGGTAACGATGGATGAGAATGATGCAGGATCCATTGCAACATGGCAATATCCTTTGTGGCTTTGTAAAATCAATAGCCAACGTTTTTCGTAGGATATATGGGGTGTTCTCTCTTTCTGGACGGGAATAAATAGGGATTCCCGGCGTTTTGGGAAAAATAGTAGACCTCCTGAAATCAATTCGCGATATACATGTCACGGATTTTTTGTGTTTTCCCTTCTATGACTCGGAGTATCTTGTTTTGTTTGTCTTTGAGGTCCAGTATCTGTTGTGTGGTAAGTTTGAGAAGGTCCCTGACACGCAGGGCGGTTTCGCAGCCTAAAAAAAACAGGATGTAATCTCGTTCGAACAATGGCGCTTCAACGCCCATTTCATATCTTCTAACTGCTGCTGAACACGAATTGGCTGCAGATCTTTTGGTTAGTCATCTTGATCGACCTTTCTTTCTTCATTCTAAACCTGGCTCCTTACCCCTTTAAAACCTTGTTTGAATGTACGATTTTTTTCAAAGAGGAAATCATAAAAAGCCAATGAAATCATGTTTTGAAATTACGAAAATTACAATTATCATACTTTCAAAATCGAAAAGAAACATCCCCATGGTTAATAATTGGAACTATATTATTTCGCAAATTAAATTCTATTCATGATAAGATAAAAAAATCAAATACTAGTAAGGAAGGGGGAGTCAGTCAATTCTGGCTCTTTCCTGCCTTTTTTGCACACCCGATATTTTGGAGGTTTTTTTTTGAATGTTATCGTAAATAAAGTTAAAAAAATGGGTTATAAGCATGTTTCTTTGTACGCCATCATAGCACTTTGTTTTGTCGCCTCTGTTTTCTTTGTTAATCACAATTATTCATTCTATGAACTTCCAATAGCCAAAGTCATCAAAACAAATTTGGAAAATACAACTGAATTGAATGATATGTATCAAAATGAAGATCGACTATTTACCCAGAGTATTATAGCCGAATTACAAAATGGAGAAGAAAAAGGACAGCTTATCCATTTAAAGAATGAATATTCCTCATCCGGAGCTTATGATCAAGAATATCGAGTTGGAAATGATTTATTTGTTTCGATTGATACGAAGACAGAAGAAAATTCAGAGTTAACTGGAACAATAAAAGACGTAAAGCGTGATAAATTTGTGTTGATTGTAGCATGGGTTTTTATCTTTACATTACTTATCGTTGGAAAAAAGCAAGGCCTGTTTTCAATTATAAGTTTGGCAGTCAATGCCATATTATTGTCATATGCATTAGATTTTTATTTGAATTCATCAGACATTGGTTTGGTATTGATATGCAGTATAAGTATCATTCTATTTACGGTCCTTTCCCTTTTACTCGTTAACGGTTTTAATGAAAAAACCTATGCAGCTATCATTGCGACACTGTTAGGGACTTTTTTTTCGCTGTTCATTACTTATCTTGTTATGTGGTTAACTTCCGAAAATGGCCTTCGATATGAAGAAATGCAATTTATCACTCGTCCTTATAAAATGGTGTTTATGGCAGGTTTATTTATCGGATCTTTAGGAGCCGTAATGGATATAGCCATTACCATGTCTTCTTCGATTTTTGGGTTGTATGAAAAGAATAACCACATATCAGTAAAAGCACTTAAAACTTCAGGATTAGAGATTGGAAAAGACATTATGGGTACCATGACAAATATTTTGTTTTTTGCCTATATAAGTGGCTCCATACCTATGATTATTTTGTATTTGAAAAATGCTTCTGCATTGGGATTTACCCTTTCCATGAACCTTACATTGGAATTGGCCCGTGCCCTAGCTGGTGGTATTGGAATCGTGTTAACTATTCCGATAGGTCTATATGTCTCTATTTTTTTCATTAATCGAAAGAGGGAAAGACAATGAATGTATTAGTGTTGCTAGCGTTTATACTATTAATATTGATGATCTTGATTGGCGGAAAAAAAGGGGCACGTTCATTTTTTGCTTTGTTCCTAAACTTTGGTGTGTTACTTTTTACCATCATTTTTATGACTAATCCAAATAATGATCCGTATATCGTAACATTGATTGCATGTACGGTGATTAGTTATATTAATTTATTTTTTATTAACGAAGTGAATAGTACAACAAAAACAGCATTCATTTCTACTATTATCACGATTGTTATTGTACTCTTTTTTATTGTTCTTGTGACGGAAAATGCGATGATACAAGGTTTCGGTGAAGAAGAAATAGAAGAGCTTAGCATGTTTTCCCTTTATATTGGAGTAGATTTTGTTGAAATTGGCGCTTCAGTAATTATTATGAGTACTATTGGCGCGATTATCGATACAGCCATGGCCATTTCATCTCCCATGCGAGAAATGTTTCTTCACCATCCATCCATTAGCAAGAAAGATTTATTCACATTTGGATTAAGTATTGGAAGGGATATCTTAGGAACATCTACGAATACACTATTTTTTGCTTTCTTTGGAGGCTATTTGGCATTGCTTATATGGTTTAAAGATTTATCCTATTCTGTTGGAGAAATCGTAAACTCAAAAATATTTAGTGCTGAAATGATCACTATATTTTGTGCTGGAACAGGTGTAGCCCTGATAATTCCTATTACTGCTTTGATTACTGCTTATTTTTTAGTGAAAACAAGAGAAAATAAAGAGAAAGTTATATAGGTTTCATGGCAAAAGGGCTTATAAATACTCATTTGTATAAGAGGAATAAGTCTTTGAGTTGTTCCCTAATAGCATTGCAATGAGTATCCATCTGCTCTGTTTAATCCTTTTTACAGTTTCATTGGAGGGAGGTAAGATTAGTATTGCATTGCCTTCAATAAGGGCCATTATATGATTACAGATAGAGAAAAAGGCTGCCAATTGGCAGCCTTTTGAATGTATGATTCTTTATATTATCATACATTCAATCTAAAGTGAGAAAGTACCCTTAATTAACTAACGGGGCAGGATAGTTGAGGAAGGATTTCTAAATTATTGGAGAAATTGTTATAAAAGCTTAAATGAGAGGCATAGATCATGGGTAATTATCCAAGAACAGGACTAAGATTGAGAAGTGAAGCAGGTGTACATCCAGTAGTAAGAAGTGTTTCCATCAAATTTTGCAAGTGGCTAAGAACACAAATGGAGTTCCCTGTTCAAGGCGTCATCTATCTCAAAAAAGACTTTCAAATCAAGAATCGTACGACAAAACAAATGGTTACAGCAACCTTTTTGGCTCCTTATGAAAAGGATGTTGAACCTTATATCCGTATTGCCACAGGAGATTACGATGAGTTAATTAAAGAAAGAGGAAAATCTGATGCTTTATATACGATGTTGGATACTAGTGTATTTACTTTTGGAGCATTATCAACCAGGCTCCCTGTAAATGGTTGCTGCATCATATTCGCTAATCGAGAAATCATAACCATCAAGTTAAATAAGGATAGAGCTGAAGCTAACAATCTTACTCTTGCACCAGATAATCTGACTGCATATGCAAGTGTTTCGATAGAATGGATAATAAATATAAATAGAGATATAAGAATTAATTTTTCTGTTAAGAATTCCAAAACAAATTACCTACTTTAATATTTTCCTTCCCATACTACCACATATTTTTCCAATTTGTGTTATGGAACTATCCTGCCCCTATAGTTGAACAAGAAACACTCCATAACTTTTAAGTTTTGGGTAAGTTTTCTTCCAAAAAAAAAAGACTGACAATAGTCAGTCTAAGGTGACGTCAGGTGCTTCCTCACGTCTTATTTATATATTATGCAAGTGTTTGGACAAGCGTTACCCTATCTATTAAGTTATGACACTATCCGAAATCAAAAAAGCCGATTTCTAAGTTAAGGAATCGACCTGAATTAAATTTATTAAACTAACGCACCCGTTAGTTGCATAAGATTCCGATTTAAAAATCTAAAATAGAGTTAATAGTTTCTGCATACATATCAACCATTTTATACCCTTCTTCTGCTTCTTTCTCATTTATCTTTCTTTCTTCCAACCTTTGCTGATAATGAATAATTTAGTGCACTAGAGTTTGTTGAAAACCAATATAGAGTCATTATTGGTTTATCAACATTAGGAACAATTATAGGTATTTTTTTAGTTCCTACTTTTATTGCAATTTTTTCAAGGGCTATTGTTCATTTATATGAAGAAAGAGGTTCTATACCATCTTTGATAAAAAAGGGGTTAACTTTCGAATACATTAAGCGTGGGATAAAACACATTCATTAACCAAAGTTTTCTTACTTAAAGGATATTAGATTGAAGGATACTCCCATAAGGTTGTTCTTAATTAATATGGTAATAACTGCAATCTATACAATTGGAGTGTTATCTGCGTTATATGCTGCTTTAATAGCTCCAGAAAGAGCATCAACAGCTATTATGGCATCGGGTCTTATAAATGGAATAGCTACAATTTTACTTATAATTTTTATTGACCCTAAAATATCCATTCTTGCGGATGACGTAATAAATCAAAAGGGAAGTTACCTTAATCTCAAGGGTGTATCTCTTATGATGGTTACTTCTCGTTTATTAGGAACGATACTAGCTCAAGTATTTTTTATTCCAGGGGCAGGATATATTGCGTGGTTTACTAAATTTATTGTCTAATAATTAATTGATTTATTTTCTTATAGAACTAACGGGTGCGTTAGTATTATAAGGTTAGCCAGTTTTTACTGGTTGACCTTTTTTTAATAGAATCTTTTATATCAGTAGCCAGGGTAGGACGTACGGGTGCGTGGGGCTTGATCCCGTGAACTAAACTGTCCGCCCCCTACTTGTAGAAACATGTTTGAGGCTGGTTGGGACGCAGATCTCGTATAACAAGCGAAGCTATGACACTACATGGAGGACTAGGGGTACTGGTTAATAAGTAGAGGAGGTAAAGATAATGAATCCAGTTGTTGGTCTGGATGTGGCAAAAGGAGAGAGTCAAGTTCAGGCATTCTTAGATCAATCTAAACCGTATGGGAAGAGCTTTTCAATGAAGCATATCAAAGAGGAGTTAGAGCATTTTTTAGAATTTCTAAAAGAAATTGAAGAGGTGACAGGGCAGATGCCTATGGTCATTTTAGAATCTACAGGGCATTACCATTCTCCCGTTATTCAATACCTGGAGGAACAAGAGATTCTATATATCTTACTAAATCCGATTATTTCTTATTAGGCAAAGAAGTCCAGTTTACGGAAGGTAAAAACAGACGCTATCGATGCGTACCAGTTGTGTGTGCTGTATTACAAAGAGGATTTAGAACCTCATAAAATTAGAGGAATTCAGCTATTAGACCTTCGGAATTTGTCCAGACAACAGGAAATCGTAACGAATATGTATGTGGAAGCTAAACTTCAGTTTCACACCATTTTAGATCAAGTGTTTCCTGAATACCGGAAGGTTTTTGGGGATCTATATTCGAAGGTTTCTTTATTGATGTTAAAGGAATATCCTACTTCAGAGGCGGTATTAAAAGCCGGAGAAAGTAAACTAGCAGAGGGTGTTATAGAGTTCTGTCCTAGCCGATCGGGTCAATGGGCATGGGAAAAAGCCAAAAAAATAATGGACTCCGCATCTCGAAATCCATACCAAAAAAACGTGTATCAAAGTCACGTAATCAATCTTCGTATGTATATTGAGTTGCTTTTTCATTACCAGGGACACCTCTCTGATTTGGAAAATCGTATAGTGGCCCTGGCAAATGAAATTGAGGAATATAAGATCATCCAATCGATTCCAGGTATAGGAGAAAAAATCGCAGCCACGATTATCTCTGAAATTGGTGAAATCGATCGGTTTAATCATCCGAAAAAACTGGTTGCCTTCGCTGGAGTAGATCCAAGTGTTCACTCATCGGGTAAGTATACGGCAACCATTAATCGTATGACTAAAAGAGGTTCGAGCAGACTACGTCATTCCCTGTATCTTGCCGTGCTATGCGGCATAAGGAGTTCAAGAAACAAAAAGCTTAAAGCTTTCATTGATAAGAAAAAATCAGAAGGAAAGCCAGCCAAAGTGGCGATCGTTGCCTGTATGAATAAACTTCTTCATTGGATTTCCGCATTATTAAAGAGAAAAGAAACGTTCCTAGATTTAGCCTAATTAACGGTTTTGTGAAACAGAGAAAAATCCTTCCAAAAGGATTTTGGAGGGTTATTTGTCATGAACAAAATAGTATATCATAAGGGACATGAAAATTTTAGAGAAAGATATTGACATCCTATTAGCTGGTTTAGTTCTATAAGATATGAGATCCTTGAAGATTCTAAGCGTAGGGAATTCGGGGCTTTATTTTTCATAGAATGTATTATCATAGTTTTTCGCGTTTTGACGTCTGGACTATAATTAGAGTGTTCAAAATAACTATCATTCCTCAGAAATAGGAATCAAATTTGAAGAAGCCGACCAATAAAGGTCGGCATTTTTCATACTATTTAGCAGCAGCCTCCGTAACCGCCCCCGTAACCATAGCCACCGCCGCCGTATCCACCGACAAAGCTAGCTCCAACAATGATTAGGAGTATAAACAATACGACTATAAAAGCGAAACCTCCACCAAATCCAAAACCGTCATCACAACTTGATTCACAACGTGACATCTAGAAACATCTCCTTAATTGTTTTTAAGGAGGAAATTAATTAAATGGGTAATATCACATTATGCTCAAATTAGGAAAGTGACACAATAGTTTCCTCTCGATCTCTGTTCATAGGATAAAAAAAATTTCCGAAATGGGCGGTATAGCATTGTTGCTATCGAAAAAGTAGACTTTCCCGAACGGTACAATTTCCTTACAAAACAGCCGGTTTTCATGTTCGTTTAAGTATAAAAAACAGTTTTTGAACGTTCTCTAACTTCTACACACTTTTACGAACGTCCCAAACGGAATAAATGTAAGGGTGTAGCCTTGAAATAAAGTTTGATTAAAAAAACTCTATAAACCTTGATAAAAGAACAAATAGAAAAAGCGTGTTTTGAAAAAAAGATTTAGTTTGTCCCTTTCGAAAAATTACTTGTCCACATAATTTAAACTAGGTAAAAATTAATTTTTTACTTAAAATATGTTTTTGAAGGGGAAATGGTATTTGCAAAAGGAAAATAAATTAATTTACACAGGTGTGCCGAGCTTCAGTCCACTCAGCACGGGGCAGGACTTACTCTACATCGGTGACGGAAACGACAACACCGTAAAGACATTCGACCCAGTAACGGGGCAGTTCCTCGGCGCCTTTGTCGTACCAGGCAGCGGCGGCTTGAACGGTCCTCGAGGACTTCTCTTCGACCATGAGGAGAATCTACTTGTAGCCAACCAGAACGTTCGCAGGAATAACGGCAACGTGTTGAAGTACAGCGGACAAAGTGGGCAGTTTCTGGGCGAACTCGTCAGTTCAAAAGAAAAAGACGACGCTCCGTTCGCGCCGCGCGGCATCATCCTCTCTGATGACAACGTCCTGTTTGTGGCGGACTTTATGGACCACGGGAACAAGCCAGGAGAACTGCGGGCGTTTGATGGAACCACGGGGGTGTTTCTCGGTAGTCTTGACCACCCTGGCTTCAGCGAACAGGCCTTCTATACCCGCGGTGTAGTGATCGGTCCCGATAGCTTGCTGTATGTTTCCGTCTTCGACATTTCCGATCCGAATAGCGGCTGGGTGCTGCGCTTCGACCCGAATACAGGGGCTTTCCTCGGAGTATTTATAGAGAGCAACAGCACCAACAACCTCCACCGTCCTGAAGGCTTGGTATTCAATCCCGACGGCAGTAAAATCTACATCACCAGTTTCCGTGGATCCGTGAATGACACGGACAAAATTCTCGTCTTCCACGGAGAAACGGGCGCATATCTTGACGAGGACAAGATTGACCTCTATACCTTGGGAGAGCCTCGTGCATTTGCTCAGGCAATCTTGTTCGGACCAAGCGGAAAACTGTTTGTTCCCATTACGGGTGGAGATGTAGCTACAACAGGTTCGGTGCGAAGCTACAACGTTGAAAGCAAGATGTTCGATGAACTAGTAAGTGCTACTTCCGCAGGGGGACCGCTAGGTGAGCCTTGGTACCTGACGTTTGGCAATACGAACCCTGCAACGATGGCTTATCATAACGATGTAATAATAGGTTAACAAGGATTTGATGACGGCATCTGATAGAAAAAACGGTTCTGGTGCAAATATGACCTGTTAGAAACATAGAATCTCAATATCCTTTTTATCTATGAATTATGAGGCTACTCCAAATAATTTATGTATGAATTCAATCTCGCCTTGGACAGACTTCACCCCTTGTTGAAGTTGTCCTTTTTTCAGCATATGTATCACCTCCACTCCACAGATGATTTGTTTGGCTGTTCGAAACGTTTTTAATCCTTGCATAGAAAGGACTCGCTTCTTTATAAAGCGATGATCTTGCTCCACTATGTTATTCAAGTACTTCTGTTGTCTAAGTTGCATACCATCAGGTATGCTTTTCTCTTTTTTCAACTCTTCAATTGCTATAGGATAAGCCGGATTCTTATCGACCGTCATGACACGAGGCTTAGAAACATGAAAAGACCGCAAAGCTTTCTTGAAGAAGCGCTTTGCAGCCTTTTTGTCTATTGTTTTACTGAGATAAAAATCTATCGTGTTTCCTTTGGAATCCACTGCACGATACAGATACATCCATTGACCTTTTACTTTGATATACGTTTCATCGACTCTCCAGTAGTCATTTGTCGGCTTAAGATGACGCCGTACCCTTTCATCTAATTCCGGTCCATATTGATGAACCCAGCGCATAACCGTTGTGTGAGCCATCGATAAGCCGTGTTCTTCCATCATCTCCACTAAATTACGAAAGCTCAAGTTGCCGCAGGTACCATCTCACTGTTAACAAAATCATGTCAGGCTGATAATGTTTCCACTTGAATAAATTTTGATTTTCCATACTATGACGCACCTTTTTTAAGATTAATAGTATCGGTATGTCCAAGATTTAGAGATTAATTGCTATTATTGAAGTTTTTGCACCAGAACCCTTTTTGTTGACGTGACCCCTATTAATTCCTAATAAGACAAGTAAATATAGTTTGGATTCTCATATAGAGATACATTAGAGCTGCAATTCTACCTTTTTTGCTAGTAAGATCAATTTTTGACCGGAGACAATTAAGAAACTCGCGGTCACAATTACACTGTGAATCGACCTTAAGACAATCATCATGAGCTTTACAACAGGCATCAACATCGTTAATCGGGGCACCGGGTCCACTACAACCAGGTCCACACCATTTATAACCCGGAAAAATACAAAAACCTGATAGTTTTTTTCTTTTTTTTACTTTCAATGTATAAAATCCCCTCTTAAATTAATTTTTTATATATATATGAAAAAATTAATTTAAGGGATGTATTTAGATGCCTAACTTATGAAAAAGATTTAAACGGGTGGCATTCATTGAAAAACGCCACTTTTTTATGCAGCCACCAGGCTTCCATAGAAGTCAGAAACGTTGATATATCAACGATGTATAAAATCCTACATTATCGATAAAAACAAACAAACGCTAAACCCATATGTATCAAAGGTTTGGCTCTTTTGCTCACTATTTCTTGAACAAAAGGGCACCGACTCATCAGGATAGAATAACTGGCCTCCACCCCTTGGATAGGCATGACGAAGGAATGATAGGGCAATTGACCCGTTGAGACATGGTAGGGAAAGCCTCCAGGGGCGGCGTGGAGAATGTACATTATATGGTAAAATGTGGAGTATTGTACAACTCCTTTATTTCACTATGCCTTCACGAAATTTTCATGTCCTGAAATCACTCCATTTAACCGTGAACTTAAATTCAATGGTGATAAAATCCTGCGAATAAGCGAGTATTTGTGAGAAAATCGTATTAAACTGAGGGAGTTCAAGAAGGAATGATAGGTAAATATATAGGGGTTCAGCCGAGATACGTGTAAAAATGGGTCATAGACTTACTTTTATTTCCATATCTATGGTATACAAAAAAATTAAAGAAACACGAATTTTATAGGCTAAGATATTCTTTGGAAGTAAAAACCTTGATTATTCTGCTTAGTGTAAAAAAATCAAGGTTATTTATTTGTAGAGTGACAATAAAGTTATTTAATTTTTGATGTAGATTACTTCACCGCACTTAAAAATATAACAATAAAGTCGTTTAAATCTAAGAGTTATTTCATAATCGCGCCCGATAGTGGTAAAGTGATGAACGCGAATAAGTTACATTAATAATCCTCAGTTATTTTACTAAAGCTCCCGTGAACCCAAAAAGAAGAACGTCCTCGCATCTTGCAGGAACGCATAATAAACATTTACTTTTCTGCTGAGATTATTAAGAACATAGGTCTACGAAGTTCTTCTTTCATTTCGGGAATACTCATTAACATTTTTTCAGAAGGAATTGGTCACTGGAAGTAGGAGAAAACCTCATCGTTTTCACACCAGAGAAACCGGGAACCTACATGTACAGCTGCTGGATGGGAATGATCCGCGGTGTAATCATTGTGAAAGAAGCATAGGAGGAAGTAAAAGCTCCATAAAGAAAATCGGCTGTATCAAATGGGGATAGCTGGTTTTAAAAATATTTAGAAAATCCAGTTGACAGTCCACCTACTACGTGTTACAATACACCTGTAGTATGTCACACTGGATACCAACATCACTGAATAGTGAGGTTGCAAAAATATTTTTAAGTAAAATAGTTGACACCTTCTACTCGGTGATACAATATACATGTAATAAGTAATAATGAATAGCGTGATTTCCCAAAAGCTATTCATTAAAAATTTACCTTAGTACTCTGTTATACTGAATATAAGTCAGACAAAATAGAGGAGGTAGAGGAGGATCTAAACATGGAAAATTTAACTGAAATGCTGAAGGGTTCGCTGGAAGGCTGCGTGCTGGAAATCATCAGCCGCCATGAAACCTATGGCTACGAGATTACCCGCCGCCTGAACGAGCTTGGGTTTACCGAAGTCGTGGAAGGGACGGTCTATACCATCCTCGTGCGATTAGAAAAGAAAAAACTTGTGAATATAGAAAAGAAACCGTCAGATATGGGGCCGCCCCGCAAGTTTTACTCACTTAATGAGGCTGGCCGTCAGGAACTTGAAATATTTTGGAAAAAATGGGATTTTGTATCATCAAAAATCAACGTCTTAAAGTCAATCTAGCTTCATAAGATATTCCGTCCGATATTTTGGAGTGTCTTGTTCAGCTTTATAAAAAAGGAGGAAAAATAACATGATGGAAATGTTCAAAAAAATGATTGGTGATAAAAAAGAATACAAGATGATGATGGCACGGGTTGAAGCCCTGCCAGAGGACTACCAGTTTGTATTTAAAAAAATTCAAAACTACATGTGGAATTTCTCAGCGGGCAGCGGGATGGATATGCTGCACATGCAGTATGAATTAATCGAGTTGTTCGAAGCCGGTGCTGCGGAAGGTAGACAGGTACTGGAGATTACTGGGGACGACGTGGCGTCCTTTGCCGACGAACTAGTGGCAAACGCTAAAACCTATGTTGCCAAGTATCGTGAAGATTTGAATCAGAGTATCATGAAGCGTTTGGGAAAAAATAAATTCAATAGATAATACCGACTGAATAGCTGGTTACAAATGTGAATTGCCACCTTCGCTAATCAGTTATATTTTTAACTCAGTAGTAAGTTATACAGATTATCAGTCAGACTAAATAGATGAGTATAGGCAATCTAGCTCCGCAAGGCGCTGACCGGATAATTACGGATCTCGCAAGCGACCTTGCTGCGCATTTTATAAGGAGGAAAAAAGTATGAGCAATGCAGCGATTTCTGTAAAAGGGTTAAAAAAATCTTTTAAAGACAACGAAGTCTTAAAGGGGGTGGATTTTGAGGTGCGGCGTGGCGAAATTTTCGCACTGTTGGGCTCAAATGGAGCGGGCAAGACGACGACGGTCAACATCCTCTCGACGCTGATGAAGGCCGATGGCGGCGAAGTAGGTATTTGCGGCTTTGACGTCCAGCGTCAACCGGATCATGTTCGCCAGAGCATCAGCCTGACAGGACAGTTCGCAGCTTTAGACGGCATGCTCACTGGGCGGGAAAACCTGATAATGATCGCCAAGTTGCGGGGAGTTTCCAATCCCGCTCAAGTCGCCGACAATCTGCTTGCAAGATTCAGCCTGACCGATGCGGCCAACCGCCGGGCGGACAAATATTCCGGCGGGATGAAGCGCCGGCTTGACATCGCCATGAGCCTGATCGGGACGCCAGCAGTCATTTTTCTCGATGAACCGACGACAGGGCTTGACCCCGAAGCGCGGATTGAAGTCTGGGATACCGTCAAGGAGCTTGCCGGCGGCGGCACGACCATCTTGCTGACGACCCAGTACCTGGAGGAAGCCGAACAACTGGCGGACCGTATCGCCATCCTGCATGGTGGAAAAATCATCTCGACCGGGACCCTTACCGAACTCAAGGAGATGTTCCCGCCAGCGAAAGTGGAGTACATCGAGAAGCAGCCGACATTGGAGGAAATTTTCCTCGCGATCATCGGCAAAAAGGAGGAGATGTAAATGAAAAGCAAAACAGGGGTATTACTAGGGCGTTTAATGCGCAACATCATGCGCAGCCCGGATACAATTATCACGGTGGCGATTACGCCGATTATGATGCTGCTGCTGTTTGTCTACGTATTTGGCGGCGCCATAGAAACAGGCACGGACAACTACGTCAATTATTTATTACCGGGAATCTTGCTGATGGCTATCGCATCCGGCGTCGCTTACACTTCCGTACGGCTATTTACGGATGTAAAGAGCGGGCTGATGGCGCGTTTCATTACCATGCCCATCAAGCGCTCGTCGGTATTGTGGGCTCACGTGTTGACCTCGCTTGTTTCCAATGCGCTTACTGTCGTGGTGGTTATCCTCGTCGCGCTCTTGATGGGCTTCCGTTCCAGTGCTAATATCCTGGATTGGCTCGCGGTTGCTGGGATACTAGGGCTGTTTACGCTTGCGCTGACATGGCTGGCGATCATTCCGGGATTGACAGCAGGGTCTATGGAAGGGGCGACAGCCTACTCGTACCCGCTGATTTTCCTTCCGTTTATCAGTTCGGCCTTTGTCCCCACCGAAACCATGCCTAAAATTGTCCGTGCGTTCGCTGAGAACCAGCCCGTGACTTCAATCGTGAATGCGATTCGTGCACTCTTGTATGAAGGGTCTGTTGGCAACGATATCTGGATCGCGCTTGCCTGGTGCGTCGGCATCATGGTCATCGCTTACTTCTTCGCCAGTAAAGTATTTAAACGCCAGTTAGGGTAAGTACACCATTGAAGAAACATGGATTGACAAACTAAGAAATAAATTAAGAAATTCTATTAAATAAAGGAGCGAGCCATGAACTGTGCTTTTCTTCAATATCAGCTAATAGAAGATTTGTTGAATAATTTCCAATCTCTCAGTGATATAAATGAGAGATTGGGATTTTTAATACTGGAATATCCTTAACGTTGTAAATCCGCGTTTTGCTGGCGGTACCCCTTTTCTAAGGGTGTTTTATACAGCCAATCTGAAAACCTTTTTACGCACAATGTGTCACTTTAGGAGGTAATATTTTGCACATCCAACCTTAAAAACCCAGCACCTTCTCATGTGAAGATGCTGGGTTTCTTAATTATCTACATCAATCATTTTTTAGAAAACTTCGGATCTTACCAGTAAAAAAGCGACTGCTCTTTGTTCCGCAATCGAGCCCGATTGCTGAAGTTCGTTGATAAAGGAAAGCACCCATAACAAGATAGTAAATTCCTAAAAAATTAACCGGAATGTGTCTTTTTAACCTAACGGATCATCCCCAAACCTTCCCCACAAAACTGGAAATAATTCCTCTAGATCATCCTCTTCCCAATCAAATTCTATATCTTTTTCTGTCTGTAACCCCATTTTTTCGAGCTCTTCTAACATTTCATCATGTATGTCATCATCCCACTCAATGTCGCCTGTCTTTATTAGAGTGTAGGCATCTAATCCAACCGAGAGCAATTCTTCATTTTGCGGAAACCCCTCTTCATCAAGATTATCTTCACTAATGTATTCTGCTAGATATTCAGGGTCATTAATTACCTTATTATATATTTCTTCGCCCTGCCCGATTAGCCAACCCCGAAAATAATCGAATGTATCGTCAGAGCATCCCCCCATTAGGACGAAGGCTGCTCCCCATAAACGAGATTGGTAACTTTCGTTTATCAATCCTTGAAACATAAATTCGAATTTCAGCACTTCCTCTAATTCCTTTTGAGATAATACCTCTGTTAACCACTCAGCCTGTACATCAAATCCTTTGGATTCTTCGATTAATCCCCAAAATTCTTTCTTATCCACTATATACACCCCATATCTATCATTACTTCTAAGAATTATTCGGCTTTGTTATCCTAATTCCTTTAAAAACTAGTTTGAATGTAAAAAAGCCGTCTTTATTATGTATCATTCTATAACTCCTGAAAAATACCTACCAACATATTTGTACAGAAACTCGTATTTTCAAGGGCAAAATAGCACTTAAAACAGGTGCAACTTAACGATTAAAGTGACAGGGGAATTTGAGGTGTTTTTTTCAAGTCTCCAGAACTTATAATTTTTAGACACGTTCGTAAATGTACATAACAACCAGTGAACGTCAGTAAACTCAAAACAGACTTTTCCGAACGACTTATATCGTAAAATTCAATATAAAAACGAACCGTTCGCAAATGTCTACTTTTACGAACGGTACGAACGGTGCTTTAATTAAACAAGCAGCATAAAAGGATCTTCAATCGAAGATCCTTTTTCCAGTACCTATAACTAGAAGTGAATAGGATATGCATTTGTCTTTAATTACTTTTTAAGCATGTCTAAATTTTGAAGACGTTATTCCCTTAAACAACACCCAAACATAAGATCCCTTATGTTTGGGTTGTTCCTTCGAAAGAATCTCGTTTGTATTTAAATTGCTACTTCATGATTTTTTTCCTACCTTTCTCCTCATCATTTCAATGATGAAGAAAGGTATTCGATATTTTTTAGAGACCTCGATGCTTCTTGCTTGTGGATTCAATGGGATCCCCCTCTTTTGATGGATCTCTCTTATCGACATCAACTTCATTTAAATCGTGATCGGCGTAATCGCGATCCCTTGAGGAGAATCCCCAACCATAATCGGGGAACCGATAACCGTGTTGGTCGCAGTATTGATCACGGAAACCGTGTCGTTGTCAATATTTGCGGTATAGGCGCGGGAACCGTCGGGCGTGATCGCAATGGCAAAAGGACTATTTCCTCCTGCTGGAGCGAGTGAAATGGTGGTCAGGACGGTATTCAAGGCCGTGTTGATCACGGAAACCGTGTCATTGAGACGATTTGCGGTATAGGCACGGGAACCGTCGGGCGTGATGGCAATGTCATCAGGACCGTCTCCTGCAGGAGCGAGCGAAATGGTGGTCAGGACGTTATTCGTGGCCGTGTCAATCACAGAAACGTTGTCGCTAAATTCATTTGCGGTATAGGCGCGGGAACCATCGGGCGTGATGGCAATGCTATTAGGACGGTTTCCTCCTGTAGCAGCGAGATCAATGGTATCTATGACCATGTTCGAGGCCGTGTTGATCACAGAAACCGTGTTGCTGAGACGATTTGCGGTATAGGCGCGGGAACCGTCGGGCGTGATGGCAATGTCAATAGGACTATCTCCACCTGTAGCAGCGAGATCAATGGTGGTCAAGATGGTATTTGTTGCCGTGTTGATCACGGAAACCGTGTTGTTGCTAATATTTGCGGTATAGGCGCGGGAACCGTCAGGCGTGATGGCAATGCCTAGAGGTCCGTCTCCTCCTGCAGCAGCGAGATCAATGGTGGTCAGGACGGTATTTGTTGCCGTGTTGATCACGGAAACCGTGTTGTTGCTAAAATTTGTGGTATAGGCACGGGAACCGTCGGGCGTGATGGCAATGCCATGAGGTCCGTCTCCAACAGGAATCAAACCGATTACGGTGTTGTTGGCGGTATTAATCACGGAGACCGTATCATCATTGGAATTTGTGACATACGCAAAAGGTCCGAAATCGATGGAGCTGATCGTACAGATCGGGATGATCCGTGTTCCGAATTCACCAACGAGGATCAAGCTTCCTTCATCTACTCGGAAAATACGACCTTGGATAATATCACAACATCCAGAGATAGTGACAGAAATAAACTGGCCTTGCAATCCCTGTAGTTTAGTCCTGAGATCTTGAAAACAAGTGTTATCGGGACTTGGATTTGGAGGCCCCGGAGGCCCTGGAGGATTAACTTTCAAACATATCACCTTCTAAAAATAGTTAGTTTATGAATTTGAGGATTTTTTAATTGCTTATAATCCTTACTTATATCAACAGAAAAGGGTTGGGTATCTAAAAGGAACTCAATTTCTTTAATTGCCGATAATGTGAAAAATAATAGTTACGAGTCGCAGTCAACAATGTTAACAATGACGCTAATGGGTGGTACTCCCACACCAAGAAGAGAAGCGGTAACCATAAATGTCCCAGGCCCATCAATAGCTGCGGCAGTAGTGGTAAAGTTTCCTGAAGCGTCAGTAACAGCACCAGCAACTACTGAACCAAGAAGAGGGTTATCTACTGAAAAGCCAACAACAATACCAGCAATGGGGACGCCTCCATCAACTAACACTTGGCCAGAAAGAATTGCAATATTAGCTCCTGATCCCGTAGGACATACTGTACTGACAGGAGGACCAAAACTAAAGGCAGATATAGTTGAACAGTCAACAATAGTAATATCGACGGTGTTGCTGTTTGTTCCCAAAGCAGAAGCCGTAATCGTTACTGTCCCAGGTCCGTCAGTAGCATCGAAAAAGGCGAAAAAGTTGCCCGATGCATCTGTAGGAGCAGGATTAGTGAAAAAAATGGTACCAAGAGCAGGATTATCTACTGTAAGGAGAACTGGTGTATTTGCTGGAGGAGGACTTCCATTCACTAACACTTGACCAGTAAGTGTAGGACTAGGTGGGCCTACTCCTGAGTCAGCATCACATATTAAGGTTGAATCAGCCTCCAAGGTAATAGTTACTGTAGGGGGAGGAGGGGGAGGAACGCTTGCGATTAAATCCAAAACATTTTCAAATTTGAATTCCAAGAGCATTTCTTTCTTGATGACGTCACGAAGAGTTCTTTGAACACTAGAGTCGATAGCAAGAAGATTAGATATCGTAACCTCCGGAGGAGAAAGCGTTCTTCCTCCCTCTAATGTTCCTAAAACAAATTGAATCTTCTCTGCCTCAGCATTGATAATGTGAGCCAAAGCTAATTCTTCTAGGGCAATGGAGCTTAAAAGCAATGGAATCGTCTGCTCTACCGTAACAGAAATGGTAGGTGTGATATTGGGTATGTTTGGAAAAGACAATATACATTCATCCTTTCTAGGAAACCGTCGAATCATCTGATTCTGTGCATAGGTTTCCTACTTTTGTGATGTGAACGTTCATAAATCATGAACAAGAATTTACTAGTTATTCTCTCTATTTTATGTAACAAGCGTTTGGATGACTGAGTACTTGTCTTGCTGTAGAAGTACATTCTTTGTTGAAAGAGCTCTTTTATTTCATTTATGGAACACCTACGATATTAGTAGGAACGCATATTATCAATCCAATAGTCCTCTCTTCTAGCTTTCATTTTGATCAATCTTTTTTCAAAATAGATTCTTTATTATTTAACGTAAAATATGGGTTTGCGAGGTATTTTCAATCAAACTTTATTTCACAGCTACAAGTTGAAGAAGAAAAATCAAAAGCATTGTTTAACAGAGTCTATTTTAAAGAAGTAACAATCAAAAAAAGTTCGTAAAAATACGCTTTTACGAACTTTTTTTGCTTATCTAAATGATGAGTAAATAGAGTAAGGAGGTGAATCGTCAATTACTCAGATTTGTTGGTAAGAGTCCCAGGAAAGAATGACGACTAATTCAAGTGCTCCTCTTCATTGTTTCAGGAACTATTGTCGGATTCGTAATTGGTTTGCTCGGTGGGGATGGATCAATTGCAGCAATTGGATCTTCTCTGGTATCTGTGGACACATTTGGGCTTATGACAGCTATAAGCTATACCTTATCTGACCTTGTAAACTGGTGGATTATGTTCGAATTTGTTGGAGGGGGAGTTGACGGCGGAACAGTCGGAGCTTGGCTGGCAGCCCGCTTAAGCAAACAGCAGTGTACGCTCCATTACGTATTTTCTGGTGTTGTTATGTTGGTCACCATTTACATGCTAATCATTAATGCTGAAGCGTTAGATTGGTGAGCTACTTTATAAAATTGAGATGAGGAGATTAGAATGGCAAATATGAAGAATGAGACACATTACAAAATTTTGATTGTAGGAAGGGAGGTGCTTTTATACCGTTCAGAACGTCCATAAAAGTACATAGAAGTTCGCAAAGTTCATCAATACTTTAACGAAAAACGGCAGTTTTAAGGACAAATTACAACGTTCGTAAAATTGTATTTTTACAGACGGATGACTATTTTTCCTATATAGAGTGGTTTTTTTGAATTTTTTTTGCAAGGTGGTATAAGTTTATCTATCTGCCCCCCTCCTGGGGTCTATAGGTTCTTTCAGTTGAAAATTCACTTCTACACATGGGCAAACGCTCAGTCATTCAAAGGCTGGTTGAATAACTATATAAAAAATGTCTAGATAGTTATTTGTCTATGCAAATAACAAAATGGGAATCCATGCACTCATTTTTATGGTTTCCTAAACTAAAAAAGAGGTGAATCATTTTTGTCTTTTCCAAACATCCCTAATATTACACCAACCATTTCGATTACGACTGCTCAGACTGTACCGTTACTTTTGTCTTCCATTGCTCTTGAAGAATTAGCCCTCGCTCACATCATCAATGCTGAGGCAGAGAAGCTTCAATTTGTTTTAGGAACATTACCAACAGGAACCACACTTTCTCCTGCAGTGGTTTCGTTACCCAATCTTCTTGCTGTTGATGCAAGTGTTCAAAGAACGCTTCGTGATGTGATCAAGAAAGAAATGCTGCTGGAGTTCAAATTTGAAAACGTTCTGGATTTGTTAACTATTCCCCCAACTCCTCCTCCACCCACAGCGACTATTACCTTGAATGTTGATCCATCTACAACAATATGTGCTTTTGGAACAGGATCTAATACTGCAACTCTTACTGGTCAAGTGTTGGTGAATGGTAGTCCCGCTCCAGTAGGTACACAAGTGAATTTTTCAGTAAGTAATCCCGCTCTTGGCTCTATAGCTCCTGCTTCTACTACAACTAATGCTTCGGGTAACTTTGTCATCAACCCTATTTTTACAGCTACTGACGGACCTGGGACAGTAACTATTACCGCTACGCTTCCTGCTTTTCCTGGAGTAACTGCAAGTGTCACTATTA
>NZ_JAUCFO010000003.1:0-133616 GCF_030348405.1 Peribacillus sp. NJ11
TCAAGTGGTCGTTCGTAAGAATGGATTGGAACCGCTTCATACATTCAACCGTTTCTTGTATGTTGATTAATTTTTAACCTGTATGACTTATTATGAAAATGTCTAAGAACCATATAGTTTCATAGTTTCATCAAACAAATAGATGAACTGAACCTTTGAAGTACTCGTTCATTCTTTTTAGTTGAGAATCTATATATGTTTTTGTAAATCATAACTTCCCCTCACCCTCTGTTATAGACACAGATAGTTAACCTGACCATATTTGTCGCCCTTTGTCAGGAAGCTATTCTGTGTCTTTTTTGTAAGATTGCATGTAGGGATAAAAATAAGGTTGAAAAAGAAGAGAAAATATAAACCTAGACTTTTTGGTTTCACACATTCGATGTGGGAGTTGACCGTATTAGGAGAAGAAAAAACCCAATTTTATTCCAATGATGGTGATGCTTAATGAAAAAAAATATTTACGGCTCATTTCTTGTTTTACTCTCAGCGTCTTGTTTTGGTGTAATGGGTATACTTGCAAAGTATGCTTATGCAGCAGATGTTAGTATAGGTACGCTATTATTCTTCAGATTTTTCTTTGCCGCAATCCTATTTTGGTCCTGGATATTATATAAAAAAACTCCATTTAAGTTACCAATTAAGGAAATTATCACTCTATTTATAATGGGAACAGGCGGCTATGCTCTAATGGCTATTTTCTTGTTCACATCATATTCCTTATTACCTTTATCATTGTCGACAACAGTTTTTTACTTGTATCCTGTTTTTGTTATTATTTTGACGAGCTTTTTGTCTAAACAAGCACTTGAAGTATCCAAACTTGTTGCTATTTTGTTTTTATTAATCGGACTTTATTTTATGCTTGGTGCGGATATAAGCAAACTTAATTTGGTTGGTCTGTTATGCGCATTGGGATGTGCAATATTGTACGCCTTTTATATCGTCCAAACCGAAAAAATACAAAGTTACATGAATACATTCCTCATATCTGCTTACGTTACAAGCTTTGCAACATTAGCGCTATTTATATTTTCGATCTATAGACAAGATTTCACAATAGAAATCAACTCTTCGGGGTGGTTTGCTATATTTGGAATAGCTTTTTTTTCAACTTTTTTAGCTATTCTTACTTTTTCTATTGGAATAAAGTATATAGGAAGTTCAAAGGCTGCACAGTTGAGTATTTTTGAACCGGTCTTCACTTTAATGTTAAGTTCATTTTTACTTCATGATTTTCTTGGTCAAACTCAATTACTAGGAATAACTCTAATGTTAATAGGTATTTTATTTACTAATATCAATTGGCAAAAGGTTCAACCAATAATGAGGAGTCAGAAGTCCATTTCTCAGAATATCAAAACTCGCCGGGATAATTCTATCTAAAGATGAAACGAGCGATTATCATGAATATAATTCTGACCCTATTTTAAGTGGAAATATACGATTGTCGTTTTTTTGTTATTGAATTAGTTAAAACAAAATTGGATAATGAGCGGTTTACACGGAGTGACATTGATCATTATCGGCGGAATTATAGCGGGGTTAATGTCAGTTATGATGCCAGCAATTGCACAACCAATTCCGCGTAGATTACTGGAACGGATGACATCGTATTAGGCCATTTCTGTACGATTGGTTATTTGTTCGAGGGAGGAGTAGCGAATCTCATTGGGGATAAATCAAAAAGTACGGAAGAAGTTTGATTCTTACGAAAAGGAGTGTCAATATGAACACCAAATCTATTTCCGTTGAACAATTAGCTATCCATACGATTCGGACTTTATCCATAGATGCCGTGGAAAAAGCGAAATCAGGGCACCCTGGTATGCCAATGGGGGCTGCGTCGATGGCTTATACACTATGGGCAAAAGTAATGAACCATAACCCGGAAAATCCTCATTGGTTTAATCGAGATCGTTTTGTTTTGTCTGCAGGGCATGGATCAATGCTTTTATACAGTTTATTGCATCTATGCGGATATGACTTGTCCTTGGATGACATCAAACAATTTAGACAATGGGGCAGTAAAACACCAGGACACCCAGAATACGGACATACTCCTGGTGTGGATGCCACAACAGGACCTCTTGGACAAGGTGTTGCAATGGGTGTAGGAATGGCCATGGCAGAAGCACATCTTGCCGCTAAATATAATCAAGAACAGTTTCCAATAATCGATCATTATACCTATGTTATTTGTGGCGATGGGGACTTAATGGAAGGTGTTTCAGCGGAAGCCGCTTCCCTTGCAGGTCACTTGCAATTAGGGAAATTAGTTATGATGTATGATTCAAACAACATTACACTTGATGGCGAATCTGATTTATCTTTTTCGGAAGATGTCGGGAAACGTTTTGAAGCGTATGGCTGGCAAGTCATTCAAGTATCAGATCAAAATGACCTACACACTATTGAATGTGCATTGCTGGAAGCAAAGAAAGAGCTGAAAAAACCAACATTAATTGAAGTAAAAACAACATTAGGGTACGGGAGCCCAAATAAAGGCGGTAAGGGAGGACATCAAGGGACACATGGTTCTCCATTAGGAAAAGAAGAAGTAAAACTTACAAAAGAGTTTTATCAATGGCCTCATGAAGACTTTTTTGTTCCCCAAGAAGTTAGATCACATTACCAGGATATAAAAGAAAAGGGTATCCATTCTAATCGACAGTGGGAATCATTATTTGCTCAATACCAAGAAAAGCATCCGGCACTTGCTGCCAATCTTGAAAAAGACATAAATGGTGAATTAGAGGTCGGTTGGGATGAGGAATTACCAAGTTACGAATTAGGAACAGCGGTTTCCACACGAGTTGCTTCTGGACAAATTCTAAATGCATTAGCCCAGCGAATTCCAAGTTTAGTGGGTGGTTCTGCGGATTTAGAATCGTCTACAATGACCCATTTGAATGGTGAAGGCAGGTTTGCTCCAGGGCAATATGGAGACCGTAACTTATACTTTGGTGTACGAGAATTTGCGATGGGCGCCATCCTAAATGGATTGACATTGCACGGTGGGATAAAGTCATTTGGATCAACATTTTTTATCTTTTCTGATTATCTGCGTCCAGCTATTCGACTAGCTGCTTTAATGAATTTACCCGTTACTTACGTCTTTACTCATGACAGTATTTTTGTCGGCGAAGATGGACCTACTCACGAACCAATTGAACAACTAGCTGCATTACGGGTTATTCCAAACTTAACCGTCCTTCGTCCTGCGGATGCAAATGAAACCTTAGCAGCATGGAGGTACGCAGTGAATAACCAAGCTGGACCGGTAGCTCTGGTTTTAAGTCGTCAAAACATCCCAGTCACAGTGGATTGTGATACGGCATGTAAGCAATTAGAAAAAGGCGCTTATGTGGTGGCTTCAACCAATCAGGAGGTTCCGGAAGTTCAGTTGCTTGCTACAGGTTCGGAAGTAGCGTTAGCTGTACAAGTAAAAGAACAGCTTAGCAAAGAGGGTATCCCTGCACGAGTAGTAAGCATGCCTTCATGGGAGTTATTTGAAAAACAACCACGCGCTTATCAGGAAAGCATTCTTCCCCGCGCTATTAATCTAAATGTAGCGGTGGAACTAGGTTCACCTCAAGGTTGGGCAAATTACGTCGGCCGGGAAGGGTTGATCATTGGAATATCCACGTTCGGTGCATCTGCTCCTGGTAATCATATCGCTAAAGAATTCGGATTTACAATAGAGAATATCGTGCATCAAATTAAAACAGTTTATCCTAAAGATTTACATCCATCTAATGAAATGAGGAAAAAGAAATGAAATTCTTTTTAGATACAGCGAACATAGAAGAAATTAAACGTATTGTAAAACTCGGTTTAGTGAATGGAATCACAACCAATCCTTCCATTATAGCCAAAGAAGGAGCAGATTTTAAAACACGCATTCAAGATATTTGCGCACTTGTAAGTGGACCGGTAAGTGCAGAAGTAATTGGGCTTACGGCAGAAGAAATGATTAATGAAGGCCGTGAGATTGCTTCATGGGCAGAGAATATTGTTGTCAAAATTCCTATGACAGAAGCAGGTTTAGAAGCGACTTATCAGTTGACTAAAGAAGGCATTAAAACAAATGTAACCCTGATCTTTACAGAAGCTCAAGGATTAATGGCAGCAAAAGCAGGAGCGACTTATATTAGCCCGTTCATCGGAAGATTGGATGACATCGGAGCAGATGGTTTAGGACTAGTGAAAAATCTGAAAACAATTTTATCCACTTATCAATATGAAACAGAAATCATTGCCGCAAGTATTCGAAACTTGGATCATCTTGTGCAATCTGCAGTAGCTGGAGCACATATCGCAACCATTCCTGGAAACATCTTGCCATCGTTATGGAGCCACCCACTGACAACGTCTGGAATTGAAACATTTATGAAAGATTGGGGAAAACTTCAGGGAACCCTTAGCTAATCATTATCAACACTCTTGATTAATAAATAATATAAGAAGCAGTCAGGAATGCTTAGATTCCTGACTGCTTCTCCTCCATTACAATTGAATGTAGAAGTAACGACTGTATAGTTATGCATTTATTTGTATATAGTGGTAAGAAGACACGTTGGCAATCAATTTTACTCATACTTGTTGGATCTGCTAGCTACGGTTTGATAGCTAAAAGGGTTTACCATTGGACAAATAATTGGGAGTCAACTATTAGTCGGAGCTGTACTACTATGGGCATTTGCCGCAATTAAGCTTAAATATTTAAAAAGGCTTAAAAACAGTCATCAAAAATTTTCTTGATTCTGTCTAGATTTCATTATGAGGAGTGGGGTGATGGTAAACAACTTATCTTTGCGTAAAATTTCAGTTTTACGCACAAGATGATATGGGGGTTAGGAGATATTGTTGACCTATTAGGTACTCTTGTAAACAAAGGGAATTAAGTTAAGTTAGTAGAAGAGGGCGAATACGCCTTCTTTTTTATATGAAAATTATTTATTAGACTTTTTCTGCATATAATTACTAGAATGGGAAAGATATGATAAAATAGAGGAACAACTGAGGATAGAGTGGGAGGTCACAGTTTCACCTTTGCCATCTAATGATAGATGGGAAGGGAGGTGACCGCATGATACATTTCCTATTGAACATTGTAACAGATATTGGTAAAGACATTATAGTTGCTGTAGCAACCAGTCTCATCATATCTGCGTTCAGTAAGAAAAAGAAAAAGAACCACTCCGCCCTCCAAGATGGAAATGGTTCTTCTTCTGATTCTTCTGATTAAGAGTTATTAGTTGTGACCAACCACTCTTGCTAGTTGTCACCCTCATGTTACCAGCATGGGGGTGTTTTTAGTTTATGTTAATATAAGGATAACATACCCCAATTTTAAAGTAAATATTCATACACTGAAAAGGGGAGCTAAGGAAGCATTGCTTTTGAAACGATAGGTATGATTTTTCAAGGCTGAGATTCGCTCTACAGCGAAATTAACTTCTGTTTAATGGTTAATGGTTCATTCGTTTTAATATAGAAGCTTTAAGAAACACACTTTTTTACGAGATATCCTATTGCATATCTCATAAATCTGCATCTCGGACTTTAAGTTATTTACATAAAGTCTAAGTTCCGATAATAAATTTATTGGAATTCAGAAAATTTGTTTAACTTCAGCAACAGCCAAATAAATAATAATCAAAGAGACCATTTCATGCTCCTTTCCAGGATATGAAATGGTCTCTTTTTTAGTGTATTTCGATGTATGCAAAGAAATAGTTTGTATTCAATAAAAAATTTACTGAGGCCTCTGAGTAGCTCTGAATATAATGAATGGGCAAATGATATTGGATGTATGGTATAAAGACCTCAATCAAATCATTTCTTTAAATCATTTTAGTATGGATGATAGTTTTTGCTCTACCCACTTACTCATACTGATTCCTTCTTGTTCAGCTAACGCTGTTATACTTTCTAATAGCTCAATAGGTAATTCCAAACTAGTTTTTCTATAAGAACTTCGTAAAATCAGGTGACCCTCTTCATTGTAGATGTCTCCTTTTATTAAAAATGGCAGGATATCAGCTGCAAAGAAACTCTTTGTCGTTAATGGTCTATCCCCTGCCCGGATGAAGAGTACTACCGTTTGATCCTGTTCCCTCAATCTCATGTTTTCCATTCCCCATGTTTCATATAAATAGTCCAGGAATGGATAAAATACAACGGCATCCTTCGGAATTTCTAGCTGTACATAGCCTTTATACTCCAAAGTGGATTGATGAATGGGATAGACCGGCTTTAACTGATACTCCCTTATCCCTTCTTCAAATGACAACCATTTTTGAATATTGGCTAAGTAAAAAAACCATTCATTGTCCTTGTTCCGTATAACACGTGCTTCAGGAACCTTGCTTGAATGAAATTTCTGAAATAAGACAATATCGTGACTAGGATAATAATACTCAAATCGTTTTGGGCGTTGAGATTCAGCTGGTTTCAGTAATCCGGCGGCTTCCTCATATGCTGTTTCTGATATGACATAGATTGTCCTCTCATCACCATAAGGGACAGCCTCAGCTTTTATTGATCCATCTTGGATATACTTATAAATACTTTGAACAGATAATCCCAATTTCTTTGCAACATCATTTGGGCTCATACCTGTAGGTAAAGCTTGCTTTTCATACACTAATCGATCCACTTCCGCTTTTTCATAACGTGCCTCTTTATGTAATCGATGTGGGTCCAGAATTTTAATGATTTTCTTCTGCTTTCCATAATGGTAGACAGTTGCCTTGGATACTCCTAATAAATCAGCTACTTCTTTTTGTGTATACCATTCCACTTTATTCCCCTCCCATCCTTCTTGATTATCCGTTACTGTTATTGGAAGATCCCGCCGGTTCCCATTTGTCAATTCCTCATGATACAAGACTGCTTCCGCTTGGCCAAATATTACACGATATTGGAGACGTGGGTGTTCGATCACTTCCAAGATCACGCCTTCTTTTTTTTCAAATTGTTTAAAGTAGTAAAAACTCTCTGGGTCTTCTTCTTCCGTACATGTTTGGAGAACATAAACCGTTTCCCCCATTTCATAAGTTGCAGTCTGCGTGTTTTTTTCATGGTTTAGTTTATTCATTATTTGTCTATTCACCTTTTATCTTTTATTGTTATATATCTATCTACCTCAGGATTAACTATTAATTTCATCTATCTATCATAATATATAATATTGATTTAAATAAGTATAAATATAAATTACTCTTCTATAACCATTATAGATTTAATATTTGAATCCGACAATATTATTATAATTATAGAATCTAATTATAGACGAATTTCAGGTGACATAAATAAATGGTAGATTTATTTAGGTTTTCCATAATTAATTAACTCTTGTTGTTTGATATAATCAAATAAGTAACTATAAAAAAGAAAAATAATAAATATATACTTTATATTATTGGTAGGTGGATTATAAAAGTGAGGGATACAGGTATGCATGAACTGATAGATAAAACGAAAGAGATTCAGAGCAGCGCATGGAAAAAAAGTCTTTCAGACATTTCGATCCACACGTTACAAGAACGATTAGATACGACAGAAAAGAATGGACATCATCCTTTTTCTGATTTTAGCGATGTAGACATGCTTCAGTGGTTTCTTCAACGACGAGAACATTTAAATCGGCAACATGAAAAGGCAACCCGCACCGTCCAAGCCTATGAGCGGGAACTTCTTCAATTTATTGAACAAATGCTCACTTATTCGGTGGAAATCAATGTAGACTTGGAAAAAGTTGTGGGCAGTTCCCTCCTTAAATCTTTATCTACCCGGCACATTCGAAGATATCAGGAATGGTTATCAGAAAAAAGCCCCTATGTCGTAACAAAAGGAGCGTATTCCGTTTCCACATTATCCAGAAAGACAACCATCATTAAGAGTTTTTTGAAATTCCTGTTCGAATCAGGCTATATCACGGAACCCATTCATGAAGGGTTCTTTAAGATCAATATTCGTAAAGATGATCGGCCGAACCGTGATTTGGGACCAAAGGAAGTCATTCATCTACTTGATTACTTCAGGGAAATCAACCACCCCATCGTTTTTTCGATCATTCATATCCTCACGATGACAGGCATGCGCAATGAAGAGTTTACAAGACTCCGAGTCAAGGATCTTCAATACGATTCCATTACCAGCACGTATTTTTTAGAGGTACTAGGTAAAGGAAATAAAAGAAGGCAAATCCCACTGAAAGAAAAAGGAATGAATAGCATTCGCATGTTCCGTTCAGCTAGAGGGCTCGACGATATAGATGCAGCAGAAGGAGAAGACCCGCTCTTTACGACCAATACCGGCCGTGCCTACTCTCCCTCATATTTGTCTCAATACATAACAAAAGCCATTAAGGAGAGTGGATTGCCTTTTTTGAAGTTTCGTTCCTCTTCCATTGGTCCTCATACTTTCAGGCATGCTTTTGCCATCATTTCTCACTTAAATGGAGTGGATGTTTATCAGATTATGAAGAGTCTGGGCCACGAGCAGCTCTCCACTACAGAAATTTATTTGGAGAAGGTTTTTGAAAAAGAACGCCATGCGATTCATTTGTGGAAATCAGATGTGTTCGGGGAGTATATATAATAGAAGAAAGTCGTCATAATTAGAGAAGGTTTTGCTAAATTTTGGGCTCAATTGAATGGCGCTCTCTTAAAAGATCCATTTCGAAAATGGTTTAAAGATTGAAGATATGAAAAATTGTCCAGATTAAAAAAAGATATTTCTCCTCATATCTGTATGTTCAAAACAAAATAGGATTTCTATTATGTCATTTTTTAATATATACTCACTAAGGAATTTGAGCCATGGTAATTTTATCAATGAAAAACTTCTTGAACATCTAATAACCAGTTAATAAAATGAATGATAATGATAAATTCAAAAAGATAAAAAGGATTGCCAGTGGCAACCCTTTTTTCTCAATATTAGTATTCTTACTCATATTAGCTTGAAAATAATGGAGGAAATGTTTCAGTCCTTTTGACTTATTTAAACAGAAGCTTCTTTTTTAACATTTAGCACTTTAAAGAATTCTTTCATAAAACCTGGGAGATCTGGCCAAGCATGCCCTGACACGATATTGCCATCAACATGAAGCATTTCTTCCACGTATATAGCTCCTGCAGCTTCTATTTCGGGTCTACATGCCGTATAAGCTGTCATCTCCCTGCCCTTTATATATTCTCTTATCGTTGTTAATACCAGTTGTCCGTGACAGATAACTCCAAGTGGTTTATTTTCTTTTAAAAAATGGGCGGTTATATCTTGTACTTTTTTATTCATACGAATATATTCAGGAGCACGGCCCCCAGGAATAATAAGTGCGTCATAATCAGTAGGTTCAATCTCATCAACCGAGGCATGAGATTCAATTTTATATCCCCATTTCTCTGTAAACGTTTCCATTTCAGGCAAAAAATCATGAACAACTGTCTGGAGACTTTTTTTCACAGGTGAGGCAATTGTGCAATTAATATTTTCTTCGATACATCTATAATATGGATAAAATACTTCCAATGCCTCTACAGCGTCACCAGTTATAATAAGAACGTTTTTACTCATTTTTCATCACATTCCTTTTCTGAAATTTTTTTAAAATTCATAAGCATCCTTAAAATTATATTTTCATCAATGTACTTTCATCAGCGGAAGGCAAATTATATCGAGCCTCTAATAAACCGCGACAATAATGAGCATTAAACTCCATATTCATTCGTGATCCTTTGGCACCTCGCAGATAATCTGCAAACCCTTCTTCAGTTATCTCTTTATCTTCAGGAGTTGTTATGGCTAATAGATTTAAGTGATTCGACGTTTTTTTCTTTTCCAGGTATTTTTCTCTAAGTAACTTCCCTTCTACAGATAAAGGCAGTTCATATAGCTCTTGGAGAGATAAACTGATGATTTCTTTCTTTGACATGCCATTTTGAAGTAAATATCTTATAAGTTTCTCTTGCCTTGCATAGAAAGCTTTTATCTGGAAAGCCTTACGTAATTCATCAAGATCTCCATCAGATAAACCCCTAAAGGATTCGCTAAAGGATTTACCTGAAGTTGCTCCTTGGTTGATTTCATCCGAAGCACAGTGATCTAATAAAGTTACTTTAACTTCATTTACCCAGTCTAATTCAGCCACATACTTCAGTATATCTTCGGCCATGATATATGCGAAGTTAGGTGAACACCAGTAAGTTGGTAATCGAAAAACTACTTCGACATCGTTTTCTTTTATTACCGTGTGATCGATAAATCCTAATTCAGTTAAAGGCTGATCCAATTCTGGATCATAAACTTTATCAAGCATGCTATAAACCTGTTTTTCTTTGTTCATAAAGTTCGATGCACCTCTCTTTTTCAATGATTGATACAAAACTTTAACACGACTCAACAATCTATTGATTGAGATTAAACCATTATATGTGAAGCTAATTCGCACTTTTGCAACTTCGCTTTTTGAGCCTCGATATCAATATTATAGAGTCTGGCTGCATTACCACCTAAAATTTTCTTTTTTACATTCAAATCAAAAGTTACGCCTGTCTCCTGTTGGATATCTTCAGGAAGCTCAAAATCTACGAATTTTTCGATAAGCCATTTTGGTTCCCATATTCCATAATCACTCCCGAAAAGGATGCGATCCTCATCCAGCCAGTACAATAACTCACTTATGATTTCTGCAAAATAACGAGGACGTTGATGGATAAGTGATATGGCTACAGCTAATCCCCCGTATACATTTTTCTCTTGTGTTGCAATCCAACAAAAATCTTCCAGTCTAGGCAACCCAACATGCTCTACGATAAAATTCAGTTCTGGAAAAGTACTTGCAGCATCATCAACGTCAGCTACATCAAAAGCGTCGCGATTAAGCGGTGTGACCGTTGGACCTTTATGGATATGAATATTTTTTATTCCCAGATCAAGGCATTTTTGCAGATAACGCTGAGACCACGGATCAGACAGCTTATACCCTTTAGAATCGCCATACCAATCAGCAGTATAAAGTTTTATACCTTGCCAACCGTATTTCAATTTCATCGCTTCTAGATTTTCTAACCCGCGCTCACCATGTCGAGGATCAAGCGTCCCATTACATATAAAACGATTTGGATATTTTTTTGAAAGGGCATCATTCACATCAAAATCTCCAAACCCGTTTTTGTAAAACTCCTTAAGATATACCGGTTGAAAAATAGCCATATCAGCATATCCTTTTACAATGACATCCTGTACCAACGTTTCCGAGCCATATTTCTCGAATTTTTCCCTTGGCCAAAAATATTCTTCAGGACTCAAGTTTTTATGATAATCATAGAAACAACTAATAAACTGTTCTCCATGTATGTTTAGCTGGTTTTCCTTGCTTCCATCCCAAATTGCCACATGAGAATCAATAACAAAAATTTCTTCCCCGCTTTTCGTTTTATACAACATTATCACCCCTTCAAGTTTCGCCTTTCTCTTTACTTCATTGCAAATACTGTGCCAAAACTTCCTTCTTTACTATCAAAAATTATTAAAGGTTTCTTTAATACAAGCAAGAGTGCCTCTATTCCGATATTTATCAGGCTCTATATAATTGGAAATTTGGAATGATAACTATAGATTTAAATAAAAATATTGAAAGTTCTGTATTTTTAATTCTAATGATATATGGTGCATAAAGCGACACTGTATCTAAAAGTGACGATCGTAATTAAGCAAAGTGCGACACACCTAACTTATAAGTTTGATTAAATATAGAATAGTAGATTATATTTGAGAGTGGGACAGCATAGAGGAGATTAACAATATTGATAATTCAGATAATTGGTATATAATATGTGTAACTATATTTCCAACGTGATAGAGAACTTTTTATTATCAATCACTTAAAAATATTGTAAGCGTTTACTGAAAGGTCAGGGTGATTTCAGAAACATGGCACGTACTTACATTAAAAGGAAGGTACCGGTATGAAGAACCCATATATTTCGTTGGATATTTCCTCTTCACCGAAGACTGAAAAAGATAGAATCGAAAGAGCCTGGGAGAATTTTATATCAGGCCAAAATTTAGTATCTGAAGTGAGATCCTTAACTTATCAATCTTGGGAGCGCTCTATTCGTCATGGAGTACACCCCACCAAAGGGAGAGCCCCACTGGTTCTGTCACAAGATGAAATACAAGAATATCAAACAACCCACACGTTCTTTTCTATTTCAGAATCCCTTCTACCAAAACTTAAAGAATCAGCAATAGATTCAGGTCACTTAATTGTGATTTGTAATCATAAAGGAGAATTATTATATCTAGATGGAGATGCCTCTCTCAAAAGGAAAGCCGAAAATATGAATTTTACAGCAGGGACTTCATGGTCAGAGAGCTATGTAGGGACAAATGCTATGGGCACTTCTTTGGCTACAGGAGTCCCCATGCAAGTCTTCGCGGGAGAACATTTTTGCCAACCTGTTCACAATTGGGTATGCTCAGCCTCGCCGATTAAAGATCCTGCAACACAAAAGGTTCTTGGAGCGGTCAACTTAACGGGTATTTGGGACGTGGTACATCCCCTCTCTCTATCCGCTGTTGTTTCTATCACTCAAACAATCGAAGAAAAGCTCCAAAGCCAGCTCAAATTTGAGCACTTTTTGCTACTTGAACATTATATTGAAACAACTCGTAAAACCCCCAGTAAAATAGTGGCTGTGCTCGATCGTGGACATCAAGTCATCAAAGCCTCCACCCAATGGTATGACAAAGGTTGGATTGATTACAATAACCGATTAATAATTTCGTTATCAGATTGCAGTGGCACAGAAGGCATGAAAGACGGCTGGATTTTTGAGTCAGTCCCTTTCTATAATCAAGGATTCCCTATTGGTTTTATGATACATGCGATTTCAAAAGTCAAACCTTTGAATAAAACGAGATTTAGTACAAAGTACTCCTTCATAAATATGATTGGGAAATCTCCAGAATTCCAATCTGTTATCGATGAGGCGCATACAATGGCCAATCTGGATTTACCCGTTTTAATTGAGGGAGAGAGCGGTACTGGCAAAGAGTTATTCGCCCAATCCATACACGCTTATAGCCATCGATCTGAAGCTGCTTTTGTAGCTGTTAATTGCGGGGCAATTCCAAAAGAACTCGCAGCAAGCGAATTATTCGGTTATGAGGAAGGCACATTTACAGGAAGTATAAAAGGTGGCCGTGCCGGAAAATTCCAACAGGCTGAAGGAGGAACAATTTTTTTAGATGAAGTTGGCGAGATGCCACTAGATATACAGACCATGTTTTTGCGCGTGCTTGAAGAAGGAGAAATTGTGCGAATGGGTGGAAGAGAACCGATAAAATTAAATGTACGGGTAATTGCGGCAACAAATTGTAATTTAAAAAAAGCCTGCGAGGAAGGCACTTTTCGTAAAGACCTTTACTACAGGCTTAATATCCTTTCCTTGCAAGTCCCCCCACTGCGCGAAAGAACAGGGGATGTCCCCTTACTATTAAATCATTTTTTGACAAAAACCTGTGAAGAAATTAGGAGACCACCACTTAAAATAGGCGACCAAGACTTGTTTGTCTTAGAGCAGTATGAATGGCCTGGGAATGTACGTGAATTAAGGAATTTTGCCTACAAAGTGGCCATAAAGGCAAATGGCAATGTAATCACAAACAGTGATTTCCCAAAAGAAATCGGACTATCTAAAAGGATAATAAATTATTCAGCGACAGATCATTCACATCAAAAATTGAATAATAAAGAACAGCCATTAATACTTACTAATCCATCCTCATCCCACGAAGAATCAGTGAATTATCCAACCTCTTTAAAGCAGCAAGAATTGCATATGATTCTTATGGTACTTAATGAGGCAAATGGCAATGTTACAGCGGCTGCTAAAAAACTAGGCATTCATAGAAGCACAATTTATAGAAAGCTCGGGCGGAATACTAAAAATGAAGGTTTATCTAATAACAATGGATAATGAAAAGCCTGGATATCCTTTCTTGATTTCAGTGTGTTTATTGGGAAAATTATAAGTTCTGCCGTTTTTATTCCTTATTTCACAAATGATCTGATAATTAAAAATTATCAGTATAGTTAACACTATTTCTTAAAGGGAAAAAATTATATATATTTTCTGAAGTAAATGATGAACTGTAGAATTTCCACTTCAAAGAGCACCATGATACTGAACTGCACCCCAATTGTTAGACAACATCGAACAATTGGAGGTGCAGTTTTTTTGATTAAATATACGATAGATTAAAAATCAAATGCAGTTTTAGAGTACTTAGAAGGGGAAAAACGTATAAATCCATTGCTCAAGAAAGAAATGTAGGTTTTATCCCCTTTGAAAAGATGGGTCGCTATCTAAAAAATGGGATGGAAGGACTTGTTTCATCCTATACAAATTACACTCTGCCCTTTAAACTAGAGGTACTAAAATATATGAACGAATATGGTACATCAATCAACGAGACCGCTGTACACTATAACCTACCTTCCGATTCTACACTTTTGAACTGGGCAAATCAGTTTAAGGAAGGAGGTATAGACGCCCTTAAACCAAAGAAAAAGGGGCGTCTATCCATGAAAAAAGATACTAAGAAAAAATCACCAGCTAATGGTTCTCAAGAAGCACTTATTGCTGAATTAGAATACTTATGTGCGGAGAATGCCTATCTAAAAAAGTTGAATGCCTTAGTTCAAGAAAAGGAAGCCTGAAAAAGCGCGAAAGTAGTCCATGAACTAAGGAAACAATTTGATTTAAGTCTGCTTCTATCCATTTCTAAAATGGCACGGAGTACGTACTATTATTGGGTAAACGCCTTCGAGCGTGAGGATAAATACACAGAAATTAAATCCCTTATCAAAGAGATTTTCCATACGCATAAAGGGCGTTATGGGTATCGGCGTATTACCCTAGAATTACGTAACCGAGGTGCTCACATCAATCATAAAATAGTTCTCCGATTAATGAATGAACTAGGATTGAAGTCATTGGTTTCGCATGAAGAAATACCGTTCGTACAAAGGGAAACTCGCCAAGATTGCGCCCAACATTCTAGCACGTGATTTCAAGGCGGCAAAGTCCAATGAAAAATGGGTGACAGACGTCACGGAATTCCATCTAGCTGGGGAAAAACTATACTTATCGACTATTCTTGACCTGTTTAATGGAGAAATCATCGCCTATAATATCGAATCTCGGCATGTTTATCCTCGTTTCCAAAATGCTGGATAAAGCCTTTGATCGCTTGGAATCGAAAGATTCACCCATTCTCCATATTAAAACCTATTGCCTCCCAGCTTTTCAATTTCTGCTGCTGCTTCTTTTAATGCTTCTTCACCACGGCCACAAATTACAACATTGGTTGGTGCTTTCCTTGGCAAACGCGACAGCAATTGCTTTTCCAATACCTTTACTGCCGCCTGTCACGAGTGCTTTTTTATCTTTTAATCCCAGGTTCACTTTAGATCCAATCCTTTCTATGGGCGTCTATTGTTGATTATATATTAACAATAATTTCTAGTCATAAACAAATGGACTATGGCTGATTTTTTGCTCTAATACTCAATAAAGGAGGGAAACCACTAAGATGGTTTCCCTCTAAAATGTTCCGTCTTGTTTAGTTAGTATAAGGTATATTCTTATACTTGCTGAGCAAGGACAATTATCATCACGATTCCCATTTTTTGTTGAACAATTCAAGGAAGCAGAGATGGAATGAGATAAGTGAACTCCTTATACAATAGGAAGCCAGCCAGGGATGCCAGTATAGTACTCCCACATTTTATCAGAAATAGCCAGTTCTTTTTGATCTTTTTTAGATAATGTTGTACGGATTTTGTCTTCTTCACCGGCTTGTATTTTTGTACCCACTGAGGTTCCATTATCAATTCCCTCCCTAAAGCGATTAAAGGTACACCTATTTCAAATGCTTTCATCACTTCATCGGGTGTCCGCAGCATCCCAACACCAATCACAGGAACACGATCGCCGACACGCTCATGGATCATAACAACTCGGGATGTCTGATTGTTATCATCACAGATTGATCCGTTCCAAAAGCCGCCGACAGAAATATGGAGATAATCCAGGTCCTGGTCCGCTAACTTGTCCACTAATTGCAACGTTTCTTCCATGGTGATGCCAGTTTTGACCTATTTTAGCTGAGTAATTTCTGCCAATATTTCATAGGAATGGAGGCGGGCCTTATGATCGTAAACCTGGGCGATTGCCATAATTTCATCGGCTTGACTTTCATCCAGAACCTTTTCCAGCTTTTCTTTTACGATTTGAGGACTGCCGACAATCGAAGTTCCTAATTGATTCTCAAGGGCAGCTATTTCATAGTCGCTCGCTATATCATTAATATTATCCACTGGCGGCTGCAATGGGACTTCCTTCCCGCGCATCAAATTCAAGAACTGCTGCTGCAATGTTGTAGCGAGCCGCTCAGCTTCTTGATCTGTATCGGCCGCAATGATGTTTAGCCCTACCATTGCATGCGGCTTGTCCAGTACTTTAGAAGGCTTAAAGGAACGGCGGTACAGCTGGATAGCCGGCAGTGTGTTATGCGGCGAGAAATGGCTCGCAAATGCAAACGGCAGTCCAAGCTCTCCTGCCAGCTGGGCACTGTATCCGCTCGAACCTAACAGCCAAATAGGTATGTTTAATCCCTCACCCGGAATTGCTTTAACATGACTATATCCTTGTGCCAGGGAAGGGTCAAAGTAATTCCGGAGCTCAGCCAGCTGCTCAGGGAAATCTTCCCCTGAACTTCTCAAGTCACGTCTTAATGCACGTGCGGTAAGCTGATCAGTGCCTGGTGCACGGCCCAAGCCAAGATCAATACGTCCTGGATATAATGATTCCAGAGTACCAAATTGCTCAGCAATAACAAGGGGTGCATGATTCGGCAGCATAATGCCGCCTGAACCTACCCGGATTTTTGATGTACCTGCTGCAACATGGGAAATGACTACCGATGTTGCAGAGCTGGCGATAAATGGCATATTATGATGCTCAGCGAGCCAATATCGGTTATACCCCAGCTTTTCAGCGAGCCGGGCCAGCTCCAAAGTATTGCGAAAAGAATCAGCCGGCGTCCTTCCATCTGCAATTGGAGAGAGATCCAGGACCGAGAATGGAATATCCGTAATTTGTTTTGTATCATTTTCAGGCATATGCTCATCTTCTTTCTTTAAAAATTTCGTTTCAAACCTATAAAAGAATTTACAGGTTGTATTCTTTGTCTTCTTTTACTGCTTCAATCTAAATCACATTAATTTAACTGATTTAATATCTGCAGAAAATACATCCTTTATTAGACTAGACAATGTTTAATTTACTGCAGCCTGAGCCAAAATTTCATAAGAGCGCAGCCGTGCCTTATGATCAAAAATCTCTGTATGAGCCATAATTTCATCAGCGTCAGTCTTTTCTATTAACTCATGGAGCTGCTGCTTCACACCTGCAGGGTCCCCGATGATGGAAGTGAAAAGCTGTTCTTCAACCGCCCTGCGTTCATTATCGTTCCAAAGCTTGTCCATATTATCAACTGGTGGCAAAATGGGCGAAGGCTGTCCACGGGTTAACAAAAGAAATTTTTGATACATCGAAGTGGCAAGCCTTTGTGCCTCCTGTTTCTCATCAGCAGCCACCACTTGTACGGCTAACAGTACATAAGGCTCCTCCAAAAATTGAGACGGACGAAAATAATCCCGGTACAGTTTTATGGCCTCCATCATGTTACCTGGAGCAAAATGTCCCGCGAAAGAGAATGGTAACCCAAGTATTCCAGACAATTGTGCACTATAAAACCCTGAACCTAACAGCCAAATTGGCACATTTTTTTTTTCGCCGGGAATGGCGTGAATGCTAAATGAACCATTCTTAGTGGCTGTTCCTGTACCATAAAGATATGCGATAAGCTCCTCAAGCCGGGCATCAAATTCAGGTTCACCAGCAACCCGCTGCCGCAATACATTTGCTGTATATTGGTCGGTGCCAGGTGCCCGCCCCAATCCAAGGTCGATTCGGCCAGGGAAGAAGGTTTCTAATGTTCCAAATTGCTCAGACACGGAAAGAGGAGAATAATGGGAAAGTAGCATTGCGCCTGATCCAATACGCATTTTTTCCGTGACAGAGGCTACTCGTCCAATTACGATCGGGGATGCTGAACTCGCCATTCCTGCCCAATTATGATGTTCAGCAAGCCAAAACCGTTTATATCCCCACTGCTCTGTTTTCTTTGCTAGATCAAGCGTGTTTTGAAGGGAAAGTTCGGCTGATCCTCCCTCGACAATTGGGGAGGGATCTAGCACTGAAAGTTCTATTTTCTTTGTCATAATTCTTCCTCCTTTTATACAATTAAATTTTTTAAAGCTGGCCTGTACCTTTATGGGTTGGAAAGTAAGGTAAAACAAATTCTCCAAGTTCCTGGATTACTTCCTCTGGAGGGCGCTTGGAAAAATACAGAACAAACGCCAAATGGTTGACACCAATCGCTTGAAATTGATGAAGTAGATCAACTAAACGGTTTCTTCCCACGGAATAGCCTAAGGGTATGGGTACAGGCATTTCATCGGGATTTTCCAATAAATTGATGAACAAGCTTTGAGAGAAGGGTTTAAAATCTCCTGGAGCATGAACTTCAGTTAAAGCACGATAATCCTGGATAAGCTGCGCCTGTTGAATAAAGCTTCTTGGGTATTGAAGCCACCCATCCCCATTCCTGGCTATCCAATTGATAGACTGATTGCTAAATCCAGTCACCATGGTCGGAATTGGAGATACAGGCTTTGGGATTAACCTCATATCTGTACCATCGATCAGCCCGGCGTTGCTGTGGATTGTCGGCTGATCCTCTTTTAACAGCCGGTCGAGAATTTCGAAATTTTCTTTAAATAACGGACCGCTTTCTTGCTTAGATATCCCTAAAGCTGTAAAGTCTTTTTCCCTGTCCCCTGATGCCACTCCCATAATCAATCGACCTGGAAACAATTGATCGATTGATGCAGCTTCCTTGGCTACCCTGACGGGGTGGCGCAAAGGGAGAACTACACTTCCTGTCACTAACGCAATGTGCTTCGTATAGGCAGCAAGATACGTCAAATAAATCCATAAATCGAACTTTTGGCCGTTATCATCAATATTCAAATTCTGCATCGTAATATCACGGAGCCATAATGAAGCAAAGCCATATTCCTCAATTTTACGGGCAAGCTCCAGCTGATTCTCCATAATCGGATTTTTAGACATCCTGGCAGTCGGGAGGATAAATCCGAGTGTCATTTTGTCTTTCTGGTACATGCTGTTATAGGCACGATGATTTTGAAAACTCACTCTTGGTCCTCCTTAAAAGGTTATATTTTTAAGCCTATATACTTTTCAAACTGTTTAATGGTTTCCTCATTGCGTCGATAATAAGTCCATTGTCCGATTCGTTTCATTTCCACCAGACCGCTTTGCAATAGGATAGATAAATACTGGGAGGTAGTGGACTGTGATAGTCCTACTTTGCTGCGAATATCACTAACACAAACCCCGCCATCAAAGCTTTTTTCTTTGATGACATGGGCCTGCGGGGAAAAGTTATTATCAGGTTCTTTCAACATTTGCAGAATATTTACTCTTATTTGATTTGACAAAGCCTTGAAAATTTCAACTGCCTGTTCGTCATTTATCATATTTGATTCCCGATTCAACGGTGCCCGCCCCTTTCTGATCTTATTAAAATCTATTTTGCTTGGAATGCGTATAAACTAATCGAACAAAAGGAAATTGATAATTTGCGATATCTCTATATTATTTTCTTTTATACCCAAAATCAAATTTTATGCTTTAGACAGGGCTAGGAAACGGCTTTAAAGGAACTACACAAATTAGCTTAGAGAACAGGTGGCAAAGAGATGAGGATTATTTTGCCCATCTTTTAAATGGTTTGGGTTGGTATATAGCTTTGAAAATCAAGACTTTAAAAGGATAGGTGAAGAAACTTCTGATGAAAATGATGTTATAGATGACGATACAATGTAGATGGATTCTGTTGCTTCGTTTGGGATCCTTGTAAACAACGTTTTGAAGCAGTCTTTATTGAGTCAAAGAGTAAACCCTCTCAGGATGATATTGTAAAATAGATTAACAAGTGTAGAAGTGCACAGGAATTTATAGAGGAAAGTGATGAGGTTCCACATAAATTATGTGCTGGAACAGGGCAGGAAAAAAGTATTGACTTTCTGTACAAAATTATCGTTCATTAGTGATATGAGTAATTTCGGGTTTAGCAGGAGTCTAGGGCAAAAGCTTTTCATGTTGGGGTACCGTCAGGTAAGTACGGATTTATAACGAACAAGAAAAGTAAAAAGGTTATATTTTCCTAAAGACATCTCAGCTGCCATTAAATAAAAATCCGAAGTTTACCCCTTCCCATCAGTTCCCGTTAGGAGGAACGTTACCGATTCAACGACGGATTCAATTGATTAACTACTCACGAAAAAAATTGCTATCTTGTTGAGGATGATTGTGACAGTGGGTTTATGAAGGTCCACCTGTTAGTTCATTACAGGGATTAGAGCCAGAACGTGTGTTATATATATTGGTTCGTTTAGTAAAATCCTATCACCAGCCCTCAAAATGGGGTATTTAATTCTTCCTTCACACCTTATTGAAAAATGTCGCAGGCTAAAATGGTTTTCGGATCTATATACCCCCTCCTTGGACCAGCTTACACTTACCCGTTTTATTGATGAAGGTTATTTGGAGCGACATATTACAAAGATGAAGAAGATTTATAAAAAACGAAGAAACTTCCTTATTCACTGTTTAAAAACAACGTTTTCGAATAAGGTTAATATTTTCGGTTATATAACAGGTTTACACCTAATTGTTGAATGGAAAGATTCCCATTTTTTAAAAGAGTTACTAGAAGAAATCGAAAAGTTTGGAGTTAAAATTTATCCAGTAGAAAATCATACTATAGAAAAAGGGAAACATCCTAATCGAATTATTTTAGGGTTTGGGCATCAAAAAATGAAGAAATAAAAGAAGGCGTAACCAGATTATATCAAGCAATATATAACGGTAAATCCAAAAGTAACAGCCGAACTTCCTTAGAGTAGGAAAATCGGCTTTTTTGATGTCGAATTTTGCTTAGGGTATGTTTTCCGCGTTTTGCTACCGGAACCCCTATATGCATTATCCTACTTTTGAATGTAAGACTAGTTTAATTCTCCCAGCTTGTAGGGTAAAGATGACAGCCCTTAATTGAGCATGGCCACATTTTGGACATTTTTCATTAATCTGTAGTGATTGTTAAACATCTTTCACAAACCCTTCGTTGATTTGTTTTGAACATTTCCATGGGTACCTCCTTTCTTTATAAGTTTTGTTAACGCAACAGCATACAAAATTAAGTACATGAAAATTAATCACTTCATGTAACAGTACCTTTTGCTCCAAGCCCTTTTATTAAGATTCATCTATTTTCATTTCATTATAGAAGTTAATTATGGAGATACTGATTTATTTAAAGATCTATCACCATTGACAGACTTTTGATGTTCTCATGAGTTTGTTTTTCATGCTTGTTATAGCCTTCCCTTAACTTACAATTCTTTGTGCTAAATTAGTATATTACGTATATTTTTTGTGTAAGTACGCACTTTATAATTAAATAGTATCAATAAAATACATAGTGTAATAAAGTATACTAATTACCGGGTCTTTGTATAATATCCCCAAAAACGAAAAGGTTTTCCCCTCTGAGTAGACACTCCTTCATTAAGCTAACCGTACACCACCATGGCTAGAGAATTGCACCAATGCCGGGTGCATGTGAAAAAGCCAAGGTCAGCGACTATACAAAAATCGCTAACCTTGGCTTTTAATAACTGATTATTAAATGTTGTGCTTTTCTCTACCTTAATTTGATACGTGACCATATCAAGGTAAAGAAAAAGGAGAAAACATCTTTGAATAAGAAAGAAGGGATAGTTTTTCTACTTGATATCCTCTTTTCTTTTTACTTGGCCCCCATCGACATTCTCCATATAATTTTTACCCCAATTATACATCGAATCAAGAATCGGCATCAGGCTTTCTCCTTGTTCTGTCAGAGAGTATTCCACTTTGGGAGGTACAATTGGATAGACTTCGCGATGAACAATAAGATCTTCTTCCAGCTCTCGAAGCTGGTTAACGAGCATTCTTTGAGTGATGCCCGGCATAAGAGCCTTCAGTTCACCAAAACGCTTGGTCCCCTGCTTGCCTAGGTGCCATAAAACAAGCATCTTCCATTTCCCCCCAATAACAGAAAGGGTCAATTCCTTCTCACAATTGAATGTTTTATTCTGTAGCCTTGTCATTCAAATCACCTCCAAATATAAATCCTAAATCACATAGTATACTTTTTAACACTATGTAAAATTAAAGTGCGTACTTACAAAAATATTATACTTAGTATACGATACATTGTACAGTAGATATGAATTTCTTGCTGTGCAATGATTGAGTGCCAGAGGGACATACTTACTGTGCAACAAACTAAAACATACTATTAGGAGTGAAGGATAAATGGAATTACAATTGGCACTGGATTTAGTAAACATTCAAGAAGGTATTGAATTGGTTAAACAAGTGGAGGAATATGTTGATATCGTAGAAATCGGTACACCAGTGGTTATTAATGAAGGGCTTAGGGCTGTTAAAGAAATGAAAGAAGCTTTCCCTTCTTTGAAAGTATTAGCCGACCTAAAAATTATGGATGCAGCCGGTTATGAAGTGATGAAAGCATCTGAAGCCGGCGCTGATATCATCACGATTCTTGGTGCAGCTGAAGATATGTCCATCAAAGGGGCTGTTGAAGAAGCTAGAAATCAAGGCAAAAAAATCCTTGTTGATATGATCGCTGTGAAAGATCTTGAAACTCGTGCTAAAGAAGTGGATGCATTTGGCGTCGACTACATCTGTGTGCACACTGGCTACGATCTTCAAGCTGTTGGAAAAAATTCTTTTGAGGACCTTCAAACCATTAAACGTGTTGTAAAAAATGCAAAAACTGCTGTAGCAGGCGGCATAAAATTAGATACACTTCCGGAAGTCATTAAAGCACAACCTGACCTTGTCATTGTTGGTGGAGGTATCACTGGACAAGCTGATATTAAAGGGACAGCTGCCCAAATACAAAAATTAGTAAAACAAGGCTAATATCCATCATGCAGACTTCTCAATATTTAGCTGAAATCATAAAAGAGCAAAATCGTTCAGTAGACTTAATAGCTAACGAAGTAGCTGAAAAACTGGTTAATGGGATTCTTGAATCAAAGAAAGTTTTTGTAGCGGGTGCAGGAAGATCCGTGCTTATGGGTAAATCCTTTGCCATGCGAATGATGCACATGGGGATAGTAGCTAAGTTTATGCCTAAAAAATTTTTAAAGTCTTCAGGTAACTGCATAACACTAGCTCCTTTTTATTTTTTATAAAGGGGACCACCAGCAAAACGCAAATTTACAACGTTAAGGAAATACTAATATTAAAATGCCCAATTTCTCAGCATTAAATTGAGAAATTGGGCTTTTTTCCATACTGTAGATAATGCCTCGATTGTGGAAGATCGATAAATTTGAACAAAAAAGTGATTATTTCTACATCTTTGGGTGAATCATATCATTTCACAGAAACTTTACCTTGAACTTCAATTTTAACATCTGCTTTTTTCAATATATTTCCGACATCGCACCCTTTATCTGCTGCTTCTGTCGCTCTTTGTGCAGATTGAATTTGTTCTTCTGTCGCGCCAGCAGTTAAAACGATGTGAGGATAATGGATAATTTTAAACTCATTATCAGATATACTTGCCTCAGAGTTCACTGTAAGTTCCGCCACAGGAAGTTTTCTGCTTTCAAGCACAAATGTTAGTGTTGCTGCATAACAAGTTGTTACAGAAGCAACGAGAACCTCTTTTGGATTTGCTCCGTTACCACTACCTCCTAATGATGTTGGAATAGCGATTTTTGTATCAAGATACTCCGCTTTAAGGGTTCCATCCCCTGTTACCCCACCATCCCAAATTGCATTCACATTTATTTTCATATCAGCCATAATTAACACTCCTTCAATATATTAATTGCATATATATCTTGCCTATTCACGTATGCTTTTACTCGATGGGTATCGCAAACACTTCGTTAAAAGACAAGAAGAACATTTTTTACGTTTTAATTTGTACCTACCAATCGGTACAAAAAGTAGTTATTTACAAATCACATCGTCGATATTGACCAAAATTTAAATATTTTCCGAATTTTTAATCCTAAATTAAAAATAGACAACGGCAGGCTGAAGGAATTGAAGTAGCTAAGAATAAGGGAGTGAATTCGGGAGACGTAAGTACGAGATCAATGCTGATTTCATGCAGGTTTATGATGAGTGGAAATCTGGATTTATTACTTCGACAGAATTAATGAAGCGTCTTGATTTAAAGCCAAATACCTTTTATCGACGTGTAAAGAGTATGAAAATCAAAGAAAGGGGCAAATACCTTGCGAGGAAAAGAACTTCTTACAACAGACCAACGATTAGAATGGATGGTACCTCCCAATGGTGAAAGAGAACTTGCTACTTACTACACCTTCTCGCAACATGATTTGGAAATCATTCATTATCATCGCGGGACTACAACCGATTAGGCTTTGCCGTCCAAAAGGGTATTAAATTTCCCCGATAAAAAAACTGTATGGAATAAATTCTACACAGTTTTTTTGAAATTCCTATTAGATTGTCAGCAACTCCAACAATATTCCCTCTTTAAAGTGAATTTTCAAATAATATCCAATGGCATTTTCCTAGTAGGTTTAGGAAATACTTGATCAATTCTACTGAGATCTTCTTCAGTAAACTCAATTGTTGCTGCTTCAGCATTTGCTAAAACATGTTCATCTTGAACCGCTTTTGGAATAGAGATGACGTTATTCGAACGGATGGTCCAAGCAAGAGCGATTTGTAATGGTTGGACATTGTATTTGTCAGCAATATCATGAATAGCTGGATCGTTTAAAAGCTGTCTTATTAAAGAGCCTCCTTGAGCAAGGGGACTGTAGGCCATGATTGGCATGTTATGTTCACGCTGCCATGGTAAGAGATCGAAGTCGATTCCTCTTGAACCTAAATGGTATAGCACTTGGTTCGTTACACAATTTTTTCCATTTGTGGTATTCCATAGCTCTTCCATATTAACCGTGTCAAAATTAGAGACGCCCCATCTTAAAATTTTCCCTTCTTCACGTAGCTTTTCCATTCCTTCAATTGTTTCCTCTAAAGGAACACGTCCTCTCCAGTGGAGAAGATATAAGTCCAAGTGGTCTGTTCCGAGTCGTTTTAAGCTGTTTTCACATGCTTTTGAAATCATATCTAAACCTGCATGATGGGGATACACTTTTGAGACTAAAAAGACTTCATTTCTGCGTCCTTTAATGGCTTCGCCAACTAAGCGTTCAGAATCGCCATTTCCGTACATTTCAGCAGTGTCAATAAGTGTCATGCCCAATTCTACGCCGAGCTGCAAGGCTTTTATTTCTTTGTCTCTCACTTGGGGATTTTCCCCCATGTACCATGTTCCTTGTCCTAAACTAGGTAAAGAAGTGCCGTCAGGTAGGGTTACCACGTGTTTGGCTAATGCATTTTTAATTTCCGCTCTTTTCTTTTCATCCATTAGGCTCGACCCTTTCTTTTATGTATTTGGGTATCATAGAAGTAGAATGTTAACGTCTCTTCGTATAAACTACGCATATATTTAGAATTTCCGTAACCAACAAAGCCATTCTTTATTGCATGATATGGCCATTTCTGCTTCCGTCTGTGCAAAAAAACAAAGAAAGTGAGGATGGTCTGTAAGTGTCTGACACTTTGAGTCAACCTCACCACTTCTATTCTAAATCAATTTATCAATCGACTTTGATATCAATGGATTAGATCAAATGAGCTCCTCCATCGATAAGAACCGATGTGCCAGTTGTAAACCCATTTTTCGCTAAGTAAACATAGGTTTCAGCTATATCTTTAGGTTTAGCAACACGTCCAACAGGTAATTGCTTAGCAATCCCATGGTACATAATTTGTCTTTCATCTTCTGGCATTCCGCCGTAAAGAGGAGTGTCAACGATACCAGGTGATACCACGTTTACTCTGATAGGTGCCAGGTCTACTGAAAGTCCTCGTACTAATCCATCGATTGCTGAATTAATGGAAGCTAGAGTCGTTGCACCTTGAGGAGGACGCACACCATATACACCAGAAGTTAATGTAATAGAACTTTCATTATTCAAGTATGGAAGAGCAGCAAGAACCGAAATATTCTGCCCCCAGAACTTACTATCAAAAGCCTCTCTTACTGTTGCAACAGGCAGTTCGCTAAAGTGACCCATTGCGCCTTCACCTGCAGTAACCACTAGGTGATCAAATTTTCCAACCTTCTTGAAAAAGCCAGCAACCTTTTCCTCGCTGCGAAAGTCGATTTCATAGCCCTCTACGTTACCACCAAGCTTCACTTTTGCGTCAGATAATTTTGAAGCAGAACGGCTAGCAATAATGACTTGAGCGGATTCATCGATAAACGCCTTAGCAGCGGCTAAACCAATACCAGATGTACCTCCTAAAACAACCACTCTTTTTCCTTTTAATTACAACGCAATTCCTCCTTTATTCATACGTTTGTTTAACCAACTTACGGATTCTGATTAAAGAATCCGCAAGTTAGATATATTTAAGTTTTTACATCACCATTGTTATTTAGCTAAAAGTTTTAGTGATTCACGATTGAATGCTGGAATATCTTTTGGTTCTCGACTTGTTACAATATTTTTGCTGATGACAACTTCTTCGTCTTTAAAATTTGCACCAGCATTTTTCAAATCGTTACGAATGGATTTATAGCCAGTGATGTCGACACCTTTTAAAAGGTCTGTATCGATTAACACTTGTGGTCCATGACAAATGGCAAAAACAGGTTTTCCATCTTGGATAAATGCTTTTGCAAATTCACCAAAACGATCGTCTTCACGCAATAAATCGGGAGAGAATCCACCAGGGATAAGCAACGCATCAAAGTCTGCAGGATGAACTTCATCAATGGATTTATCAATTTTTACGGTTGTGCCTTTTTTACCAGTTACTTCGTTACCTGATTGTTTGTCAATCGTGATAACTTCATGACCAGCTTCTTTAAAGGCTTGTGCTGGTTCAGTGTACTCCACATCTTCAAATAGGTTTGTTATAAGTGTAGCAATTTTTTTACTCATGCTCATTCACTTCCTTTCGATGACAAACAGAAGTAAAAATATTCATTTCTGTGCCATGTTCTGATTATCTTCATTAGAAGTTGATTTTATCTCCGTTGTAAGCCGCAATATAGATTTTTTTCATATCCTCCACCGATACTTCTCGTGGATTGGATGGAGTACAAGGATCCTCAACCGCTCCTGCTGCCATCTGGTTCAGGTGTTTTTCAAATTCTGCTTCTCCCACACCAAATTCCTTTAGTGTTAATGGCAGATCCAAAGATTTGTTTAAACGACGGATGAGGTCTGTTAACGAGTCAATCAATTCGTCATCCGTATTTCCGGTTAAACCAAGCATCCTTGCAATATCCGCATATCTTGAGCTTTCCACCTTTCTATTATAATCAATCACATATGGCAAGTAGAGTGCATTTGCTGTACCGTGCGGAATTTCAAAAATGGCTCCGCTCTTATGGGCTAAGCTGTGGACAATTCCTAAAAATCCATTGGAAAAGGCCATGCCGGCTATGGCCTGGGCATAATGCATTTCTGCCCTTGCCTGTTTGTCACCTACTGCGGATTTTTCAATATTTTCTACCACTTGCCTTATCGACTGCATGGCCAGCGGATCAGTAAAAGAGTTGTGCAGGGTGGATACATATGCCTCAATGCCATGTGTCAATGCATCCATCCCCGTATAGGCTACAATCGAAGCAGGCATGGAATACGTCAGTTCAGGATCAACGATTGCAATGTCAGGCGTAATTTCATATCCAAAAACCGGATACTTCACTCCCTTATCATAGTCCGTAATAACGGAGAATGGAGATACATCACTGCCTGTTCCGCTAGTAGTTGAAATGGCAATAAAGCGAGCTTTTTCACGCAATGTTGGCAGTACATTTGGAGCCTTGATTTGGTCAAATGGCAGTTCGGGGTTTTCATAAAAAATCCACATCAGCTTAGCCGCATCAAGCGGAGATCCGCCGCCGGCAGCAATGATCCAATCCGGCTGGAATTCTTCCATCTTCTTGCCGCCGTTTTGAGCGGTTGTAATAGATGGATCGTTTTCAACACCATCGATTAGTTGCGTCTCAATGCCTGCCTCTCGTAAATAAGTTTGGATTTTATCGAGATAACCGGATTTTTTAATCGATTGACCGCCAATAACAACCGTCGCTTTTTTCCCTTCAAGGGTTTTTAAAACTTCTAGGGATCCTTCTCCAAAATAAACATCTCTCGGAATAGTAAATCGATTCATATGTGTAAATTCTCCTTTTCTGTGGTGAAATTAGCAACTTTAAGATTCCCTTATCCATTTTTTAAAAATTGAGTACGTCATAAGTGTTTCCCATCATCTTAAGTGTTACTAATGAACAAACTCAGGTTCTCCCTCAACAATGGTGCTTACTATATCTTCTGCTTCGATTTCGAGTAATTTCTCCAAGAACCTTATGGTCCCTAATACTGCTTGAATATCCCCCTCTGTTTGTACGTCTTCCATTTTCTTTTGAACAATCAGTTCATTTATAACTTGTTTGAAAGCCTGGGTCTTTATAAGCCATTCTCCAACAAGGTTCTTTGTTGCGTCTTTCTCGCCTGCATTTTTCACTGCAAATAAACTTTCCGTTTTTGTTTCTACGAGCGTTACGGAACCAAAATCGGAATCCATACGGATGCGAAAATAATTCTTTCTACTGTCATAATATCTTTCTTCTTTTAATAGAAAATACTCTATCCCTACTGTGATTTCAAAAAAGGGTTCTGTCTCTGTAGGATAATGTAGTTCTCTTACATCAACACTTTTGACAACGTCTAAATACGTCTCCAAACCATATTTGGTACTAATGATTTTTGCATCCATTACGTTCATGATTTCACTCCCTTTTTCACCTTGCGGATTGTTTTAATATATAATCATCTTGTTTACTAAAATCCATCCCATATTAACCTAATTGCTTTTTTCAACTGCATGGCCACCAAACTCGTTCCGAAGGGCAGCAACCACTTTCCCTGTAAAGGTGTCATGATCTAAAGAACGGTAGCGCATCAAAAGAGACATGGCGATCACTGGAGTAGCTGCCTGCAGATCCAAGGCCGTCTCCACTGTCCACTTTCCTTCTCCTGAAGAATGCATGGTTCCTTTGATTTGTTCTAAGTTTGCATCTTTAGAAAATGCACGTTCTGTTAAGTCGATGAGCCATGAACGAATGACTGAACCGTTATTCCATACTCTTGCCACTTTTTCATAGTCAAAATCAAACTCACTTTTCTCCAGTACTTCAAATCCTTCGCCAATCGCAGCCATCATCCCATACTCGATTCCGTTGTGGACCATTTTTAAGAAATGGCCGCTGCCTGCTGGACCAGCATATAAATATCCTTTTTCTACCGCTGTGTCTCGAAATATGGGTTCAACCATACTCCAAACTTCTGCATCCCCGCCGACCATGTAACAAGCTCCGTTACGCGCTCCTTCCATTCCCCCGGATGTACCAACATCCATAAAGCTTACACCAACTTGCTTTAGCTGGCCGTAGCGGCGAATGGAGTCCTTATAATGAGAATTACCAGCTTCGATTATGATATCGCCTTTACTCAAGTATGGAGTGATCTCATTTATAACTGAATCGACAACAGCGTGCGGAACCATGATCCAGATAATTCTGGGTCCGTCCAGGATTTTAATAAGTTCCGTAAAACTCGATGTTTCTATAGCACCGTACTTACTGATTTCTTCTACAGCATTAACATTTAAATCGAAGGCGGCTACTTCGTAGTTGTGGTCAATTAGATTTTTCCCTAAGTTTAACCCCATTTTCCCTAAGCCGATTAATCCAACTTGCATCCTCTTGTCCTCCTGTACTATTCGTGTTGTTATGGTATTTTTAATGCTTTTACTGATTGATCTTTTGAAATCATCTTATACTTAGACCCTTGGTATTCCCACCAATAAAACCCATCCTCTTTTAAAAGTTCATCCGAAGCACCCGGCCCCATCGAACCTGAACGATACAAATGTAAGGGGACTGTGTTTTCCTCAAACGCTTCTAAAACTGGCTGCACCCAATTCCACGATAATTCCACTTCATTCCAGTGGGCAAAGAATGTCGAGTCACCGCGTAATGCATCAAAGATTAAGAGTTCATAAGCTTCGGGTATGTCTTTTGCTCCTGTTGAGAAGTCAATTGAAATAGGCTCAATTTTCCCGTTTTTTAGCGGATTCTTACTATTTAATTGCAACGATATCCCTTCATTGGGATTGATATTGACAATTAATAGATTTGGTTCCGTTTGTTGATTGGATCCATACAATTCCTTCACTGGATTTTTAAACTCTATGACGATACGTGTCGACTTTTCCTTCATTCTCTTTCCTGTACGGATATAGAAAGGAACTCCACCCCAAAAATCATTATCAATCCATAAACGGGCGGAAACAAAAGTATCATTGACAGAGGAAGAATCAATCCCAGGTTCCTCCCTGTATCCAACCACTGGCTCATGATTCATTTCTCCGGCACTATATTGGCCACGGACAACTTGAGAACCGACATCCTCTTTCTGCAAAGGCCGCAATGATTCCATCACCTTTCTCTTTTCATTCCGGATATCTGCCGCACTTGTCGTTTTTGGTAAATGCATGGCCGTCATCATCAACATTTGCAGCATATGATTCTGGAACATATCCCGGATGGCTCCGGCTTGATCATAGTAGCCCGCTCTATCTTCTACTCCAACCGTTTCACTAGCCGTTATTTGTATATTGGCTATGTGCTGATTATTCCATAAGGATTGAAGTACAGGATTGGTAAATGCCAATGCTTCGAGGTTTTGAACCATTGTTTTGCCAAGATAATGGTCTATCCGGTAAATTTCCTCTTCGCTAAAAGATTTGCGTAGCCTTTGATTTAAATCTTGGGCGGAAACCATATCATGCCCAAACGGCTTTTCAATAATCAGGCGTTTCCATCCATTGGTCGTTCCCAATCCGCTTTCTTTAATATTAGAGGCGATTACATCGAAAAACTCGGGTGCAACAGACAGATAGAATAATCGATTTTCAGGAATGTTTAACTCCCGTTCACGCCTCTGAACCAAATTAAGCAGTTCTTGATACCCTTCCACATCCGTTACATCTAATTGGCTGTAACGAAACGCGTCGATAAATTCTTTTAATTTAGCTTTATCTTCGATAAAGCGTCTAGAAAATGTTCTTAATGAATGTTCTACATTTGTTTGAAATGTACCATCCGATAGTTCTCTCCTGCCTAACCCAATAATTGAAAATGACTGGGGCATCTTTTTATCTAAAAACAAATTAAAAAGAGCCGGATAAATTTTTCTTTTGGCCAAATCACCCGTTGCTCCAAACAAAACAAAGGTCATAGAATCCACTTTTCATTCCTCCATTTTTCAAAACATTTTGCAATAGAAAAGGTAGGTACCTACTCTAATACTTGATTAATTGTTGGTTATGGTAACCATATAAGGCACATCAAATTTTTTACGATCTAAATGTTTGAAGACTTTCGCTACCCTGCATCCGCTTTATACACTTGATTATTTCACCCAACTTGCACCATGAAAATGACTTTCCGGAAATGGTCATAGCCACATTGAGGACATTAATCATTTGTAGTGATCGTTAAACATCTTTCGCAAACTTTTCGATGTTTTGCTTTTTTCCTTCCACTTATCGTTTCATTCCTTTCTGCATTCATTAATAATGCGTATAACTTCCACCTAACAACTGTATTGGAAGTTGTTACAGTTTAGAAAGATTAGATTTATCCTAAATCCGATTTTATTTTCAAAATACAAAGGAGAATTCTTCATTCCCCTGTTAAAAGGCCTAATGGTATATGTCCCTTTTCATCTTAACAATTGCCGCTTAAAAAAGATTGGTTGCTGCATTGATATTAGTATAATATCTACAACAAATAATTAAAAGTACGCACTTTTTTATTATATAATGTTTAAAAATATACTTAGTATACTTTTATATACCATATGGTGTTGTGAGATTTTCAATTAGAGGATTTAAAATAAAAAAATCTTCGTTATTTACGAAGATCTTTCAAAATTACCTTGGAGTCATTATTTAAATAATAGTTTTATCGACTCATGATAAATAAAGGAATATCCTTGGGTTCACGACTCGTTGTAATGTTTTGCTTACTGCTGACTCTTTGCCCTTGTCGTTTGCACATTCATTTATCAAAGCTTTGAGGATTGGTTTATAACGGGCGATATACACAAGTATCGACATGAGGCTAATTAATATAAGCAAATATTAAGCTTTATTATTTAGAAGGATTTGCTTTCGGTTGTATAAGCGACCTATCTATACCAGATGTTTCACAAACATAGGACGCCTCCATAATAGCTGATGGATCTGCTGCTAAAACGACACTTTTTAATTTGGAAAAAAGAAACCTGTTCGTAATACAATAAATAACCTTCTTTCTTTCCCCTAAAAAACCGCCTTCTCCATATAAAAATGTGATGCTGATATTTAAATGATTGATAATACTATCTCCAACTTCATCAGGTTTTTCTGAAATGATCATGACAGATTTTCCATGATTTAATCCATCTAAAACATAATTAATCATTTTCGTCACTATATAAAAAACTGCTAGAGAAAGCATGGCCTGTTCCAATGTATAGACAACCGCCGCAATCGTAAATATGAAAGCATTTACGACTAATAAAAATGAGGCAATCGGAAATCGATAGTGTTGGTTAAACCAAATCGCCAGCATTTCAGTGCCATCTATTGCACCGCCAAATTTTACAACGATTCCTATCCCAACTCCTAAGATTACCCCACCGTATAAAACAATTAGAACTTCAGATTTAGTAATAGGAGGAATCGATTTAAATAGTACTAAACCAACGGTAGTAATGATATTTGCATATAGAGTTCTAATTACAAAGGTTTTACCCACTTCTTTAGCTGTAAAAATTAAGATAGGAATATTTAAGCCCAAAAATACAACATAAATTGGGATTCCCCATAAAGCATTGGCCATAATCGATAACGCTGTTACACCACCATCTACTAGCCCGTTTGGTGCTAACATCGTTTCTAATCCCATAGCAACGATTGACGCCCCCAAAGTTAAAAAAACATACTCAACAAATTGTTTCATCATCTCACCTGAAAATATGTATTATTCATGTTTCCTTACTATAAAACAGTTCAGCTAAAATCCTTTACAGGATTATTATTTACCTTTTTCCAGATTGTATTCCTTTATTTCCTTTATGCACTGGATCATTGCAAATAAAAAGACCACAAGTCTTGACTTATTAAAAGTCTACTTGTGGTTTTTTTTAAATCCCCTCTTTTTAGAACGATTGCTATTTAATAGACGCACTTTTATTGGCAGGAGTATCCATCACATTCTCCATATAATTTTTACCCCATTCATACATGGAATTGAGTATTGGCATTAAGCTTTTTCCTTGTTCGGTCAATGAATATTCCACTTTTTTGCGGAACAACAGGATAGACTTTTCGTTCAACAATGAGGTTTCTTCTAGCTCGCGTAATTGGTTAACAAGCATCGTTGAGTAATGCCCGGCATAAGAGCCTTCAGCTCACCAAATCGCTTCGTTCCCTCTTTTCTTAAATGCCACAAAATCAATATTTTCCATTTACTACCAATAACATAAAGCGTTAATTCTTTTTCACAGTTAAACATTTTTTCCTGAATACGTGACATTTGTTTCACCTCCACTTCTATATAGAATAACTAATAGTATACTTTTTAACACTATGTATATTAAAAGTGCGTACTTTCACACTTTTAATATACACATTATACTTACACTGTACCATTGTTAACAAGAGCATTGGTTACGGTTGCCAGGAGAAATGAAAGTGAGTAATGGGCATAATTACTACTGTGCAACAAACTTAAAAAATTATGAGGAGTGAAACATAGATGGAATTACAATTAGCATTAGATTTAGTCAACATTCCAGAAGCAATCGAATTGATAAAAGAAGTAGAGGAGCATATTGATATCGTAGAAATCGGAACACCGGTTGTGATCAACGAAGGTCTCCATGCTGTAAAGGCAGTAAAAGAAGCATTCCCTAACTTAAAAGTATTAGCAGACCTGAAAATTATGGATGCTGCTGGATATGAAGTGATGAAAGCTTCCGAAGCAGGTGCTGATATCATCACTATTCTTGGAACGGCTGAAGATATGTCGATTAAAGGTGCTGTAGAAGAAGCGAAAAAACAGGGTAAAAAAGTCCTTGTCGATATGATTGCGGTAAAAGACCTTGCTGGACGTGCTAAAGAAGTGGATACTATGGGCGTGGATTATATTTGTGTTCACACGGGCTACGATCTTCAAGCAGTCGGAAAAAATTCTTTTGAAGATCTACAAACCATCAAAAGTGTGGTTAAAAATGCTAAAACGGCCATCGCAGGCGGCATTAAATTAGAAACACTTCCAGAAGTCATTAAAGTAAATCCAGACCTTGTCATTGTAGGCGGCGGGATTACTGGACAAGCTGATAAAAAAGCTGCTGCTGCCAAAATGCAACAAATGATCAAAGAACAAACGGTTACAGCAGGTCAATCCTAAAATGCAGACGACTCAATATTTAGCAGAAATCTTAAAAGAGCTTAATCATTCAGCTGACTTAATCGCAGATGAAGAAGCTGAAAAACTCGTCAACGGGATACTTGAATCGAAAAAGGTTTTTGTCGCCGGTGCAGGCAGATCAGGATTCATGGCCAAATCCTTCGCCATGCGGATGATGCATATGGGAATTGATTCTTATGTAATCGGTGAAACTGTAACTCCCAACTTTGAAAAAGAGGATATCTTAATCATCGGATCCGGATCCGGGGAAACGAAAAGCTTAGTCTCCATGGCTGAAAAAGCAAAAAGCATTGGTGGTAAAATTGCAACTGTCACGATATTCCCTGATTCCACTATTGGACAGTTTGCAGATATCACCATTAAATTGCCTGGATCCCCGAAAGACCAATCAGAGGGCGATTATAAAACCATCCAACCAATGGGCTCACTATTTGAGCAGACCCTTTTACTTTTTTATGATGCCGTCATCTTGAGATTCATGGAGAAAAAGGGATTAGATACCAATAAGATGTATGGCAGACATGCCAATCTTGAATAAAACATAGTCCTAAGAATGTAATAACCAAAAGACCGCAGACATACTAAAGAAACTTTGCGGTCTTTTGGTTAGTCTTTAAAACATTATTTTGTTATTATTAACAATTATTCTAAAATTTTTTAAAAAGGAATGATAGCATGATTTCATTAAAAGGAAAAACTGCTTTAATTACTGGGGCAGGCAGAGGAATCGGGCGTGCTACTGCGATTGCTTTAGCAAAAGAAGGAGTTCATTTAGGATTGATTGGATTAACGATGTCAAATCTTGAAAAGGTAACCGCGGAACTAGAGCAATATGATGTGAACGTTTCAGCAGCAACAGCAGATGTAGCCGATCTTGAAGCAGTTCATCAAGCTGTTGAACACATCAAATCAGACCTAGGTTCTATTGATATTTTAATCAACAATGCAGGTATAGCTAAATTTGGCGGTTTTCTTGATTTAACTCCTGAAGAATGGGAAAACATCATCCGAGTAAACTTGATGGGTGTATATAATGTAACAAGAGCCGTTTTACCTGATATGATTGAAAGAAAATCAGGAGATATTGTGAATATCTCCTCTACTGCGGGCCAAAAAGGAGCACCTGTTACAAGTGCTTACAGCGCTTCTAAATTTGCTGTTTTAGGACTAACGGAATCACTCATGCTAGAGGTAAGAAAGCATAATATCCGTGTAACGGCATTAACACCAAGTACAGTTGCAACTGATTTGGCCATTGAAACCAATCTTATTAGTGGAAATCCTGAAAATGTTATGCAACCAGAGGATTTAGCAGAGCTGCTTGTAGCCGGGTTAAAGCTTCATCCAAGAGTCCTAGTAAAGACTTCAGGATTATGGTCAACTAATCCTTAATTGAGAAGCGATCGTCTCTTCTTGTCTATATTGGTTAAGAAGTAGGCTAGTTGTAAAGTGTACCCTTTGTAAAGGACATTTTTAAAAAAGGGATTAGGCAGCCTAAAGAAGATGATCTCTGTATTGTGGAGAGACCCCAGTCAAATAGACAGAAATAAAAAAGACCAATTAAGCAACCTGTGTTCTATATTGATATGGACTCAGGTTGTTTAATTTTTTCTGGAAGCGATGATGGTTATAGAATCGAATATACATACTTACAGCACCTCGAACCTCTTCAGAGGTACCGAAAGAGTTCATATAGAAACACTCCGATTTAAAGTGGCTGAAGAAATTCTCCATACAAGCGTTATCCCAGCAGTTTCCCTTTCTTGACATACTGGATTGCATTTTATATTTTTTCAAATAGGTTATTGTATTGGTGGGAAGTGTATTGGTACCCCTGGTCGCAATGCGGAAGAGTTCCTTTAACATTCCGTTTTTTCTTTGCTTTTTTTATTGTTACTATTACAAGTTTTAAGTCGTTTCTCCGGCTGACTTGGTAAGAAATGATTTCATTGTTATAGAGGTCTTTTATGGTGGATAGGAAAAGTCTCTGTCTATTAAAAATCAAATATGTAATGTCAGTTACCCATTTCTCATTAAATCTGGATGCATGAAAATCCCTATTAAAAGGTTTTTAGAAATGACATATGCTTCTTTCTTCCCGTAATAAGGTTTCCTTTTCGGAAAAGGGACTTTAACTCTAGCTCCCGCATAAGACGCTGGACACGCTTGTGGTTCAGGTTTAAACCGTAGGTTTAATCCAGCCATACATTTTCCTCTTCGATACCCATAGATTCCTTTGAGTTTATTGTAGCATCCTATAATTTTTTTCTTAATCTCTACATCATCCAGTTGCTTTTCAGAAGGGGATATTTTACGTTTTAACCATTTGTAATATCCGCTTCTTGATATATGTGCAATTTCGCATAATAACTGAATAGGATAGTGTTCCTTGGACATTTCCCTAATTACCTCATACTTTTTCCTTGTCGTTACTGCCTTCATTCCCCCTTTTACATCTTTAAGAGCTTTTTTAGCATGTCGTTCTCCGCCTCTAAACGTCTGATTTTTTCTTCTGGATCCTTCGGAGCTGTTCTTGGTCTGCCCTTACCAAGCCCCTTCGCGTCTTCTTAAGTATTGCCTTTTCCCCTAAATTCCAGAAATCTATTTTCATGGTAGTTCATTAAGAAATGATTCAATATTCAACTATATTTAGCCATTGACCATCAGGACCAATTGTTATGTGAGGGATATGTATCTCAATGGAGAATGCATGAAGATGCCATGAATAAGGCGCAAGCCGTATTAGTGAATTTTCATCACAAGCTAAATTTGTCTTCCTATTGGGGTGACGGTACAACTTCTTCGTCAGATGGAATGAGAATGCAGGTTGGAGTTTCATCCTTGCACGCAGACGCAAATCCTCATTACGGAACAGGAAAAGGAACTACAATTTATCGATTTACCAGTGACCAGTTCTCATCGTATTACACAAAAATTATTCATACCAATTCAAGAGATGCTATTCATGTTCTAGATGGTTTATTGCATCATGAGACCGACTTAAATATAGAAGAGCAATTCACTGACACAGCTGGCTATACAGATCAAATTTTTGGATTAACGCACCTATTAGGCTTTAAATTCGCCCCAAGAATACGAGATTTTTCAGATTCAAAACTTTTTACATTAGAAAAGGCAAACGAGTATCCAAAATTAGAGTCCTTTTTACGCGGTCAAATCAATATAAAAATTATTAAAGAAAATTATGAGGATGTTTTACGATTAGCTCATTCTATAAGAGAAGGAACTGTTTCAGCATCACTTATTATGGGAAAGTTAGGCTCTTACTCGAGGCAAAACAGTTTAGCTACAGCCTTACTTGAGATGGGAAGGATCGAAAAGACGATTTTTATTCTTAATTACCTAACTAGTGAATCTTTAAGACGAAAGATTCAAAAAGGCTTAAACAAAGGAGAAGCTATGAATAGACTCGCAAGAGCTATTTTCTTTGGAAAACAAAGGGAACTTAGGGACCGAACGATACAGCATCAACTACAAAGAGCCAGTGCGTTAAATATTATTATCAATGCTATAAGTGTTTGGAATACCCTACACCTTACTAAAGCAGTGGAACATAAAAAGGAATTAGGAGATTTTAATGAAGACTTGTTACACCAAATGTCTCCTTTAGGATGGGAACACATAAATTTACTAGGAGAATACCATTTTAAATCAGAAAAATTTGTCTCGGCAGATTCATTAAGACCATTAATAATTACTTAACGTTGTTAAAAACCAGGTAATTGTCAGGAAAATCGGCTTAACGTTGTAAATCCGCATTTTCCTGACGCTACCCCTGTGTGAGATAAGGGGATTAACAATAATATAAACATATTTTTGTTCCTCTAAAAACTGAATAACGGGAGTATGATAGTGCCCAGTTGATTCTAAAACAACCGAAGGTTGATAACCGCCAGCTGCTCTCTCCACCTCATGTCCCTAAACCTTCAAGATCGTGTTTAATACTAATGCTCTTACGATATGGTTTACCCTTATATAAAAATCCTGTACCTGACTTTCTCCTTTTGATACATCCAGACCAATGACTGAATTCATACTTTATCTCCTCCTAGAAATACAATATTAGTCTGTATCCCCTAGGGCTTTTTGTAATGTCATAGGTTCGCTTGTTAAACGGGATCGTTGTCCCAACCAGCCTGAAACATGGTTATACAAGTAGGGGGTAAACAGTTTAGCTGACGGGATTAAATCCCACGGGTGCGACGTTCTACCCCGACTACCGTTATATTAAGACCATATGAAAAAAGGTCAACCAGAAAAATCTGGCTAACCTTATATTACGAACGGGTGCAAGAGTTACAAAAGCAACGCTGCTTGGCGTTACTTTTGTAACTAAAAATACTTTTGATAAAATTCTTGCCGGTGCTTTCCACTTAGCTGTGAACTGCACCTCCAATTGTTAGTTAAGTCTAGCAATTGGGGTGTAGTTCACAGCAGTCGGCCTTTTATTTATTTCCCATTGCTTATAATCGTATCACCGATTTATCGGGCAACGGAATTCTATTATTTTGTACTTTCCACGAACAGGTTTTTAAACAAAACCCTCTAGAACAACTTTGCCAATCGTCCTATTGCTCTCCAATAACTTGTGGGCTTTACGAAGATTCTCTGCTGAAATGGGTTCAAGCACTTCGGCGAGCGTTGTCTTCAATTTTTGATGGTCCACTGCATCAGCGATCCGATTAAGCAACAGGTGCTGCTCAATCATATCGTCCGTTTCATAAAGCGAGCGCGTAAACATAAACTCCCACACGAAGGTGACGCTTTTTTGCTTGAGCAGTTTGAGGTCAAGCGGAGAGGTCGGATCATCAATTGCGCATACAACCCCTTGGGGAGAAACGGCTTCGCTGATGCCGGCCCAGTGTTTCTCCAAAGCATTCAGGCAGAAAATGTACGGTACGTTTGGAAACCCAATTGCTTGAAGCTGCGGAAGTAGCGGGTCATGGTGATCGATGGTATAGTCGGCGCCCATTGATCTAACCCAATTGACAGTTTCCGGCCGGGAAGCAGTCCCGATTACAGTAAGCCCCGCTTGTTTTGCAAGCTGAGTGGCAATGGACCCTACACCCCCGGCTGCCCCAATGATCAGCAGGGACTTTCCTTCATTGGCACGCGGATCTTGGGAAATTAACATTCGGGTAAATAACGCTTCCCAAGCTGTGATAGAGGTTAGAGGAAGGGCTGCTGCTTCCGCGAAATTCAAGGAAGCGGGCTTGCGTCCAACGATTCGTTCGTCAACCAGATGATATTCACTGTTTCCGCCTTGTCGTGCAATACTACCAGCATAAAAAACTTCATCACCTGGACGGAACAACGAGCAATCCGGTCCCGCCTCTTCAACAATTCCTGCTACATCCCAACCTAAAATTTTAGAAACTTCTTCAACTTTGTCTTTAGGCGCCCGCACCTTGGTGTCAACCGGATTGACCGATATGGCGACTACTTTAACCAAAATGTCACGACCCGTCGCTCTTGGTTTCTCTATAACTACGTCTACCAGGCTTTTTGGATTTCCAATTGGAAGGTACCGGGTAAGTCCTACCGCCTTCATTGTATCCATGATAAACCACATCCTTTCCTAAACAGTATACCCTATGCAAGTAATGATTTATAAAGGGGTTTGCCATTCTAATACTACCATCTTTCATACAAAATAAATGTGTTTTTTTGTTCTATTTCATGAACTACTTTTTATCCTGCTCTTTCTTCAGGCGCTTTATAGACTGTCTGATGATACAGTGATAGAGAACGCCCGGGTTAATCTTGCTTATAAATGGTTTCTTAGATTAAATCCGGAGGATGTCCTCCGACCCTTCCCAATTAAGCCGGTTTAGAAATCACCGGCTTGGAGCCGATAATGTAGTAAAGGTTGTAGACGCCATAATAAATCAATGTATTGATAAAGGGCTGATTAAATCAAAGTCTATCATCCTAGATTCCACCCATTCTTATGAATGCATCCAAGCAAAAGCGAATCAAAGTATTGACGAAGCAGCGAACAGGTTAATACGAGCTGTTAAAAAGAAAAATAAAAAGGTATATCAGGAATTGCCTACTTTACCCAAGCTCGAAGAAGCTTCCGATGAAACACTTGCCAAAGAAATGCTTCATTATCTGGCTGAACTCGTCGAAATGGTCGAAGAAAAAATTCCTTACGCCAAAGGCGCCATAAACGAAAAGATGACAATTGCCAAACAAATTGTGGAAGACGAATGCCTATTAGCGAAAAAGGGAATTCAGTCTGCCGTGGATCCCGATGCCCGCTTTGCCTGGAAATCCACCACCAAAAATTTCACGGGATATAAAAGCCATCTCGCTTTGACTGAAGAAGAAATGATTACGGGGTGTAACTGAACGCCTGGAAATAGAAGATGATGGGAAATAGTTCAAATCCCTGGTAGAAGCAAGCCAGAAACATTCCCTTGAAATTGAAAATGTATTCGGCAGATACAGCCTATTCAGGAAAAGATAAAAGCCTATATCCCATTGAATCTATCTGTTTATGGAACACGTGAAGAGGCCTCTTTTAGGTACGATAAGGAAAAAGACCAGGTTCAATGTCCAGCCGGACAGTGGACCACCAGAAAGGCAAGAACGGGGAAAAAGCAAAACCTATTCGATTTCAATTAAATCCGAAGAACATAAAAGGCAGATGAAATTCCTTGAATCGGATGACTACAAGGAACGGAAAAAGGTGCGCTTGCTAATTGAACATAAGAATGCGGAAATGAAAAGGGTTCATGGTTTAACCAGGGCAAAGTTTATTTGGCATGCGAATACAAACTTGCCTGACTGCATCACGGTCAATGTGAAAAAGGCCTCCCAGTAACCTGGAGGAGGCTTTGAAAGTAAAATAAGAAAAAAGAGCACATAATAAATATAAAAACATTCATTGGGTGCTCTTTTTAATACTGCCTTTGAGAAATCGGGACTTTTTACAGGACTCTCTTATTGAGGTCATCTTTTTTTCCTATACGTGAATATCTATATTCTATTTGGGACAGAATAAGTCTGTTCCAAAATGAGCGTAAAGGAAGGATGATTTTTTTGGAAAATAAATTAAACTTTCATGTAACTGGAAAATCTAAGGGAATGCAAACTATTGCAAAATCTGACCAACATACAATCACTATTGATGAGCCACCTGCAATGGGAGGGGAGGATACAGGTCCCGACCCATTAACTACTTTCCTATGCGCTTTGTCTGGCTGTGAAAATGTCGTTGCAAATGTAGTGGCTAAGGAACTAAAGTTTGACCTTCAAGGAATTGAATTTGATATTCGTGGCGTTGTCGATCGAAGGGGATTTATGGGGGATCCAAACGTTAAGCCTTATTTCGAAAAGGTGACTATTGATACCAAAGTACAAACAAGTGAAACTGAAGAAAGGATAGCTGAATTACAGAGAATTACCGATTCCCGCTGTCCGCTTTATACAACCTTGAAGGCTGCTGGGGTTGAACTTAAATCGAAATGGTCAAAAGCTTAATTACATAACCTCATTAGAATACAGATCCAAAAAACCCTGGTGCAACGATTATGCGTTGGGTACATCAATATGGCCCTGATTTAGATAAGAGAATTCGTCGGCATCTCAAGCAGACCAATGACTCGTGGAGAGTAGATGAAACATACAAAAAAGTAAAAGGAAAATGGATGTATTTGTATCGTGCAGTTGATTCAGAAGGGAATACGATTGATTTTTATCTAAGTGAATTAAGAGATAAACAAGCATCCAAGCGCTTTTTTAAGAAAGCCTTGGCTACTTGCCATTCTACAACTCCACGTGTGATTACGGTTGATAAGAACCCAGTTTATCCTGTAGCGATTCAAGAGTTAAAAGAAGAAAAAAGTATGCCAGAAGGCATACGAGTACGACAAATACGGTATCTGAACAACATTGTGGAACAAGATCATCGTTTTATAAAAAAACGGGTCCGTTCCATGTTGAGATTGAAATCGTTTCGAACAGCCACCTATATTTTGAGTGGTATCGAAGCTATGCATATGGTTAAAAAAGGATCAACCTCATCAACGGGCAAATTCTGCCCAAAATGAGGTTGAATTCATTCATAAGTTGTTCGGAGTAGCTGCTTAATCCCAAAGTTAACAGGATATTACTATTATGTTCTATTTCATTATTTTTGCACCAGAACCAAATTTCACGAGTGAAAAGTAAGGTTAAAATTTGGAGGTGGAGAAATGCTTCCACAAGATAGACAAAGTGAAATCATGAAACAACTACATGAATTTAAAACAGTCAAAATTTTGGAACTAAGCAGAGAGTTAAACGTAACGCGAGAAACAATACGAAAAGATTTACCACAAATTTTTAAAGTATACATAGTCATGAGATTAAAAGGGGGAACAAGCATCCAGACGACTTATTACATCTAGCAAAGAGTAAAGTCCATCTCTCTCCTTTGTAGTCCTAGTAAATTTCTCTTGAACCATTTTTTTACAGCCGCACTCGGAAAGTAATATAATTTGTCGGTCTAAATTTTGTCAACTGTCGAAACTCGAGCATAACCGATTATCATAAAGAAGCTTCCTGCACAATTTAATAATCTAATTGTACAAGAGACATCATTTTTGCAAAGTATTTGGTAAAACTTTTGGTAATTATTTTTGGTAACCTATAAAATTAGTAAAATCAAGCATCAGTATTTCTCATAAATATTGTTACAAAAAATATGGTTTTTGGTAACAATATTTTTATAATACAAAACCAATCATTATTTTGATAAACGCTCCATGAGAGTAGCTTTTTCTGCTTCAAAACCAGGTTTGTCAAGTAAAGCAAACATATTCTTCTTGTATGCTTCGACTCCAGGCTGGTCAAATGGGTTAACTCCTAATAGATGGCCACTAATCCCACATGCCTTCTCAAAAAAGTAAACCATCTCACCGTAAGTGTATTCATTCATTTCATCCAGTTCAATCACGAGATTAGGTACTTCTCCATCTATATGGGCCATAAGGGTACCCTGAAATGCACTTTTGTTGACTTCATCCATCGTCTTACCTGCCAGGAAGTTTAATCCATCAATATTTTCTGAATCCTCCTGAATAGTCACTTCAATTCGAGGTTTCTTAATCTGTAAAACCGTTTCTAAAAGGTTTCGTCGACCTTCTTGTACATATTGCCCCATGGAATGCAAATCCGTTGAAAAATCAACGGAAGCAGGGAATAGCCCCTTTTGATCTTTTCCTTCACTTTCCCCAAACAGCTGCTTCCACCATTCCGATACGTAGTGAAGGGAGGGCTCATAGTTAACAAGCACTTCAATTGCTTTTCCCTTATTGTAGAGTACATTTCGGACCGCAGCATACTGATAGCTCTCATTTGTCAATAAATCAGAATTGTTGTATTTACGGGCTGCTGCTGCTGCCCCTTCCATCATATGATCAATATCAAGTCCTGCTACGGCAATTGGTAAGAGACCAACTGCTGTTAGCATAGAATACCTTCCACCTACATCATCCGGAATAACAAACGTTTCATATCCTTCTTTGTCCGCGAGCTTTTTTAATACTCCTTTTTCCTGATCTGTAGTGGCAAAAATACGTTTTCTCGCCTCTTCTTTTCCGTATTTTTTCTCCATATAGTCACGAAAAATACGGAAAGCAAGGGCTGGCTCTGTCGTTGTTCCTGATTTGGAAATGACGTTAACAGAGATATCTTTCCCCTCTAATAGTTCAAATAAATGAGATATATAAGTAGAACTGATATTGTGACCGGCAAAATACACTTTTGTCTTATCGTTCATTTGGTTATGAAAGCTATGGGACAAAGCTTCTATAGCTGATCTTGCACCCAAATACGAACCACCAATACCAATTACAACCATTGCGTCTGAATGTTTCTTGATTCTTTCAGCAGCTTGTTTAATTCTTTCAAATTCACTCTTATCATAGTTTAGTGGCAAATGGACCCAACCAAGATAATCAGAGCCGGGGCCTGTTTTTTCATGTAGCATTTTATGAGCCACTTTTACAAATTCACTTAGATTATCTACTTCACTCTTTTTCATAAATGCTAATGCATTGGAGTAATCAAACGAAATAGTCATACATTACTTCCCCTTTCAATCAAATTTAGCTTAGCTGCTTCAATCGGAGATCCTTTTCCCTAAAAAAGGTCTCTCGGCATAGTAAAACGTTTCATGTTAGTGCATTCTCCTTTTCTACAGTATATAAGGGAGTTTTTAAAAACACATTTAAACTCCCCCTTTTCAATTTTGAAAAATCCTTAGTGGGACCGTGTAATTATCAATAGCGTACATTAAAAGATAGTTAGTATTAAGAAAACTCAATGGTCCCTCACTACATTGGCACTTAGTATGTCTTCTGTTTTGATTTCAAGTAATATTTCCAAGAATCTTATCGTTCCTAATACTTTTCGAGTGTCTCCCTCATTTTGAACATTCTCCATTTTCTTTTGTTGGATCAGTTCACTTATTACTTGCTTGAAAGCATTGGTTTTTATAAGCCATTCTCCAACCAGTAGCTTAGTTGAGTCTCTCTCGTGTTCGGTTTTGACAGCAAATAAACTTTCGGTATCTGTCTCTCTTAACGTAATTGAATTAAAATCTTCGCTCATTTGAATCCGAAAATAATTCCTTTCACTATCATAATATTTTCCGTCCCTTAGAAGAAAATACTCTATCCCTAATACTATTTCATAAAAGGGCTCATTATCTGATGGAGAATGGAGTTCTTTTACTTCGATATTCTTCACCATGTCTAAATAGGTTTCTAAACCATATTGTGTGTTAATGATTTTTGCATCAAATATGTTCATGATGTCACACCTCAATATTATTGTTTTATTTTTTTGGCTCTGTTAAACTTGTCTGTTGGCTCCAGGTGCTCGCTTTCCGCGGGCGAGCCGGGAGCCTCCTCGGCGCTGTGCGGCTGCGGGGTCTCCCTTGTCCTGTTTTTCCCGCAGGACGTTGAATCATCATCCGTGAATAGGCACCGCACGAGAAAATGTGAATGCATTTTCGAGGAGTCTCGCTCCTTCCGCTTCAATTAACATAGTTAGCACTATCAACGACTTAAGTAAATATACCAATTTTGGGGATATACCAAACTAAAAATCCAATGAATTTCCGGCTCATTTTAACGAAAGACATATACAGCAGATGGCTTTATGATTTTTCCACAGCATGTCCGCCAAATTCATTACGAAGGGAAGCTACCACTTTACCTGTAAATGTATCATTGTCTAATGAACGGTAACGCATTAGTAAAGACATAGCGATAACAGGGGTAGCTGTTTGAAGATCCAAAGCGGTTTCAACTGTCCATTTCCCTTCCCCAGAAGAATGCATAATGCCCTTAATTTCATCTAATTTTGCATCTTTAGAAAATGCGCGTTCTGTCAATCCCATGAGCCATGAGCGGATGACAGAACCGTTATTCCACACCCGTGCCACTTTTTCATAGTCAAAATCGAAATCGCTTTTTTCCAGGACTTCGAATCCTTCACCAATGGCGGCCATCATTCCGTATTCTATTCCATTGTGGACCATTTTTAAGAAGTGGCCACTACCAGATTTCCCAGCATATAAATACCCATTATCTACAGCTGTATCTCTAAAAATCGGCTCGACAATGCTCCATGCTTCAGGATCTCCACCAATCATATAACAAGCACCATAGCGGGCACCTTCCATCCCCCCAGAAGTACCGGCATCCATAAAGCTAACTCCAACTTTCTTCAACTGTTCGTAACGACGAATGGATTCCTTATAATGCGAATTACCAGCTTCAATGACGACATCTCCTTCACTTAGAAATGGTGTGATTTCACTAATAACTGAATCAACGACGGAGTGTGGGACCATTATCCAAACAACTCGTGGCTTTTCTAATGATTGAACAAGATCTTGTAAACTGGATGCTCCTTCAACTCCGTATTTTTTAATTTCTTCAATAGTATTTGTATTTAGATCAAATGCTACTACATCATGTTTATGGTCAATTAGGTTCTTTCCTAAGTTTAGCCCCATTTTTCCTAATCCAATTAATCCGACCTTCATCATTAATCCTCCTTGAGTATTTCTATATTTTTTGAGTTTTTCATCTATAGCAGAATGGATTCAAAGTATAATCATAATCTTTCTTTTACCACCATCTATAACCATCCTGTTCCAATAATTGATGAGCAGCTTCTGGTCCCATCGATCCAGATTGATATGAATGAAGTGGAACAATATTTTCCTCAAATGTCTCTAAAATAGGCTGTACCCATTTCCAAGATAATTTCACTTCGTTCCAATGAGCAAAGAAGGTAGAATCTCCACGCAGAGCATCAAATATTAAGAGTTCATATGCTTCGGGCACGTCTTTTTTACTCGCTGAAAAATCAACAACAATAGGTTCTAACTTTCCATTTATCGGGTTTTTACTATTTAACTGCAACGAAACACCTTCATTAGGACTTACATTAATAACTAATAGATTGGGTTCAGCATTTTGGATTTCATTGGTATACAAATTCTTTAATGGGTTTTTGAATTCAATCACAATCCGCGTTAATTTTTCCGTCATTCTTTTTCCTGTCCGGATATAGAATGGGACCCCGTCCCAGAAGGAATTATCAATCCAAAGACGAGCGGCAATGAATGTATCGTTTTTAGAAGAAGCATCAACGCCAGGTTCTTCTAAGTATCTGACTACTGGTGTACTGTTTATTTCACCTGATCCATATTGGCCACGAACGACGTGGATACCTACAGTATTTTTCTGTAATGGTCGCAGAGATTCCATAACTTTTCTTTTCTCATTACGGATATCTTTTGCACTAATCTGTTTTGGGAGATGCATGGCTGTCATCATCAACAGCTGTAGCATATGATTTTGAACCATATCACGAATAGCGCCTGCTTGGTCATAATAACCAGCCCTCTCTTCTACACCAACCGTTTCACTAGCCGTAATTTGCACATTGGCAATAAACCGATTGTTCCAAAGTGATTGCAGAACAGGATTGGCAAATTCCAAGGCTTCAAGGTTTTGAACCATTGGTTTTCCGAGATAATGGTCAATCCGAAAAATTTCGTTTTCTTCAAAAGCTTTGCTTAATTTTTCGTTTAAATCTTCAGCAGATTTTAAGTCATACCCAAATGGTTTTTCGATAATCAATCGTTTCCATCCCTTTGTCGAACCTAAGCCACTCTTCTTTATGTTTAAAGCAATTACATCAAAGAATTCAGGAGCAACAGAAAGATAGAACATTCTATTCTCTTCAATAATCTGGTCTTTTTCATTTTGTTGAACGAATTCAACTAACTTCTTATACCCTTCAGTATTCGTGAAATCTAACTGGCAATAACGAAATGCCTTTACAAATTCTTGTTTTTCGGATTTATCATTTATCAAGTGTCTAGAAAAAGTGTATAGCGAGTCTGTTACATGGTTTTGAAAATCAACATCAGACATTTCGTCTATTCCTACACCAATGATCAAAAAAGAATCTGGTAATTTTTGATTCAAATATAAATTAAACAAGGCAGGGTAGATTTTCCGCTTAGCTAAATCCCCAGTTGCCCCAAATAAGACAAACGTCATAGAATCCACTTTTCATTCCTCCACATTTTCAAATAGAAAAATGTCTGATTTTCTTCGTTTTCCCTACAAAAACAACAAGGGTTTTCGCTATTGCGTTATCCTACTTTTGGATGTAAGATTCGTTTGTTTCTCCCAGCTTGTCCGGTAATAATGATATCTCTTAATTGAGAATGTCCACATTTTGGACAGGTTTCATTATTTATGGTGATGGTTAGACATCTTTCACAAACTTTTCGCTGCTTAGTTTTGAACTTTCCCATGCGGATCTCTCCTTTCGTCAAAAGCAACAACATGTATAAATTATTAAATGAAGTTTCACTTCATCTCACCATGCTTGTAGTAGTATTCTCTTAAGGTTTGGTAGTATTCTTTAAGCTCGCTATTACTTGAGCAAAATCAGTATATTACGTAAGTTATACTTTTGAAAGTACGTACTTTATTAACATATAGATACATTGGTATAATATAGTGTTAAAAATAACACTATAAACATGAATCCAATACCAAGTAACTGATTCCTTTATTATATGTTGTGTTTTTTCAACCTTTTAAATACGTAGAGATACAAAAAAAACCACGGACAGCATCTTTATTAAGATAGCTAACCGTGGTTTGTTAGTATATGAACTTTTTTACACTTTTCGAACCCCTAGGAGAAACTCTTTTTTACTGAATAGACGATTTGTTTTCTGTTTCTTTTTCTAATACATTCTCAATATAATCTTTACCCCAGTCATACATAGCATCCAGAATAGGCATCAGACTTCTTCCATACTCAGTGAGTGAATATTCAACTTTTGGCGGAACGACAGGATAGACTTCACGATGAACAATCAAATGGTCTTCAAGTTCACGCAATTGATTAACAAGCATTCTTTGAGTGATACCAGGCATGAGGGCCTTTAGTTCACCAAAACGTTTGGTTCCTTCTTTTCCTAGATGCCACAATACCAACATTTTCCATTTTCCGCCAATAATCGAAAGAGTCAATTCTTTTTCACAATTAAACACTTTTTCCCCAAGATTCGGCATTTATTTCACCTCCAACTCTTATTATGTCCCATAGTATACTTTTTGTTACTATATGATAAAATAGTGCATACTTTCAATTTAGTAACATACCCAGTATACTGAGTATCGTACCGTTAGTAAATAGCTATCATTTAGCTGATCTTAAAATCATGGATGCAGCTGATATGAAGTTAGCCAAGCATCTGCAGCAGGCGCTGACATCATCACCATTCTTGGTACAGCTGAAGACGAGTCCATTAAAGGTGCTGTAGAAGAAGCAAAAAAACAAGGTAAACAAATCCTTGCTGATATGATCGCAGTTAAAGACATTGAAGGTCGTGCGAAAGAACTGGATAAACTTGGAGTAGATTATATCTGCGTTCACACAGGTTATGACCTTCAAGCTGTAGGGAAAAATTCTTTCGAAGACCTTGCAACCATTCACGATTTTCTTTGTTTCTACTGTGACGTATTGCAGTATAATTTTATGTCGATTTCCCTACTTATTAGCAAGTTTAAGAAAAAACATTTTAATAATTACATAATTGTAATATAATCCTAAAATAGAAATTAGTTACCCACAAAGGAGTATTCAAAATGTGCGAAATAAAAATGTATAGAGAGTTAGAATTAAATATAAAGAGCCTAAGAAAATTACTTATAGAAACTGGTGTTAAGAAAGGTCTAAATCATCAGGAAACACTTGAATATAGTGAAAAGCTAGACAAGTTGATTCTTAAGAAATCCCTAATAAATAATTATTAAATACTTTAAAGATTTACCAAAGCCATGGATTTGAGTCAATATTTTGGACACAAAAAAGTTAAATCTTAAGCTGTATTTGTAATTTGATCTTCAATGGCTTGTGGAGTTTTATATCCTAAGCTGCTGTGAATTCTTTTTCGGTTTACCAACCTTCAATAAATTGGAATATCGCTAATTTAGCTGTTTGGTAGTCTAGATACTGTACATGGTTGACTTCTTCCTTCTTTAATATCGCATGAAAAGATTCAATACTGCATTATCGTACGGGCAACCCTTCTGGCTAAAGGTTCGCTTAATATGATGATTCTGGGTATGTTGAGTAAACTCACTGCTTGTATATTGTGAGCCAAGATTCGTATGAAGAACTAAGCCCTCCGATGGCTTTTGTGAAGAGTGAGCGTTATCGAAAGCTTTTATGACCAGTTCTGTCGCCATAGAACGTGAAAAGGAATACCCTACTATTTCCTTAGAATGAAGATCCAATACAGAAGCTAAATAACACCATCCGTCTTTTAACGTGTGGATATACGTAATATCAGCTACCCATTTCTCATTAATGGTCTGGGTAGTAAAGTCTCGTTTAAGCAAATTATCTAACTGAATAATCTTTTCTTTTGATGGATAAGGACGGTATTTTTTCTTCCTGATAGAACGAATACTCGCTTTGTTCATTAGGCGTTGAATACGCTTTAGACTTAGGGAAAACCCTTTGGTTAATAAGATTTTATGTATCTTGGGAGCACCCTAACGTCCCTTGCTTTCTAAGTAGATGAGATGAATTTTCTGCGTTAGCTCTTGGTTTTCCTGTTCGCGATTGGATACGACAAGTTGAAGAGACTGATAATGGCTGCTTCTTGGGATTTCTAGTATTTCACACATCTTCTGTATGGGATATTGTTTCTTGTCTTCCTCAATAAATTCGGTAAGATCTGTCTCGGTTACTTTTTCGCGAATATGGCCATAGCCTTTTTTAAGATTTCAACTTCTTGCTTTAACCGAAGGTTTTCCTTCTGTATGGCAGCTAATTCCTTTGGAGTCATAGACTCTTTCCCTAAACCGATAGGGATAAATTCTTTAACCCATTTATAAATGGTAACTTCTGATACGCCATATTCGCCGCTTAATTCTTTGACCGAATTACCCAAGATCTACAATAGTCTTCTTGAATTCATTATTATATTTTTCACCTGTATTCTTACGTTCCAAGACGGACACATCCTCTCAAAAATCATTGTAAGGACTTAACTAAAATGTGTCCATGAAACTATACTAACTCCACATCAGTGTGACAAACCCCCGACGCAATAAGGCGAACTAAAACCTCACTTAGTTTAGGATCATCCATTGTAATTTCTGTGATTTGGAATGGTTCACCTTCCCCAATGTAACTGCTGACCTTTTCTGTTGAATCCTTACAAAACGATCTGCCCAGATTGTATTATAAGTTTCTAGAAGCTTTCTATCCTACTTAGTTATTTTATGCTTAATATGAATGTACAAAAAGAGAAAAGGGATATATAGATACACAAAGTAAAAAGCAATGTTTGAATACATTTCATTCAATCGCTCTATTTGACTCCTCTCTTTGAGCACATTAGCTATAATAAAGAATAGGACCAGTACAATGAACAGACTTATACGTTGTTTCACATTTATTACTTTCTTAATAGCACGACAACCTGCCCATATTTTCACACTGATATTGGGTAATACGAGAAGTAACCAAATCGAAACAACGATAAATTCGACTCTTTCTATTAGAGGGAATTTCGCAATTTTCATTTGAGCTAATGTTGGCCATATTGTATGGTTTAATTGTCCTTCACTAAAGAAAACAAATGTGATGAGTGCTACTATTAGATAAAGTAAGCTTGAGAACAAAAGTCCAAAATGGGCCCATTTTTGTGATTTGTCTGGATTTTTTATGAATGGGTAGAACATGAATAAGGTCTCAAAGCCAACATACTGAAACAACATAGCTTTAGAGGATGATACGATTTCCTTCACAGAGTGGTTAAAGACGGGTAATAAATTGTGAAAATTGGCAAATTCCAATGAAAAAAAATTAAGGGGAAACAGGATAATAAAGGGTATGATAGTTCCCCAGAAACACATTCCAGTAATCACGCGGAATCCACCGGATACAACGTAATAAATGAGGACTAGAAGAATGAGGCTTATTTGCCAGGTCTTCATTAAGGGAAACAGCCAAACTTGAACAACTTCAACATAAACACGGAAAACAATTAACGCTAATATAAGAAAGTAGAAAATCACAAAAATGTTGAACAGTCCGCCAATCCATTTTCCAAAGCAAAATTTGTGAACATGTATGACATCATTTTTAGCAATTCCAAGAATACGATAGACCATCCAAACTAGTATATGAATGCTTATACTTGATAAAATGATGGAAATCCATGCATCATAACCTGCGTCCTTCGTTATTTCTCGTTGAAAACTCATGATTCCTATGCCAATAATATTCGTGTAGATCAGAAAGAAAACGTAAAAGGAAGATACTAAATGTCGTTCGTCTAGTAATGATTTCACGTGGTTCCTCCTCTTATCATGCAGACTTACTCTTCAATACCTGTATTTAGGATGTCAATATTTGTGTGTACAGTGGTTTTTACTTCTGGGTATATCTCCATAAACCGTTGATAGTCCCAATTTCTTGAGGTGGCTCTAACCTTTTCTCCCAACCCAATGGGATCTACATTGTATCCTTGTGCCAGTGAAATTAAACGTTGGACCTCTTCCTTAAAGTGTGCATTTAAAATTCGTTCCAATTTTACAATATCTTTATCTTTTTTCAAATCAAACCAGGATGATGCTTTTTCAATCTCTGCATGGATGGTTAAATCGATGAATATACTCGGAATGTCTTCGCTTTTCTCAACCGTATATGTAGTTTTTGCATCCAGGTTTTTCAAGAGAATAAAACCTTCCTTTTTATTTTGCGTGATTTTGGTTTTATATTGTCCATTTTGAGACCCATCAATTAATGTTTTTAGAATTAAGGACTGTCTTAAATTAATATGATTTATGTACTTCCCGTTTTTTAATAAGGCTAACCCGTCAATTTTAATTTGATTTTCCTCTAGGATAAAGTAAGGTAAAATTTGATCCCTCCCTTCTTGATGAAAATTGTTCAAAAACATGTGCAGATTCATTTTTGGCAAATTACCACTTTCAATGTTTTGATTGATTTTTTCACTTAAATGGAATGAAAGATTCACATGTTTACTGGATTGAAGTATATCTTCGGCTGTGTTTTCAGCAATGCCCAACTGCATTCGACTCGCCGTATTTGGATTTCGGGCAAAATTAGTGATAACATCTTCGATCCCTTGTGTGGCATATTCCTTGCCGAACAATACAAAATCTAATTTTCCTGTCTCAATAGGATAGGCTGATTTTGCATTCAGTCTCGGGAGTATGTCTTCATATGAATCAGACACCGTTTTATAAATCTTCAATTTGATATTTCCCTGTTCTGCGAAAGTAGGGTAAAGAGCAATTCCTTTAACTTTGCCTTCTTCCCGATCATATCCTAGAGCTTCAATTATCTGAACTTCATCAATGATCCTCTCATGTATACCACACCCTGATAAAAAGAAAGTTAAGCTAAAAGTTAACAGAAAACATAATTTCATTTACTTCACCTTTATGACCCTTTCCTGATTATTCATCAAAATCACTTTTCTTTTTTTTGTGATTATCTGGGTGGTATCTCCAAATTGATTTAGGACGTAAATAATTTGGCCTTTTGGATGTTTTACTATAAGAGGAACGGATCAGGCTGTCCGTTAAATCCTCTGGCCTAAAAGGATAAAATGGAACGGTATAGGGTGTTCCTAAAGATTCTAACCGTGTAAGGTGAGTGATTAAAAAGGCAATCCCGATAACGATACCTAGTCCCCCCCAAATAGATGCGAAGAGAATTAAAGGAAAACGTAAAAAACGTATAGTGTTCGACATTTTATAAATGGGGGTAGTAAAGGAAGCTAAGGCAGATAAGGCGACTATAATGAGTAAGACATTACTTGTAAGGGCCGCCTCAACTGACGCTTGGCCGATAACAATACCGCCCACTATTCCCAATGTTTGTCCTACTTTTGTAGGTAACCGGACTCCCGCTTCACGTAATAGTTCAATCGTGAATTCCAGAAAAATCACCTCTAATACCGGTGGAAACGGGACATTATAACGAGAAACACTAAGTGAACCGAATAAATCGTTTGGAATCATCTCGTAATGGTAAGTGATAACGGCTATATAAATAGATGTTCCAAAAATGGAGAAAAGGACACTGCATATCCGTATTAAACGAAAAAAAGATCCAAGAATCCATGGGAGAAAGTAATCTTCAGGTGAAATAAAATAATCAATGATCGTAGAAGGACCTGTAATGACATATGGCGACCCACTACTTAAAACAGCTACTTGTCCGTTAATAAGAGATTGAACCGCCCTATCCACACGTTCAGTTGGAAGAAGCAAAGGAAACGGTGTAAGGGAATTATCTTCTATAAATTGATGCAGCTGAGAAGTATCAAAAATGACATCAAAATCAATATCTTGAAGCCGTTGGGTCATGGTATTAACATGCTGCTCACTCGTAATCCCATCAATATGAGCAATAATAACTCGAGTATTTGAAGTAGAACCAATGTTTACTTCCTTCGTAATTAGATCAGTTGTATTTATTTGTTGTCTTAATAAATGTATATTTACATCAATATTCTCTAGAAACCCAATTTGTGGACCCACCACACTAAACTCATTTTCAACGTTATTTTGTTCACGCAATCCAGCTTTATCATTAGATAAGAGAATTAAAGCAACCCTTTGATCATTTTCCTTCATTTGAAGTATCGCATACCCTTTAAGTAACTTTGATTCAGCTTCGTTCCCATTATCCGTTATTACAATATCTTCTATTGCGATGATTTTCTTTATGTCATCAATTTTCTCTAGCCTGTCTAGTTTAAAAGGAGTCTCTCGGAAAATCAGTAAAATTTTCAGTTGGAGTTGTTGTTGATCGACCAGTGTATTGTAGTAAGAAATGATTAAATGTCCCGATTCATCCGTAAGTGGAAATTGTTTAAAATCACTGGATTTTTTAGCCTTAGCAAACAGCTGGCCAATATCTTGTGAATTCTCAGTCACGGCCTGTTTGTCTTTATTATTTCTAATCTTTCGTTTTTTGAAGAACATCTAATCACCTCCCTATTACTAAGGAATTTAAATCCTTCTATATTATGTGAAGGCATCCCCATATTTATGTAAATCCGTTTTATAATAAGTGAAAACTTTATCCTCTCCAGTTTACATAATATAAATATAGCTTAGAGTAAGCAAAGGACCATGATCCTAAAAGAAATAATCCCTGTAGGGGTAGGTTCGGACAGCAAAACACAAATTTACAAAGTTAAAACTTTTTCAAAATAAAAAGAGCCAAAAGGCTCTCTTAAATCATCGAATGGAGTTTAAATTTTAATGCTCCCCACAATCTAATATAACGAAGAAGCCGGTAATAGCAATAACTCCCCCAGCAGAAGCTATAAGCAATATCAAGACAATACCAAACATAAAAACAACTCCTATATAAGATTAGGCTGTTGACCAATATGGAATATACTTGAAGGTTCTTTTCACCTTGTTCTGGCCAATGCCAGACATGTCAAAAATGTTCCAGGGCGTAAAACTGATGTGAAAGATGCCGAATGGCTTGCCAAGCTTCTAAGATGCGGACTTATTGAAAGCAATTTTGTCCCACCAGAGGATATTCGTGATTTACGAGATCTTACTCGTTATCTAAAAAAATTGATTCATCATCGCACCTCAGAGCAGAATCGCATTCACAAAATTCTTCAAGATGCTTAATATCAAGCTAACATCCGTTCTATCAGATATTTTCGGTGTATCGGGACGCCGTATCCTTGAAGCGATTCTAAACGGTGAAAAAATAGAGACCGATGGTCTTCGAAAAATGGTGGATTGGCGAACAAAAGCAAGTATTACTGACATTACCAATGCAATTAATGGCCGTATTCGCCGTCATCATCGTGATATGTTGCGCGTTACCATTGGGAGCATATAGGTTATTTAGAACAAACCATAGAAGAATTGGAAAAACAAATCGATCAACTCCTGTCCCCTTATCGCAAGGAAGTAGAATTATGGGATGGTATACTGGTGTGATCAAAGCTGCCGCAGCTACTTTTATTGCGGAGATGGGTGTAGATATGTCCGTATTTAAGTCAGCTAAACATCTTGCCTCTTGAGCTGGTGTGAGTCCTGGAAATTACGAAAGTGCTGGTAAAAAAAAACGAGTAAAACCACACCAGGAAATAAAGCTTTAAAAACGATGGCCATAGAATGTGTATTAGCGACATCAAGGCAAAATAATCGAATGGCTTCACAACGAAAAAGGATTACCAAACGGCAAGGAAAAATGAAGGGACGAATCGCTTCTGCCCATTTACTAGTAACGATTGCTTACAACATCTTAAAAACAGGAGAACCTTATCATGAACTAGGCTCAAATCACCTTGAAGAAAAACAAAATAACAAAGAATTAAAAATGATCGAATACCAAAAAAAGTAAGGCTATACAATCGCTCCATCTGAACAACAAACTGCATAACCAGTTAAAATAACGAACTAGTACATTTACCCCCATCAAAAAAATGAGAATATGGAGGGTTTATTTTAGCATGGCTTTTTTACTAATGTGCTTTCATACAAAAAAGCTGCCTTAAAGACAACTCCGATCTTCAGCTAAAGCACCCGATAGTGAAATACCAAAAACTACCTAACATATTGAAGAATTAACTGATATAAGGCTATGCAAAGTCCTAAAATACACGCTTTCATTTTAGATGGATGGTTTCTTTTACTGCGTAACAAGTAAAAGAAACCTAATATAAAACCCAACGGAATCCATAGCTGAAAGACACCTTCTTTTGTACTGCGAGAAAAAATTGGAGAGCTGTAAGTGCTTATCAGAAAGTAAAAGAAAGTCGTAAATCGTTGTGTTTCTAATTGCTTGCTCCGCCTTGCTATAAAAAAGGGAATTCCACAATCGGATTCCCTTTTCTCACGTCTTCTTTTAATTGTCAAAATAGTCGAAAGCTCTGTCATTCTGACAGTTTTCACAAACATGAAGAATTCTGATTCTTTTTGATTCAGTTTCTTCTGTTTCCATTTCCTGCTCACTGCCGCATAATTCACAAATCCGCATAATCTTCCTCCTCTTAATGAGGTGAATTTTGATTTTCCGTTTAAACCAAAACAAAGGCATTTTTACAGGAATCAGGAGTGGAACGTTGATCCACTACAGATTGGAACTAAAACGTTCACGCCCTTCACTAAACCGATGAGTGAAGAAAAATGGTTTGAAAAATGGAGTAATATGAAAATCAATGTAAACTATCATCTCGAATTAGAGCCCTTAATTGATGTCCAAGATTAACTTTGTAAAGTAAGGTGCTACTATATAACAGTTGCACTTCTATAATTCCCCTAGCAAACCGTATGACGAGATTTGGAGGGCAACGAGGTTATCAAAAGACTAGGATAACCCTTTAAGTAAAGTAATTGTAATAAAAAAAGACCTTATTCAGGTCTCAATGATTGTGATTGATTTAAGTACTCTCTAATTAAAAAAACGGGAATGATCCCTTAACGTTTCCAGCGATAATCGGTTTTCATGTCTTGCTATATTCTCTAAGACGTCTTTCAATTAAGCCCCTCCATTTCTTTACGTCCATAATTGAAACCATGAAATATTATTGGAAAACTGTAGTATTTACTGTTATATAAGTGGATCTGTTGGATTAGAGAATGAAAATATTCTTATCATTAAATTATGGTTATGTACGGTCATTTTTAGAAACAGCTAGTTTACAGCCCCCTTTATTAAAACTAAGAAATCAACCATGGATTCGCCAAAAATAGGCCGAATCCATGGTTGATTTTTGGGGCTAGATATTAAAAGGCCTTCCATGACTCACTTATCAAGTTCCATTTCTTTTTTCAACCGTTCCACAAAACGTTCATTGATATAAGTACGGACAAACTGGTCCTTTTTCTCCAAATCGATGTCTTTTCTAAAAAAACCCACCCTCTTAAGGCGTTGATCCTCAGGCAAGTTGGACCATGCCTGGTTCGCCTCCTCTTCCAGTGAACTTTCAATCTTTCTCTGGATCACCATCGCTTGAAAGCTTTGGTTCTTTCTTTCTTCTATAGATGGTGGTTTGGGCAAGCCGTTTAGTAACAGTTCATATTGGCTTTTCAACTCTTCGACTTTTGCGGTAGCCATTTCTTCAAAAGTTTTCTTCACTTCTTCTGTTATCTGTTTTTTCAAAGTCTCCATATTGTCTACATATGGAGCAGGTTTCTCTTTTTTTACAGGGAATGCTCTTAACTCAAAAAAGTTTGAGAGATCATTTGAAATCGCTGATAAGGCCCACTTTTCTTCCCTTCTCTTCTTTATAAACATTGCAATTTTTAAATCTAATTCATCGTACACTTTTTCATTGGTTTCTAGAGTACGATTAATATAATGAAGGCGTTCTTTCTCTAACCGTTTAAACCAACCGTCCACTGTATTAATATGTATATTTTGATTGTTCAGATGAGTTTTTAACGTTTCTACAAAATCGCTAATTTTCCAATATGTTTCTTCAGGCATTTTTGAACCTCCTAATTTTTCTTGTCTTACTTGCCTATTCAAAGTCTCTAAATAATGAACTATATGTAGTGCTATATGTAGAACACAAAACACAAATGGTCTACATATATAACAAATTTACTGAGAGTAATGGATAAAACAGAAAGAATATATAGAATGATTTGGTTATAGACTCAGTTTATATAGACTATTTGTGGAGTATAGAGTACATATGCTCTATACTTTTTTTCTAATTAAGTAAGGTCAATAATCGTTGATCAAAGACTTGAAAACTCTTTACTGGAAATAGGCTTTCAGTATTGGAATGTTCCTTTGTATTATAGTCTATATGTAGAATACAAAACATAAATAGTCTACATTAGTAACTATTATATTTGCAGTAACAGTTACATAATAGAAAGAAAAAGGTTAATATAATTGTTTAGCTATAGTTCCAGGTTTATGTAGGCTATATATGGTAAGGGTTTATAGACCATTTATAGATTATAGAGTGTATGTGGCCTCTATGTTCCTTTTCTTAAGTTGGAAACAGGGAGTATATGGTGTAGATATAGTCTCTATATTATAGCCTATATGTAGAATACAAAAAATAAATGGTCTACATTAGTAACTGTTATATTTGAAGTAACAGTTAAATGGTAGAAAGAATAAGATTTAAAAAAACGGTCTAGTTATGGATCTAGGTTTATGTAGGCTATATATAGTAATAGTTTATAGACCATTTATAGATTATAGAGTATATGTGCTCTATAATTTTCTTTTCTTAAGTTAGATAAGTAACATTATTTTAAACTCGAAACTATCATTCGAGATTTAGAAAATATATGGAGTAGATGTAGCCTCTATATTATAGCCTATATGTGGAACACAAAACACAAATGGCCCACATGAATAATAATATTATACAAGACTAGTAACGAATAACAAAATAAAAAAGAATTATAAGGTGGCCATCTTTGAATTATTATTATTATTTTTATTTGATCTTATTTAAGGAGAAAGTTATAGCCAGTTAGGGAGCAGAGGGTAGATTGTTCCTTAAATCGGCCACCTGTAGCTTAAATCCAGTTAAATTTATAGACTATATATAGTTTACAGAACACAAATGGTCTATATAAAGTGATTCGTTTGGTGCAACCTTGGGGGAGGGGTAACATTCTAACCGAATGAGTAAAAAAATTTATGAACCAAATGTAGAATACAGGTTGTTTGTGCTCTATAAAGCTTTCTATATGTATTTGACTTTCTATAAGCAATGTCCTTTCTCTGATTTTGACTGATTTTGTCTATAACAGGAAAAACCCCATCAAAGGATAGGGTTAGTCGTCGTCGTCAAAATCTAAGAATGTTTTTTGTGCAAATTTTTGAATGGCTGCATTAGCTTTAAATGCAGTGTTTTCTTCTTGCTTATTTTCAAGAGTCTGATTAAATTCAAAGGCTTTATTAGGCTTGGTCACTACCTGATAAAGAAGTTGACCAATCAAAGCCCTTGTATTGGGGTGGTTCATCCATTCCTTTTGTTCAGCTGTCAAACCTTCGGGCAGACTAATGGTGATTTGATCACTATCTGTATTCCCCAAGGCTTTTTGCGAAACCGCCTTAACAAAGATCGGAGCTATTTCACTACTGAATTTCCTGCCTAATTCCTTTTTCCTGCTTATTAAATACTCACTGACATGTAAAGGGGTGTCAGAGGGTAAGCGAAAAGAGATGGTTTTTCCAGGCTCAAATTGTTCCATGGATTTATATCACTCTTTTGTAGCTGCCACGTTTTGTGTAGATATCCCTTTACTTTGTAAATACATAAGCAAAATTTTAAAATAGGCTCGTGTAATCATCCATACGCTATCATCTTCCGAAACGAAACGGAGAGGGTAGTTTTTGTCGGCTTGATTCAGTGCATTCAAGTAAGGTTTTAACACCAAGGATCCGCCACCAATTTGATAGGCCAGCCTTATGTCTGGAACATTCCGCCACATATCTTTAATTAATTTATATTCTTCTTTGGCCAAAACGGATAATTCTTCATCTATGATATCCTTTATGGACACTCTATTCCCATTAACCCAGATATGATATTGTTCATCAGGCTGTTCATTTGTGATGATTTCTACGAGTGTGCGTCTACTTTTAATAGTGTATTTGTATTTGGAATAGACTTTTTTGATAATATTATCCAAATAGGTGGATACACCTCTTTTTATTCCATTGCTGTATTCATTATCCACTTCAGCTTCATCGGTGATGATGGCTGAGTCCGTTGATAAGCCCCCAATATCGTTGATGAGGATCGTTTTTCCCATGAGTTCTTCGTTTTTGGTAGAACCGTCATTATTTGTTGTTAAATCCACAAATGCTGCGAATCCTTCCGTATTCACAAGGATTTGTTCGAATTTAATCCGAACAATTTTACCTTCTAGGGAAGGGGTTTTTAAGAATTTCACTTCATGTTGGGAGTTTTTTAACTTTTTTCGGAAGTCTTTAGCTTTTCCTTGTTTAGTTTCATCCAGGGGCAATCCTGTTGATAAATAATAAGTGGCTTCAATAACACCATCTTCTTCAGGAAATTGTTCCACGGCATCATAAGCAAGGGTTGTCAATAGCATGATGACAGGTTGGTCACTCTCGGATTTATCTTGATCTGGCGTTAATTCGTCATTATTTGGATACTTGGATGCTAACTTTCCGACTGCAAAACTTCCGTTTTTATTTTTTAGGGCGGATGAAGTAATCTCCACATGTAATCCATTCAATATGTTTTTTTCCATCTCCACAATTTCCCGATCTTGCACTTCTGCAATGACGTTCGGTATGTATACACGATTTTCAATACTTCCCAAAAATCCTTTCACCGCATCATTACCAACATCAACTGAAACAAATCTAGCCATTTTTAATAGATTCCTCCTCGGTTTCATTTATTTTCTTGAAATCTTATCTTATTGTATGCTTTTTGTATGCAACTGTCAACTTTGAATGCAATTTGCATGCAAGTGAAAATTCCCTGTTCCAATGTAGAGAGTAAACAAAACGACAAAACTCTAACGATTAATCAATTAGAGTTTTGTCGTTTTGATTTTTCTTTTATCCAATTGAGCATTTTTTCATCGTTCTTGTTGTTTTGACGCTTATTTTCCCTTCTTAGGTATCGCGAAAGGGTAGAGTGGGAAATGCCGATTTCCTCTGCTGTCTGTCGGATACTCATTTTTAGGGAGTCCATCATCTCTCTCATCGTCTCAGGAGAAAGCGCCAATTCCTTTTCCTGTCCGAAATGAAATGCCTGCTGCTCTGTTTTCGGAAGGCTACTGGTGATCACGGAGGTCACTTTGGATGGAACCTCAAAGGAGTCTTCTATTTCAAGTGTCGGAGCCAACTCATTTAGTGAAAAGTCCTGGGAGAAAAAAAGGTCTTCTGAAATCGAATTTTCATGACTTATCTGATTCATCCGTTCAATAATTTCCTCATTCACCAAGCGGTTTGAATCTATCATCATTTTTTTCTGGTTCTCTTTAACGACTATGTCCGTTGGTAGAATAAGCACGTTCAACTTGGTCCAATAGCCTAGGAACCATCCCTTTTTTCCAACTTGTTCCTCATCGATCTCCTCGGTGTAGCTCCAGCTACTGATCACGCTGTCCTTTTGCAATTCATCCAAAACGTTTTCAAACTTATCCCTTTTTTGCACCCCATTATATCGACTGGATATGTCCATTATTTTCAACAGGGTAGAGACCTTAAACGGCTGATGCAAGGACCTTCTAATGGTCCTGATTTTCCACTGTAGATTTAGGTAGCGGGTCAATCGCTTGTGTTCGCGCTGTGTGTAGTGGCTATACTGAAACACCTTTAAATCCAACAAGCCAAGTGTGCGATTGGGTCCATCTAAGTAAGGGGTAAGAACAGGGGATGGCTTTACCTGTACCGCATATATCCCTTTCGCTTCCCCGGTCTTTTTATCATAAGCAACACGGATTTTCCCGATTTCGAACATTCTCTGGAAATCCTTGAATTCATAAAGTTCATTGTCCTGGATATCCTGGGTGTTAATCACTTTTACCTGTTGATTGCCCAGAGAGATCCAAATGCTTGAAAGTGCAGCGACCCGTTTCATGATATTGAAGCGATCTTCCTCCCGGAAGTCCAGTTCCCGTCCTTGTGCTGTCCGTTTCTTCAGGTTCCTAAGCTGTAAGGCATCATTGCTATGAAATTCAATATACCCGTCAACGGACTTTGGCGAGACCATCCATAAATATGTAATTAAGTCAAAGAGGTCGGCGGTCATTTCATCCAATGAATTTATAGTAGATTCTATCAGTTCAAGCCACATTTCCTGTTGATCGGAGGCTAGCTCTGCTTTCTGTGATTCTGGTGGCCTTATTTCTGCTAATCCTCTAACGTGTCCACGATTGTCTATAATCTCGGTTGCCAAGAGACCAGCCTCTCCTTTTTTAAAGTCCTTTTTCTTTGTCACGATGTCTCTCATTAAATGATAATCAATATCCATGCTTGAATAGATATAGTGGCGGCTCAAGGCCTCGCTTATTTTCTCTTCGTTCGCACTGCGTTTTATCTCATCCATCGGGAATTCGTGTATGAAATGGCCGGCCAATATTACCTTGATTGTATCCTGGTAACTGTCCACGGCCTTTTTTATCATTTCTTTTGTTATAAGTTTTTCGAAGTATAACGTTTGAGTGAACAAGGAAAATAAGGCCCGAAAGCTTGGTCCCATAGAAAAGCCCGGAACCTGATTTTTTACCTCTTCCTCCGTCATACGATAGGCTTCCTTTTTCCATTTATCCAAAATATAAGGACGATCTTCAAACAAAATCTTGGTTTCTTCGAAAATAGAAATTTTCAGGAACTCATAGTTCAAAATCATACGATCATGTATATCCTGATACCTCAACAACAACCCCATCCTCTCTATTGCAGGGAATCCTTGGGTGGAAGGATTAGAACCTTTTCATCTAAAATGCACCACTTTTTTATCATTATAACAAGAGTGGACCACATTTCGTAGAGTAAATGCACCATTTACTACACAGGTTTCGAAATAATGGTGCATATGCACCAGTTCCAGTCTAATTTCCAACACACCTCTATTAATAAGGAATTCCCACTAGCTGAACACTTTAAAGAAAAAGGAGGAATAGTCAGCCTCTTCACTATTAGCACTATTTGATTTTTCAAATGAACTCCAGTATTCAAAGAAATGCACCATTATTCTAGCTTTGAGCGGAACTTGTGTACCATTTTACAGATAAAATGCACCACATATACCCTATATGTGGAACATTTTTTAGTGATCATTGATTCTTAGAAAAATTCCAATTTGAAATCCTTTTGGGGAAATTGAGTAAAATATGCACCGATACACTTAATTCGAGCGGAACCTGTGTGCTATCTTATGAAAAAAATGCACCAAACTTATTTTTTCGGAGACGAAGTGAGCGGAACCTGTGTAGGAGGAGCAAACGTTGGCGAAACAACCATTCAGCACCGATATATTTTTCTCAACCATAAAATTGTACTCACCTTTTGATGGAAAATTGAAAAGTTGAGCGGAATCTGTATACCAAAAGTGCACCACAAGCCCAAAAAGTTGAGCGGAACCTGTTTGGCATCATTTTTGGTTCAACGTTAACAAAGCTTATTATGACAGGCTTTTTCAGGAACCCATTCAATTTCACACATGTGCACAAATGGTCCATTATTGGCCTTTTTGGTGCAAAAAGCGAGCGGAACCTGCATAATAAAAAATTTTGATATTTTTTTCAATCCCTTGGGGCTCTAAGCCTCAGGGTCCTTTTTATTTTTGGTGCATTTCCCTTAGAGAGCACCCTTTTTCAAAAGTCGAGTTCGATATACTTTATTCAACAAAAAGTTCCATGTAAGAAGTGGAAATCGGTCCAATTTTTTTAACTTTAGCTGTTTGTATTCAAGTATTAGAAGGAAGGTGCGAATCATGGGAACTCCATTGGCAGAAAATCATAAGAGAGGCCTTCATTCAATCGTTGAAATTATGCGATTTATGACCCATGATGGCTTGCTTCTATACAAAAAAAAGGGTACACGCCAACCTATAAACAGGATAGTGGCATACGAGAAGACCATGAGCGAATCCAAGAATCGTAAAGGCGTGGTTTTTGTATCGCCGTCCAAGGCAGAACTTGTGGAGGGAAAAGGCTTCGTCGTGACCTCTTACGAAACGCTTCAGGAAAAGTATCAAAACCTCTCACACTGGACACCCAATACCTACCGAGGTGGTACATACTATGATTTCAAAAACCGCATCATCAAGGGGCATCAGCGTGAAAACCTTAAACAAATCCATGTCATAGGACTTGATATAGATTCGAAGGAAGTGGATCTGTACGCCCTTTATCTTGGATGTGAGGAATTGGGATTGCCAAGGCCAAATCTCCTGCTGGAAACGCCAAGGGGATTCCAGGTCTTCTTTGTCCTGGAAACTCCCTTCCACATAAACAAAAAACACGATTACAAGGCTTTAAGAGTGGCCGAGCGTCTGTCAGAAAATATTCGAAAAGCGCTTAAGAAATATGTACCGGTCGATACCGGATGTATCCCTTTCGGCTTCTACCGCATCCCAAGAGAAGACAATGTACTGGATTTCTATGACCGACCTGCCAATACAAGCCTGTTGCTTACCTGGTCCAAACAGTATGAAGAGCAGGAGAATAGGGACTTCCTGCGTGTGGTCTACAACAAGAATGCAACAGCAATCGATCAGACCTCTTCGGACTGGTATCGTGCGCTTATTCGAGCTACACACATCGAGGAGGGGCATTACGCATCCAGCCGCAATAATGCGCTCATGACACTTGCACTTGCCAATTATACAAGTGATAAGACAATCGAAGAAGCTTATGATGAACTTGATCAATTCAACAGTAACCTGGAACAGCCCCTTAAGAAAAGAGAATTCGAACGAATCCTGAAGAGTGCTTATTCAGGAAAATATAAGGGCGTAAAGCGTTCATATGTGGAAGACTTACTCGAGCTTTGGACAGATGGACAAGCTAAATTCAAGGGAAGGGAAGGGTGGTATAAATTCAAAAAGCCTCGGGAAGAACGAGTGCGTTCCCATTATAAGGAGTGGGAAGAGGATATCATTGCCTATCTGGATACCCATACAAGCCCTGAAACGCCGTTTTTGGAGGCTTCTTTGAAAAACCTTGCTGAAATCTTTGGGATGCCCCTCTCCACGCTTAAAGAGGTCTGCAAGCAATCTAGTAAACTCAAAAAGTTTACGATAGGCCGCGGACGCGGGGCAGTCACCAAACTGGCCAGCCGTTCCATGCTATTCAGGAGCTTGTTGGTATTACGTAGGAATCACATTCGCCAAGCCCAGCTGACTTTTGCCGAATTGCTGCCCGTTCCGAATCAATTTACTGCTGCCCTTCCATTACCCACATTGGAAGCCGAATTGTTGACTCATGAAGTGGACATAATATATAGTTCCGGAGCTTCTCCGCCGGATAAGTTGACTTCTTGAAAATAATAAGCCAATCTGCCAGTACATATCTATAGTATCCTTCTTGTGGGGTCTTTAAGAATTACTGCTCATCCTTATCCTTAGTGTTTTTAAGGGGGCTTGGGTGTTAAAGTTGCTGATCACTCTTATTTACTTAATTTGATTCCGGGCATGTACTGGTTGTTTGCATGGTTAGAAACTGAATTTTGTGGGGAGAGTAGTAGACGTCAGGTTAACTGTTAGTTATTTATTTTTATTCATTATTTAATACATATAGGGGATGTTAGTTTGTGGGTTTTTTGGGATTTCAAAAGGTGATCTTATATTTTCAGGAATCTTTAATTGCTTTCATCATGAAACTTAAATTCGGTATCTTTAGTCCTTATTGTGTTTTATGAGCAGGTGATTTTCGTATTAGATTTTACGTCTGTGTAGGTGATAATACACAAGTTAACATCCAAAAATATGGTAATTTTTAATCAATTATCTTTACAATCATTGCCAAACAAATGTACGTCTAGTAGACTAAAAATAAGTAAAAAAATAGCAAATGATATAGATTCCTATACGTAAATGGAAGGGTAATGAATGTCTTTATTATTTGCGGTCTTAAAATGACGACCACCCCAATCGCACAAGGGCTGAATACCCCCTATTTATTCTCGGTTCCCGCAGAAGACCTCGCCTATACTACGTAAACATAGCCGAGGTCTTCTGCTACTCAAATAAAGGCGGAGGTATTCAAAGTGTGATTGGGGTGGTCAGGTTAGATTTTAGATAATGGGGAGGAGTGATAGTTAGGTAGTTGAAGAGATAAGAATTAAGTTCAAGTGATTTAGTTCAAGGTCAAATATCAAGTTCAAGAATAAAAAAGTTCAAGATCTATTTCAAGGTCAAGGGAATAAGAAAGTGGAGAAATGGTAGGAATGGGAGATTAATGTAGAGGGTTTAACAAGGGCAATATTATTTTAAAGGATTGTATAAACATACATTTTTAATCCATTCTTATTGTGGTTGTTGACTAAATAAGAGCTTAACTGTGTTATGGATTTTTCTTAGATGTAGTGTTTTGGCTGGGCTTGAAAATACTTCAATCATTTATTTTATTAGTTGTGGTTTTACTTGGGGTTTTATTTATGAAAATAATAACTATTTTGGTAAACTTTAAGAGGGAGAGTGGTTCCTATATTTTCTAGAAGAGGATGATATTTTTGGTATTGCTAAAGTACACGTCGTTGAAAGAGAAAGATTTGGAGTATTTATCGTTTATTTTGAGGAATGGTATGGTGACGGCCAAACAAATCATGTTGAAATTCAGGGAGCCAAACATTCACCGTGTTTATCGCAGGCTACGAAAATTAGAAGGCCAAAAGTTTGTCAAGCATGAACGCATTGCACATAAAGTAGGGGTTTATCTTGGAACGATTGAGGCCAGGAAAATAACGAATGTCAATGTAACCGTTCCAAATAAGGCAACGATCTACACCATGCAGCATGACCTTCTTATTACCGACTTGATCCTTTTTTACGAACTACAATCGGAAAAGCAGGCCGTTGACTTTAAATATCGGACAGAGAGAGAAATTCGTTTTTCTATGATAGGAGAAGGAGATAATCGAAGTAAATTGAAGGCCTACAATGATAATCGAGACCGAATTCCAGATGCTGTTTTCTTTTTTAAAGGAACGGATGGGAATGTGACTACCACTTGGGTTGAGCTGGAATTGAACAAGAAAGATCGTAAGCGCTATGATTACAAGTTTAAAATGTTTGATGACATGCTTTCCGGTGTACGACAGGACCATCAGCTATACTCCTACGATCAGGTGATCTATTTTGCGAATGATGTAAAAATTCATAATGTGATCAATCAGGCCAAACAGGGGTTGATTAATGCCAGCAAGATTACTGTGCGTAATGTACCTTCTATCATTTTGGAAGAACGTTGGGAAGAGGTGTTGCCGGTTGGAACCGAAGCAGACTGAAACCGATCAGATCGTTGGCGATCTAGTGATTTATGGATTAATCGGCATAATTGCAGTCTTGTTTTTTCTTCCGGCCATGCTTGGAATACTGATTTTTGCGATTCTTACCCTCTTTAAGCGGGATTGGATCTCCTACGTTATCCTTGCAGCCGGGTTCATCCTTTTGTTTTGGCAATTTAAAACAGGGCGACTCCTCAGTTATTTTGGATTGATTTCAGACATGAACATTCCTTATATGTCAGATGTTTTGGAAAGATTCCTCAATCAGGGGGATACCATTGCCGTGACCAGTACTTCCTATCTTGTTTTACTCGGTTTAGCTTTTCTCTTCTCATTTGGATTTTTTATCTTCGCCAAATACTTTTGGAAAAAGCAAGTGACCACCAAATCTGGTGAGGTGAAGAAGCAAAAGGAAGAGCAGAAATATAAGGCTTTCCGCAAAAAACGAGTGAAGTTCTTGAATAAGAAGCAGAAACAGTACCGACATAAACCGTCCAAAGAAGTGTTTGTCGGGTACTCCGATTTTAAAGAGCGTGTAACGCTTCATTCAAAAGAGCTCAATTATCACATGCTAGCAACAGGAGGAACCGGTACTGGAAAGACTACGTTGATTGCCTCCCTAATGGAAGCGGCTTTGCAACAGGAAAAACCGGTTATTTTCATGGATGGGAAGGGCGAAAGAAAGTCGATGCTTGAATTTAAGGCCTTGTGCGAGGCCTATGGCAGGAAGGTGTATCTATTTTCCGAAATGGACGATCTCACGTACAATCCGATCAAGAATGGTACCCCAACCGAAACACGGGATAAGCTCATGTCACTTTTTAGCTTTTCGAATGAAGGGGATGGGGCTTACTATACCGATATTGCTTCCCGTTATTTGCAATTGGTCGTCAAGTTGATTGATGAGGCAGGGGTTCCAAGGGACATCAAGACGATTGTGGAATTAACCAATTATAAAAACATGAGCGAATTTTTCAGGGAACATAGCAGCCAAGTAGAAATTGAGGAAGAGTTCGAGGTTGAAGTAGAGGAAGACGTCATGGTCGAAAGGCAGGCGTCATCTCCAACGGATGACGATTTAAGCGGTTTTATAGCCAATGCAGAACCAAAGAAAGAAACGGTCAAAAAAATGGTGATAGAAAAGCGGAAGCGATACGTCACAAAGCTTGAAGAGGGCATGCAGCGTATAAAAAAGGTGTTAGATAATGAATTTCCGGAAGAAATTGTGGAGGGATGCCTGACACGATTGAAAATGCAGCTGGGGGAGCTCCTAGAATCCGATCTTGGTCATTTATTTGTAGAAAGGGAGAACGGCATTGATCTTCAAAAAATTACGGATCATAACGACGTCGTCATTTTCAGCATTTCCGGCAGCCGATATGCCGAATACATTAAAAAGATTGGAAAAATGATTATTTTGGATGTAAATAGTTTGGTAGCTTATAGACAAGCCCAAGGGCGTAAATCGATTTTTGGTGTGTATGATGAGTTTTCTGCCTATGGTGACCGCAGGATCGTGGATATCGTCAATAAATCACGTTCTGCTGGCTTTGAATGTATTATCTCCACTCAAACGTTGTCAGATATTGACGCCATTGACCCGATTATGACGGAGCAAATTATTTCCAACTGCAATATTATCGCAACAGGCCGTGTCAATTCCTCAAAAGACGCCGAACGGATAGCCCAAGTTTTTGGTACGTATTCCGACCAGGAAATCACGCAGCAGATTGAAAAAAAATATCCCCGGATCCGTTATGAAGCAACCATGGGAACGGTTCGGGATGTAGAACGGTTCAAGGCGAATCCGAGCGAGATCAAGAATTTGCAAATCGGTGAAATTTTCATCAATCGTAAAATGGTAGAAGAAAATATGGGTGATACCTATTTCCGACGAGTCTATGTTCGAAACGCACTAGAATTAGGGGGGATTCCACCAAATGAAGTTTCTTGATACGCTCAAGCAAGGGGTGAAGAACAATGCAGACCGAGGGCGCAAGAAAGTGATGAAAGATGATAGGCGACTCAAGTCGTCGCGATTTAATGGACGAATGACCTTTAGCTTTATATTTTGGGTTGTACTTTTAGGGGTGATCTTTTTGACCTTTCTATCATGGTCCCGGACAGGCTTTCTGAACGAGAAGGTCAATGGATACCAAGATAAAGCCGCGGCGCAAATCGCGAGCCTGAATGAAGTGGGTTTCGCCAATTCACCGGCTGGTGAAGAGTATTCCCGACAGTTTATTGATACTTATATCAACGTACCCGATGATGAAAAGCAGCGAGAAGAACGATCTAAGGCACTCCAAAGCTTTCTAGCAGAAGGGTTAGAAGTTGGACAGTTGGAAAACCTTTCGGAGTTTAAAGGGAAACGAGTTTTGAAGAGTGCTAGTTTATATGATGTGAAAGATATTTCGGAAGCAGCGGCCAGTTATGTGTATCGTATAGAATATGAACTTTTCAAGAGCGTCGAGAAAAAAGAACAGGTGGAAGTGAAGAAGAAAAACAAAAACGGCAAAGTAGAGGTCGTGAAAGAAGAAAAGACCACTAGGAAAGATGAATCGCTAGGAAAGAAACAGCAAATGATTGTCGTTCGGCTTGGCACAGACGGGAATTTCTTTAACGTAATGGAACAGCCGTATTATCAAGCTCTTCCGAATAATACTCGAATGACGGCCATTACTGATAAAACCGATCAGGCAGACAAGAATACTAAGGTAGAGAGTGAACTTCAGCAGTTCGCGACACAATTTTTCACTTCTTATACGACGAATTCAACTGAGGAAATGTCGTATCTCATGGAAACCCCCGAATCTCTTAAAGACCTATACGAGTATAAGGGCCTGGAAGGCTTTGTGGTCTATGACGGGGAGAGAAAAGGGCAATACATCGTGAAGACGGTGGTCCTCTTACAAGAGGCGAATACGGGGCTACAATCGAAACACCCGTTTACCCTTGTTGTGAGCAAGCAAAATAATAAATTTTATGTTCATGAATTAAAACACACTAAAGGAGGATGATTTTCATGCCAGATATTACAGGTCTTACAGATTACGTGTCGTCCCAGGTCGCGGCGGTCTTGTTCATTGTTATGGTTGTCATGATTGTTCGAGCATTCATATCCCAACGTTGGGGCATGTTCTTCTCTAGCTTTATCTTTGCAGTCGTTTGCTATGTGATTGTCTCTAATCCGGGTGAATTCGAAAGCATGGCCAATGCCATTTGGAATCAAGTGAAAAGTGGAGGGCTTTCATGAGGTCAGCTGCTTATAGCTACCGGAAATTCTTTAAATATCCATTGAAAATTTGGAAAATTGGAAAAAACGAAAAATCCCTCGTCTTTTCCAAAGGGATTGAGATTAGGCAAATCATGGTTGCCCTCGTGCTTTTCAGTGTCTTCTTTCTTTTCAGAGGGAGCATCAACCAAGTCCTTCCAACGACATTGCAGCTGGCTTTTTATGCCGTGTTGCCTTGGATGATCGCAGGCGCGATCTGTCGAAGCAAATTGGATGGTAAACGGCTTGATCGTTTCTTTATTGGGTACTTCCGATATTTGTATACGAAACGATTTAGTTACAGCAGCCATAAACCTGTTTATCAACCACAGGTGAAGAAAGCACAGTCATACGAGCGATTCCAATAAGGGGGTGATCCCGTGATCCAATTTCCGATTCATTCTTATAAAGATAATGTGATCTATACGCATGAGATGGAGGCTTGGTCTTATTATCGGGTACATGAGAATACAGTAGGCGTGAATGAACAGGAAGCTGAAAATAATCTGGTGAACCGACTTCAAAGGCTCGCTTGGCAAATGGCTGCCTTTGAGGAGATTGACTATAAAATCGTTCCGATACCTGTTGATATTGATAAGCGTATGGAAAGCCTGCAACAACAATATGAAGGGAAATATGCAGAAACAGGAAAATACTATGCGGAACGGGCAAAAGAAATCTTGCGTGAAGAAGCTAGAAATGTCGTGGAATACAAATTTTTCATAGGCGTGAAGCTAAAGAAAAGGGAGCTGGATGAAAGTATCATCCGCACGTTTACTTCATCCTTTAAGAGCATGAACCGTTATTTGCAAAAGCTTGCTGGTTTTGGAGGGCATGAGGTGGACGATCTTACAGCCAGTATGTTCGAGGAATCTGAGGAAGATGCTTATACGACCTTGAATCATTATCTAGGGGCCTTCAGGGTGAAAGAGAAGGAATTACGTTATATCATCCGACATCAGTTCGTAAGGGGCCAGCAACAGCCTGACGGTGACGGAAGTGTCTACAGCCTTACGGAAGGCATTCTCGATCCAGGGAGAGCCGGGTATCTCCATATTAGTCAACTGGATGATGAATCATGGTGTGCTTTCCTTCCTGTTTCAGAATTTCCGGTCGATTTAAGCCATAAGGAGTGGGCTTACTTTTTTCAGTCCTATCATTTCCCGGTAGAAGTCAATATGCGGACCGTTTACAAAAGGAAAAAAGAGGATGAGAACCAAACCAATACCATCAAAAAGAGATTTCGCGATCAGGACTCTCAATTGATTGAAGCGAATGAGGATGACGACAGTTTAATCAATACGGGACGTGAGCTCCTGCATGAACTGGAAAATGAAATTAAAAACCAAGGAAAACCACTTCTTAGAACGCACATCCATTTTGTTGTATATGGTCCAACTAAAGAAGAAGTCCGAAAACGAGCCAGAAGGCTCAAATCAGATTTTAAGGATCAGCAAATTGAACTTGTGCAGCCACTTGCCGACCAACTCCTTTTATTCCATCAATCGTTACCAGCAGCCAAAATTATAGCAGGGGATTGGGAGCAGATCCTTACGCCTGAATCCTTTGCCGAATCCCTTTTCTCCCTTACACGAAAAATCGGAAATACGGTGGGATTCTATCTCGGTAAGAATTTATCGCATGATGGGGAAAGCATGGAAAGCTCTCCCTCTCTCGTCTTTTACCATCCGTTCCTAGCCCACTTGGGTTTAAAGGGGTCCAAATATTCCTCCCCGCATGTGACCATCTCAGGACCGACAGGGATGGGGAAATCATATTTACTAAAAGATATCTTATTAAATGCCGTTTTTTTCGGAGCGAAAGTCCTGATGACGGACCCGAAGGACGAGGTGGAAAAGAAATTCAAGCAAGCCCTTACGCCTGAAATGAAGCGTACCGCCCCCTTCTTTCAAGAATTAATTGAGAGTTTCAACTATATCACTCTATCAAGCGAGAAGAAGGATGCTGGAAAGCTTGATCCACTTACCTTCCTTGAAGGGGAAGAGGCGCAGGATGCAGCCGTTAGCGTGCTTGAATACTTATCGGAGCTTCAATCCAATGAAAGGAATGTGAAAACGGCCATTTATAAGGGGGTTCGTCATGTCCTTCAACAGGAAGAGAAGCCAGGCCTCCTGAAAGTCGTACATTATTTGCAGGCAGCCGAGGATCAAGACATTAAAAATGTGGGCGATCTACTTTATGAGATTGGAACAAACGGGGTTGCAAAACTGATGTTTTCAGAAGGTGATGTTGTCGGAATCAGTCTTGATGAACAAGTGAATATCTTGCAGATTCAAAACTTAAATCTGCCGGACGAAGGCGAAAGGGCGGCCACGAGGGATGAACACATTGCCGTTGCCCTCATGCAGCCACTGGCCAAGTTCGCAACGAAATTCGCGCGGGATGATTCGGTCGTCAAGATGACGGTGTTTGAGGAAGCATGGATGCTCATGAATACGGGAGCCGGGGACCGCCTGATCAATGAATTGCTTCGTACAGGTCGTTCCTTACGTTCCGCCGTTTATATCGTCACACAGTCTACGTATGAATACAACAAACCACAGATCAAAGAGAATATTGGCACGAAGTTTGCCTTTAAAGCGAAAACAACCGAAGAAGCTGGAAACATCATTGAATTCCTCGGGATGGAAGATAACAAGGCCAACCGGGATATGTTGAAAAACCTTTCGGAAGGTCAATGCATTATTGAGGATATGTACGGGCGGACGGCCAAGATTCAGACGGATGTATTGTTTGATGAGTGGATCAGTGCCTTCAATACAAAAGAAAGTGATCGTGGTAGAGCAGAGACCGAGGAGGCGTTCATGTGAAAAGATTATTCATCTCTTTTATAGCCATATTGGCACTTTTAACCGGTTGTAATCAAAGCGCATCAACTTCTGAAGATATTTCAAAACTAGCTTACGAGTGGGAAAAAGCAAATTTTGATCGGGATTATGATCGTGAGCAAGAGTTGCTTTATGAGGAAGAGTCTTATGAAATTCATAAAACTACAAAACAAAAAGAGTCCGGAATAAAGTATGAAGATATTCGCTATGAAATCTATTTCGATGAAGATTTAGAACGGTATTATGTTTTTACCGATTTTAAAAATCCGAATGGTGAAAATTCAGTAAAGGATAATATTGTCCTTCGTAAAAAAGGTGATGAATGGAAAGTTGATACCAGCGAAAGCTTGGATATCGTCCGTGAAGAAATATCAGAGAAGTTTGACCGGGAAGCGTGCATTAACTGTAAATAAGGAGGGATTGGATGCAAACCCTTAAACAAGGCTTAGGCTTTTGTTTAGTGTTGTTGGTTCTTCTCTTGCCAACGTCTTCCATTGCAGAAGATGCGGCCCCTACGGTTCAGAAAAAGGAAGAAACAGTGGGACGTGTGACTTTGGAAAGCAAGGAATATCCACTCTATCATTATCAAATGGAAGCTGATATCGGCGACGGTATCACGGAAGCTGGCGATAATGCGCTACATGCCATTAATCAAGGAATGTGGGGATTTAATAAAACGATTGCTAGTTTTACTTTATATTCGGTTAACCAGCTGATGTCCTTTGATTTAATTAGCAATATTGTGGATGAAGCTGGAATTATGAGCGAACGAATCTATGAGATTATGTCTGGAACGTTTTTATCCTTGTTTGTCATTTTAGTTGGAGGAACAGCTGCCTGGCGTTACCTTGTAAATCAACAAGTCGGCCATGCGGTGAAATCAATCCTTGGAGCTATTTCTATCACGGTTATTACTTTTTGGTTTTATTCAGATACAACCGGAAACATTAAATGGCTGAATGATCGGGGGGCGGAGCTTGAAGGGATTGCAAGCTCTGCAAACGTTTTGGTCAGTTCTGATGAGTTCGACAGCAACGCTACCTATGATTCCAATGAAGGAATTGCGGTGTTGGAAAATCAACTTTTTAACTTAATGGTGAAGCGTCCATATTTACTCTTGAATTATGGCTCAACAAAAGTATCTGATGTATTAAACGAGGATCCAAACCGGGTAAATAAACTTTTGGAAATCAAGCCTCATACGAAAGAAGGAAAAGAGCAAAGAAAGATTATCGTCAGTGATGAGGTTTCCAACTTTGACAACAAACAAATGTCCTCCAGTTTTAGTGGTGAACGGTTCGGATACTTGATTGTTACAATCCTTTCTACCATTGCGCTTTCGATTCCAATCCTGTTATTAGGCATTTTTAAGTTTTTGCTTCAAGTATGGTTCTTGGCATTAGTCATATTCACAGCCATTCCATTAGTTCTCTCCGTTATCCCTTCTTATAGTGAAACGGCCTTGAATCACGGGAAGAAGCTTGTGGGCGTATTACTTATGAAAGCAGGATTAGTCCTATTGATTGCCGTCATTACCGGACTTGTCACCTTGCTTTACGAATCAGTAAAAGTGACGAATGGTGTTGAAGGGTATGTCTTTGTTGTTTTCCTGATCTGCATGACCATTTGGGGATTATTCAAATACCGTTCCGAAATCTTTGAAGTTGCTTCTGCTGGTATGATTCAAGGTCAACAAGTAGTCGAGAGAGCGACAACCAATACACTTGATAAGATGGGTGATGCTGGTGAATCAGGATTCAAGGGAGCCAAAAGAATGGTCGCCAAAGCTTATAGAGGCCACCAAAATAAAAAGCGTCAAGAAGAATATCAGTCGAGAAAAGAAGGTACGGGCCGAAAGACCTTTACCCATCCACCCATAGCAAACAGTAGAAGGTCAGAACACAGAAAAGTGGTTGGCGAGAATACACCTCAAAAACCAAGTGTAGGGTTACTTGGCCAACAAGCAACTGGAAAGGGCTCGGTAAATACAGCAACGGGTTTGAATACAGGCATGGACAACCGATCAGCATCACGAAATGCGGGAGCTGCGATTGTGGATTTAAAGGATTATAAAAGTGAAAAGGATGAAGGGGCAACAGGCAAAGAACCAGTCAGTGGACAACCTTCACGAATTCCTGAACGTACGGTTTCGGATGCCCGGAAGCCTGGTGAGAACCCTCCGAATTCAACTAGACAAGAAAGTAGAAAACAAGAACAGCCTAAGCATTCTAGGCAACGGACAGATGGGGTACATGCCCCTGGAAATCAACCTTCCCCGCATCGTAATCCAGCTACAAAAATGGAAAGCAAACAAGAAGCAGCAGCTTCAAGAGAACCAGTCAAACACCTAACGCAATGGGAAATTCAAAAGAAGATTGATGCTAGAAAAGCAAAAGTATTACCTTCCATATCCGTTAAACGTTCGGAGGGCAGGAAACCCAAAGCCAAGGAAACCGAAAAGGATCGAGAATGATAATTCGAGAGAAGTGAGTAGTCATGACAGGAATGTTTGTGAACATCCACACCTATTTTTTGTCAGAATCTCTTTTATTGAAAGGAGTTCCTATGCAAGGCGTTTTAAAGAAAGGTGTAAAAGCAGCTGGAACCATTGCCATTCTCAAAAACCCCATCACTTGGATCATTGCAGGCATCCTTCTCCTCCTTACATCGCTTTTCGGATTTGCCTTGTTCATTTCAATCAGCCTGGGTGGTGAGGGGCAGTTTGAATCAGGGATGTCCGGTGAAGGAGCAGGAGGAATAGCGCAGGTGTCTTCTGAAGTCATGCGATACGAGCCGTTAATCCGGAAATATGCGGAACAAAATGGGGTGGGGGAATATGTCGGGCTTATCATGGCCATGATTCAACAGGAGTCTGGTGGACGTGAATTAGATGTGATGCAATCTTCCGAATCAATTGGACTCCCACCCGGTGCCATTACCGACCCGGAGTATTCCATTCAGGTAGGCGTGAAACATTTTGCAGAAGTGATGAAGCAAGCCAAAGGTGATGTAAACCTTGCTTTGCAAAGCTATAACTTTGGAAATGGATTTATTGGATACGCATTGGAGCGTGGAGGCTATTCCAAGGAAGTAGCCATCCAGTTTAGTCATAGTATGGCTGCAAGGGAAGGGTGGAGCCGTTATGGTGATGTGAATTATGTGGACCATGTCATGCAATATTACAACGGTGGAAATGACAGCGTGGTTGTCATGGGGGACGGTTCGCAATCTTTTGATGTAGAGGAAGTTCATAACATAATGAAACAGTACCTCGGCAGACCCTATGTATGGGGAGGCAGGACACCAGCAGCAGGAGGGTTCGACTGCAGTGGGCTGCTGGAATATGCCTTTGCACAGGTTGGCATGGATATGTACGGGACAGCTCAATCGCAGTACAACAAAACAAAGCCGGTTCCTGAAGACCAAATAAAACCGGGTGATCTCGTTTTTTTCTCCACCTATAAGCCCGGTGCTTCGCACGTTGGCATGTATGTGGGGAACGGTCAATTTATCAATGCCAATAGCAGTGGTGGTACTTCTTATTCGGCCGTTGAAGAATGGAAAAAATTATATCCTTTCCTAGGTTTTAGACGGATCTAGAAATGGAGGTGCAGGGCATGGAGTCAACCCAAAAGAAAAATTTCTTGTTTATGATGATAGTATTCGTCATGGCTACTTTGGTCATCATGTATATATTCTCTCTGCGGTCACAGCTGAATGAAGTCAGGGCCAACCAGGGTAACTATGAAGAGCAGATTCAATCCCTATCCTCTATCCAAAACACGGATGCTTTAAAGGTGAATCGCCAGTTTCTTGAAAGTTTTTTCTCTTATCAAACCACTGCCGAACGATATAAAAAAGTTGAACCATTCATGACCGATCAAGGATTCAAAGCGACCCATCCTTCCGGAACGGAACTTCCGGATTCGAATGAGTCCGTCCAATCAGCCATGATAGGACTGAAGCCTTTTGAATACCAGTTATCGAAGACGGAAGCTGAATTTTTTAATGAATTTAAACTCACTACGGAATTTAACAATGTGGCTGCCACCGAAACGGTTATCGTTAAAACTTCGCTCATATTTGTGAAAGATCAAGGCTGGAAGGTGGATGATGTTGAATTTATTGGACAATTAACGGGAGGGAAATAAAAGAGGGATTTTGGCATTCACTTTAAATTCCTATTTAAAAACAACTCTCAACTATAGAATCTGCTACTGGGATTTTGGGTATGAAGTCTCCTCAAAGGAACTTATATGGATTTTATCAATTTGGTTGAATAATCCATATCAGTATAGATAATTCCGATGAATGCCTATTTATCGTCTTCACGACTTCAAAAGGAAACAGCAGTTTGAAAGGTTTAAGTAAATTCGAAAATTAGGAGCATGCTGTAATGGCATGCTCTTTTATATAATCCAGTTAGGTTTATAAGCCTGTATATCCTCCATAAAATTGAGTTAGAAGGGCACTGATTTTAGTCATCATATCAAAGTACAATAATACTCCCATCAAAATCATAAATATGCCACCAAGCATCATTAACATTGCGCTTCTCTTCTTAATGAAGTGCATCTTCTCAATAAATAATGACATGATTAGAAAAGGAACCGAAAAACCCAGAATATAGAAAAGCATATAAAGCATGCCTTTTCCTGGATCTGTCACTCCTAGAGCAATGACACCAGCCAGTATAGGGCCTGTGCAAGGGGTCCATCCTGCTGCAAAACCTATGCCAATTAAGATAGATCCCGTGTATCCTGAAGGCCTCCTTTTAAAGTTCATTTTCTTATCGGAAAGCAAGAAATCAAATTTAAGCATACCGGTTAGCACTAGCCCAAAAAAAACCATGATTACAGCTCCCAGTTGCCTTAGTAAATCTTGATATTCCATAAAAAATGTCCCTACAAAAGAAGTAGATAGCCCCAAAGCTAAAAAGATAATGGAAAATCCCATTAAGAATAAAATAGTATGTATAAACGCTTCCTTTTTAAAAATGCCTTTTTCCTTTTTTAAGTCATTTAAAGAAACCCCGGTAATATAGGAAAGAAAAGCTGGGTACAAAGGGAGTGAGCACGGAGATAAAAACGATAAGAACCCTGCACCAAATGCAAGAAAAAGATTAAGTTGTTCCATAATTTTACCACCTAAAAAGTATTATTTAGTATATGGTTTTATTTCATCCATGTAATTCTCTATATCCCTTTCTGTCATGCTTCCCGTTATCACCTTGGTTACTTAATTGTAAATTAACCTTTTCATGAGATAGGTGGAAACGAATTTATCACGGGAATCTTGAAATGACTGCGGTGAATCCCACAATTCTTTAAATGTACTATAGATTAAATTATCGGAATTAATTTCAGATCCAGTGAGTTTAAAAGCAATATTCTTAGGCATACCTTTATGATTTGAATAGATTTTCGAAAAATAAACCCTAAAATGAAAAAAGAATGGTTTTCAAATGTTAAGGGAGACGTACTGTACTACATATATCCATACAGTCATATTGTGAAACCAAACGTCATTCACTGTGCGTTTAATAAGCTTCAAAGAGTAAATAAACTGGAGGTAACCATTGTGGGAATGGAACCTACAGGCCATTACTGGATTAATCTTTCAAAATGGCTATTTAAACAAGGAATTGAGGTAGTAACGGTAAACCCTCACTTAGTAAAAAGGAATAAAGAAAACCGTGATAATACTCAGTCGAAAAGTGATAAGAAAGATGCCCTGGTTATCGCTGATATGGTGAAGAACGGTTACTACGCCTTTGTCAGGAACACTTCAGAATCATTTGAAATACTTAGGGTCCTTATGTCTAACCGTGATGTGGTAGTTAAACGACTCGTTAGCACTATTAATCAATTAAACCGTTGGGTGGATATTGTCTTTCCCGAACTCAGGCAAGTATTTAAAGACATTACTGGTAAAGGGGCTATCACCACACTTCGTTTATTTCCATCTCCAATGGAACTGCGTTCCCTGAAACCTCATGATGTTGTTTCAGGATGGAAATCAATAATGAAGAGGCAGCCTGGATTAAAGAAAGCTCAATTACTTCTTCAGTTAGCTAGGAAATCTGTCGGCACAAGACAAGCACTTGAAGCGTATAAATTTCATTTGAAACAATTATTAGAGGAGTATGACCTCGCAGTCTTACAACTCGAAAGAGTGGAACAAGAGGTTAAGGATGTATTAAAACAAATACCTTTTGCCAAGAAGCTTCTTGCCATTAAGGGAATTAGTGAAATTTCTTTAGCCGGAATATTAGGTGAAGCAGGAGATCTAAGTGGTTTTTCACACGGTAATTCTTTACTTCGGCACGCTGGGTTGCATCTGGCTGAAGCAAGCTCTGGAAAGTGGAAAGGCCAAATTGTCATAGGGCGATCCAGGCTAAGGCGTTTCCTTTACTTAGCCACCATGAGCCTTGTGATGAATAACACGGAATTTCGAGCCATTCACACCCATAATGTTAAGGTGAAAAAAATGAAGAAAATGAAATCGATTATGAAATTGGTAGGTAAGCTAGCCAGGGTATTTGTTGGAATAGCGCGCAGAAACGAGTCTTATTGTGCAGATAAAGTTCAACCTATAACTGAACTGGTTGCTTAGTTTTAAAGGGGGATTTTTTAATAGGGTTCTCGAAGGGAACCTTCAAAAACTAATTTTCATAGACTTTTTCTTTTTACGAATGTTGGCTTATTCGTAGGATTTCAAATATGTACGGAGTACCAGATTTCTTGAACAAAAGGGCACCGACCCATCAGGATAGCATAACTGGCCTCCACCCCTTGGATAGGCATGACGAAGGAATGATAGGGCAATTGACCCGTTGAGACATGGGAGGGAAAGCCTCCAGGGGCGGCGTGGAGAATGTACATTATATGGTAAAATGTGGAGTGTTGTACAACTCCTTTATTTCACTATGCCTTCACGAAATCTTCATGTCCTGAAATCACTCCATTTAACCGTGAACTTAAATTCAATGGTGATGAAATCCTGCGAATAAGCGAGTATTTGTGAGAAAATCGTATTAAACTGAGGGAGTTCAAGAGTGCGTTTGAATTTTGTTCAACAATTGGGCCAGATTGTTTAGTAACGCTAATGGATATTGTGAAGAAGTACTTAAACTAAAGAAGCAGGTTAATGAGAATAGAACTTCAAAATAATATATTAAAAGGTAATCTGACGTATTTGAATGTGAGTGTGTTGTAATTCATCTCTGCTTATACTTGTTCTCATCTTATTTTTTTTCGATATATATGGACTAAGAAATAAAGTAACGAGACGTTGATTTAGTAAAATTAATGCATTATGTTGAAATTATTGTACGAAAGAGTCAAGTAATGTATGTAATTTTAAAAAAGGGAGAATTTATTAAAGTAAAGGAGGATAAATAATGAACCATAATTTAACTGAACTAGAAGTTGAACACTTACGAAGTTTAATCGGTGGACATGGAAACGTAGCGAAAAAATTGGAAGTTTATGCTCAAAGTTGTACTGATCCAGAGTTAAAAGCTATTTTTGAAAGAGATGCACAAGCAGCAAAACAAGCCCAACAAGATTTAATGTCATATTTAAATTAAGGAGGATTAAAATGTTTCAAGATAAAGAAATGGTCAATGATTATCTGGCTGGCTTAAATGCAAGCTTAACAGGATATGCCCATATCATTGCCCAAACGAATAATTCAGAACTAAGACAGACATTGATTCAAATGAGAAATCAGGATGAGTCCCGTCAACGAACATTATATAGTTTTGCCATTCAAAAGGGCCACTATAAACCAGCTGCTTCAGCTTCAGAAGAGGTAGTACAGCAATTAAGAACCCAATTAATGTCTGAACAACAAAATTAATTTTTTTGAAAGCCGAATTTTGTATTCGGCTTTTTATTTTTAGGATAAAAATAAAACTTATTAAAATTTTTAAAAGGACGTTTCTAAATAGGAGCATATGATAATACATAAATCTGTGAAGGGATTGAGGAAAGTGCATTATACTCCTTATGGGTATCTACATCAAAACCCTTATTATGAAAGCTCGTCATATAATTATGGTGGAAACCCGAATTACTGGACTTATCCTAATGGGACAACTCACGCAAATACATTTGATTCCTATCGTGTTTCTAATGGAAATAGTAGAGGAATGTTAAAAGATTTTGGAGCTAACCCATTTGTCATTAATATTAATGAAGCGACGAAACAAAACAATGCGTATCGTACTGCTTTATGGACAGGAACACATTTACAAGTTACTTTGATGTGCCTCAATATTGGCGAAGATATCGGTTTGGAAATACATCCTAACGTTGATCAATTCTTACGTATTGAACAGGGCAAGGGGATTGTTCAAATGGGCAAGAGTAAAGATAATTTAAACTTTGTAAGAAATGTATATGATGATTCGGCAATCATGATACCTGCTGGAACATGGCATAATCTAACCAATACTGGTAATATTCCGTTAAAACTATACACCATATATGCTCCGCCTAACCACCCATTTGGTACTGTTCATCTTATGAAAGCAGATGCGATGGCTGCGGAACAAGGCAACGGTCATAGCAATGGAAATACCGTTATTTCTGGTAAGACTCCAGATGAATGGGTACGGTATACGGAATTTTTGGTAAATGAAGGATTGGAGGATGTTAAAAGAGGAATAAATGCTACTCATATTCTTCAAGAATTTATTCTAATGGGGGTTCTAGTTGGAAAAGGATATTCTCCAGAAAAAGCATATGAGACAGTGGAAGAATGGGAACAGACAGGGGAATCTAAACTTCTTCAACAAAGCAAAAATATGTAGAAAAAATGTAAAGATAATGGATGGATGTAGATAAAAGATTTTTAAATTTTTAAAGTTTTGCCATTTCGGTGTAACCTTTTTAAATTAGAAGAGATTGTGAAGGAATGTACTTAAACAAACGAAAGACAATAGTGAAAGAGCATTATTATTGTCTTTTATGATATCTTGAAATCGAGTCTTCTGTTAAAGGGCGCGATTCTTTAATAAGAATCGCTTTTCTTAATGAACGAACGGGTGCTTTAGCTTAGGATCGGAGCTGTCTTTAAAAGGCAGCTTTTTCTTTTATCGAGGCAGGTTTGTAAAAGAATGCAGGTACAAAGATTTTTCTGAAACTGAAAAAATTAAAATCATGAGGGAGAGTAAAATGAAAGATATTCATGATGAAAGCACATGGCCCGTTTGGGCTAATGAGACAATAGACATTGTCGAACCAAAGTCCGGAAATATTTTAGTTGTCACTCATTCTGTTATTCTAAAATCTTTACTCATGTATGTGAAAGGAAAATCGATTAAAGATTTATGGGCACCACCATTTATACATGACACAAGCCTTACAATCTTAGAAATAAAAGATGGGATGCATCACTTATTATCGGAGGGTGATGTTTCACACCTGAATAATGTAACGAGTGTTTAGTCTCTACCTCCTGTAATGTGACGTTATGTTAAATAGGCAGAATAAGAAATACGTTTTTCTTGTTCCGCAATAGGGCGCTTTAATTTAATAAAAAGGAGAGCACATATTATACATAACTAATATGTTCTCTCCTTTATCTCTATATTTAAAAGAAATGCATAGTCTTATGTTTCTAATGAATGTTTTTAAACGAGAACCTACAAGATAATAAATGATTTTACATATCGTAAATAATAGATATAATAAGAATCATGAAACCTATTGAAATTTTCAAAGCATTATCAAATGAAACAAGGCTTAAAATGCTAGAATGGCTAAGAGAACCGGAAAAACATTTTTCCCTTCAGGAAGTGGGTGATTTTCGAGATATAGGGGTATGTGTAAGCCAGTTTCACCAAAAATTAAATATTACACAATCAACGGTCTCTCAATATCTTTCCATTTTACAGAAAGCTGGACTTGTAAGTTCCACCCGTATTGGAAAGTGGACATATTATAAAAGAAACGAAGAAAACATCCTTCAACTCGCCGAGTTTATTCGGCAAGACATATAAGAAAATTAGACTGAATTTCTCGCCATTGTGTTGAAAAATTCAGCTTAACCCCTCAAATATATCGACAAATTCAGATATGTTAAAATGTTTAATGAAAGTACTATCAATGATGTAAAGAAGATAATGATGAATAAGTTTGATAAACACCAGGGATATTCATGTATGAATGGATATCAACGAAATTCAGTTTTGAGGAGGGGAACATTTATTATGGCTGACGAGCAATGGAGGCAGTTTGTTCTTGATGGGAACACCGACATCAACGTACGAAAAGAAGTTTTGGAATCGTGGAATAGGTGTAAACAGATGGGTGTTTCTCATGAGAGGGAAAATGTTTTTTCTCATATTCCACAAAGTGATCTTGTAGGAAGACGACAGAAAAACCTCGACCTGATTAATGCTGCGTTGCCAGTTATGAAGGATTTTTGTAAGCGCTTAAAAGGAGGAGGATACCTTCTTTTACTTGCAGATGCAGAAGGATACTTAGTGGAAATGATGGCTGATCACAAATCTCAAAAAATAGCCGACCAGTGTGGAATGTCTGTAGGTGCACGATGGATGGAAGAAAACGTTGGTTCAACAGGGCTATCAATTGCGCTTAGAACACGCACTGCCATGGCTACTTCAGGGAATGAGCATTACTGTTTAGCCCTTCGCGTTTGGGATTGTTCTGCGTGTCCTATTTTTGTTGATGGAGAATACATAGGGGCCTTTGACGTTTGCCGTATGGGTCCTAATAATGATTTGAGAGAGTTATATACACTGGCATTTGCTGGTGCTCATGCTATTAGTGAAAGATACCGATTTCATAAAGCAGAAATCAAAGAGCAAGTTTTATCACACGTATTAACTGAATACGTTCATAAGTTCAACTCCAACACAGGTATTATATCGTTTGATAAACAAGGTATAGAGTTATACAAAAACAAGCCTGCTCATGACTTTTTAAAGTTGTGGGAAGAAAACAACGGTCATTCGGAATCAAGTAAAAAAATGATATTGAGTGGCGTTGAAAAAGGTTCAGTTTCAACCGAAATTGAAGTGAATGAGAAGAAGTTTTTCATCAATTCAGAAGAAATAGTGAAGCGAGGTAAACCATTAGCCAACGTCCTATTTATACATTCCCAAACTAAGGAAACCCTACCAAAAGGTAAAATCAATCAAGATTACTTTGCCTTTTACACTAAAAATACAGCTTTCCAGAAGACCATACAAACAGCTATAAAGGTTTCAAGAAGTGATGCAAGTATTCTTATACAGGGGGAAAGTGGAGTCGGGAAAGACTTTATGGCTCGCTTTATTCACAAGCAAAGCGAAAGAAGGGACCAACCTTACACTGCGATTAATTGTGCAGCCTTGCCTCGAGAACTAATTACTACAGAGTTGTTTGGTTATGAAGGCGGAGCCTTTACAGGTGCAAAACATAAAGGGAGTCAAGGGAAAATTGAAGCGTCGGACAAAGGAACCATATTCTTAGACGAAATAGCAGATTTACCACTTGATTTACAGGCTACTCTTCTTAGAACTTTAGAAGAAAAACAAGTGGTAAGAGTAGGAGGTACTACACCGATTCCAGTTGATGTACGTTTTTTAGCTGCGACAAATAAAAATATTAAAGAACTAATTGAAAAAGGAGAATTTCGAGAGGATCTCTATTATCGGTTAAACGTTTTTAATATAAAAATCCCTTCTTTAAGAGAACGAATTGAAGACGTGGAAAGCATCTTGAATACAATGTTAGGTGAAGCTTGTGAAAAAGCACAACGAAAAACAATCTCTTTCACTCCAGAAGTAATGAATATATTCGAACAACATACATGGCCAGGGAATTTAAGAGAGATGAGGAACGTAATTGAGCGAATTGTTTATCTACATGATGAAGATCACTTCGATTCATTTCATGCACATGAGTTTTTAGGATTGGATCAATCAATAGATAAAATAAGTGAACGTGAATATCTCTCTATCATTCTCAATAAAGCCAACGGTAATCGTGCCCAAGCTGCGAGGGAAATGGGTATCTCCCGCAGTGCTCTTTATCGGAAAATTCAAAAATATAACGTCGAATAAAGTATATATAACTGTTCGTCTGTCCGAACACAGACCGGTCAAATGTACATTTTTAAAATGGGAATCATCAAGCTCATAAAGTAAAAGCCCCATTGCAGACTCCATTTTCACTTTATTTTAAACGTCTAATTAATTGGCACGGTTCTTGCAATATATCAAGTTGAGGACCATGTCCCAATAAAACAAGTAAAGGGAGGCTAATAAAATATGCAAGTAGGATCAAAAGAATGGATGGAAAATTTCCAAGAAGCCGTAAACACAGATCAAGAGTTAAATGTAATAGGTAAATATTGTGTTACAGACTTACTCTTGCAAATCGGTGCAAAGGAATACATAGTCCAAATTAAGCAAGGTAAACTGACTAACTTCTTTGAAAAGGGAGCGTTAGACGGATGGAGTTTTGCGATTAGAGGTAGTTTAGAAGCTTGGGAAAAATTCACTCAGCCAATACCACCTCCAATGTTCCATGAATTATTCGCAGCAGTCTTTCAAGGGAATTTGCAGTTGGAAGGAAATCTTAAGGAACTGTATGCCAATTTGAGGTACATGATCCGTTTCCTGGATGTTACTCGAGAAGTAAAAAACAAGTTAGTTAAAGGAGTGTAATATGATGGGTAAATTTTCTTCTGTTAAAGGTCAATATGTTTATGTTGAAGTAGATGGCATTGAGCACAAGGTTTATTTTGAGGAAAATGGACAAGGTATCCCATTAGTTTGTCAGCATACAGCTGGGGCTGACAGCAGACAATGGCGAGACTTACTTGAAGATTCAAACATTACACAGAATTTTAGGGTGATAGCTTATGATTTACCAAGACACGGTAAATCAGATCCCCCTCATGGTGTGGAATGGTGGAAAGAAGAATACAAGCTTACAACAGATTTTTATCTTCAATTTGTTCTTAATTTCTGTGAGGCTTTGGAGTTAGAAAATCCCATTTTTATGGGAAGCTCTTTTGGCGGACATGCTGCGCTTCAGTTGGCACTTGAGTATCCTGAGTACTTCCGAGCCACCATACCTGTTGAGGGATCCGACCATACACCTGGATTTTATCAGGAATGGTGGAATCATCCCCATACTCACGGTGGAGAAGTTTGTGGATCAGGAGTCTGGGGACTCATGGCTCCACAAAGCCCAGAAAAAGATCGTCGTTTAACATCGTGGTACTATAGCCAAGGGGCTCCAGGTGTATTTAAAGGAGACCTATATTTTTATAGTGTAGATCATGATTTACGTGGAAAGCTCCATCAAATTGACACGAATAAATGTCCAGTATATATGCTGACAGGAGAATATGACTATCTTTCAACACCTGAAGACTCTAAACGTACGTCTGAACAAATACCAGGAGCCAAGTTTGTAGAAATGAAAGGTATTGGTCATTTCCCAATGAGTGAAAACCACGAAGTATTTGTTAAATACTTGGAAGAAGTTCTTCAAGATATCTTAACCAAAGAAAATACTTTAGTATAAAAAATAAAAATAAAGAGGCCATCACAAAGTCTGTTTCAAACGAATCATGACATCATACAGGAGAGACGAAAAGTCTCTCCTGTTATTTTTTCTGTCCTTGCTGTAAAAGGCGCAATATGGGCATTTACGGTTGGAATTTTATTATGTGTCCTGATTTACAGAAGAACCTTCTTTCAAGGAGAAGATTGCGAGCATTTATTTGAAACGAAAAAGGAGAGGAAGCTCAATGCAACATTACAGTATGTACATAAACGGCGAATGGGTTAATACTCATAACGTATTAGAAGTAGATAATCCTGCCACAAAAAAAATCATTGCGACCGTGCCAAACGGCGGGAGAGAGGAAGCAAAAACGGCAGTAGATGCGGCACATAAGGCGTTTTGTACGTGGTCGAAAACGACGGCCTATGAACGTAGTGAATACTTAAAAAGGTGGTTTACTCTCATCAATCAAAACAAAGAGGAAATTGCGAAAACGATGACCATGGAGCAAGGAAAACCATTAAAAGAAGCGCTTGGTGAAGTGCAGTATGCCAACAGTTTTTTAACATGGTATGCAGAGGAAGGAAAGCGTGTATATGGAGAAACGATTCCGGCTGCGCATTCTGATAAACGCCTTCTCGTTCAAAAGCATCCGGTTGGTGTTGTCGCAGCGATTACGCCTTGGAACTTCCCGGCGGCGATGATTACAAGAAAAGTAGCCCCGGCATTAGCAGCAGGTTGTACGGTCGTTGTTAAGCCAGCTGAGTCTACTCCGTTAACTGCGTTGCTTTTAGCAAAATTCGCGCAAGAAGCAGGCATCCCAAAAGGGGTTGTCAATGTCGTTACAGGAGACCCGAAAGAAATCGGAAACGTTTGGCTAGACGATACCCGTGTAAAGAAAATTACGTTTACGGGTTCAACGGAAGTCGGCAAATATTTAATGAGACGCGCAGCGGACACCGTGAAAAAGGTCTCGCTTGAATTGGGCGGTCACGCACCGTTCATTGTGATGGACGATGCCGATGTCGAAAAAGCGGTGGAAGGTGTTATTGAATCAAAATTCCGTAATGCCGGTCAAACATGTATTTGTACAAATCGCATTTATGTGCAAGAAGGGATCGCCGAAACATTTACACAAGAGTTCGTGAAAGCTGTTTCGGAATTAAAAGTAGGCAGCGGTTTAGAAGAAGGGACTGACATCGGTCCGCTCATTAACGACAAAGCAGTAGAAAAAGTACAAAGCCATATCTCTGATGCAGTCGATAAAGGCGCAAAAATATTGGCCGGTGGCAATGCGCTTCGAGAAACGAACGGCTATTACTTTAAACCAACAGTCTTAAGCGGTGTAACAGATGAAATGGTTTGTATGAAAGAAGAAACGTTCGGACCAGTCGCGCCGATTACGACCTTTAAAACGGAAGAAGAAGCGATTGAGCGTGCGAACAATTCTCCTTACGGATTAGCAGCGTATGTATTTACTGAAAACCTTGGACGTGCGTTTCGTGTAAGTGAGGACTTGGAATACGGGATCATTGGTGTAAATGACGGCACTCCGTCTGTTGCACAGGCACCATTTGGTGGATTTAAAGAAAGCGGACTAGGACGTGAAGGCGGCCATTATGGTATTGAGGAGTTTTTGGAAGTGAAATACATTTCCATCGGCATTTAATCGAACATTCTACTTTCGCCGTTGGGGTGATAAAACTTCGGTTCTGTACACATAAGAAGAAATAGAAAAAGGAGCTGGCAACAGCTCGCTCCTTTTCAACGTATTAGGTTCTGGTGTGAAAATAATTCGATAGAAACATAACTTGTATTTTAGTTTTTATCTTGAGATTCATGAAGCAATTCCAATCAAATTATATATGAATTTGACTTTATTTTAGGAAGACTTCAAATCCAAGTTTTTTTAATTGCTGATAATCCGTATTATGTTAACTAGGATTGTATAAGCCCCACGGGCAGGTACGTTCTACCCCGGCTACCGTTATAATAAAACCATATAAAAATTGTTCAACCAGAAATAACTGGCTGACCTTTATAATACGAAGGGGCAGGTTAGTTTAAAAGAGGGTAGCTTCAAACGAAGGATTTATTCTATAAAATCTACCAATTTAAAATTTTCAATTTGGTCACCCCCATCAACAGATTATGACGGGGGTCTACTTTAATTTGTTTTTTCTAAGCTAAATATAGTTAGAGATAGTCCATAATTTTACACGCCATCAAAGTACTGTTCCAAACATAGGTTAAGAGAAAATAGATTTTATAATTATAAATCAGACTTTATTATTGTTTCTAATGCTTTTTTTAGCACTTCTTTATCGTTATCTGACAAGTTTTGAAGAACCTTATTATTCAACTTAATTGTTGCAGCTTCAACTTCATCTCTAATTTTGTTAGATTTTTGAGTAGCTATCACTAAAACATTTCTACGATTTTTTGGATCTACCGAACGTTCTATTAATTCGGCTTTTTGCATTTTATCTAATATCCCAGAGACAGTAGGGGCTTCTAAATATACCATTTCTCCAATTTGTTTAGGAGATAATTGTCCTTCTCTCCACAAACAATTCAACACACCATATTGAGCTGGTGTTACTCCAAATTCCTCTAAAAGCTTGCTAAAATATTTGAAGACTTTATTCTGACTAACACTTAGTAAAAAGTTCATACAATTTTTTAATTCCATAGTATCTCCTCCATATTGACAGTAACAATAATATCATGTTAGATTTTGTAATGAAATATTTTTGTTGCAAAAATGTTTTGTAGCGAAAAAAGGAGTGGGTAATTATGAATACATTCAAGGCAATTATTGTACAAGAAAGACAGGATCAAGTAATTTATGATTTGGAAGATGTTAATCTTGACAGTCTTTCTGATGGCGAGGTTTTAATAAAGGTGGCATATTCTTCAATAAACTATAAGGATATGTTGGCTGTTCAAAAAAATGGTGGAGTTATTCGAAATTATCCAATGATCCCCGGAATTGATTTAAGTGGAACCATTGTTCATACTACAGATAATCGTTACAAAGAGGGACAGAAAGTTGTTGTTACAGGTTTTGCAATGGGGATGAGCCATACAGGAGGGTTTGCAGAATATGCTAGAGTCTCTGCAGATTGGATTGTTCCTTTGCCATTCAATTTAACCTTGAAAGATGTTATGGTTTTTGGGACAGCAGGATTTACGGCTGCACTCTCCATCATAGCTTTAGAGAAGAAAGGCATGAATATAAATAACAATCCTAGGATACTAGTTACTGGTTCAACTGGTGGAGTAGGTAGTATTTCATTACAAATTTTATCTAAAATTGGTTACAAAAATATTTCTGCTTTAGTTCGAAAAGATCACCAAGCAGAGGTAGCAAAATCTTTAGGAGCAACCAATGTGCTTTTTGTTAATGAGTTAGGAGAGCAAAATAAACCATTAAATAAACAAAATTTTGACTATGTCCTAGATACTGTTGGTGGGGAAGTTGCTTCTGTATTAATTCCTCAAATTTCTTATGGTGGAAGTATGAGTATGTGTGGGAATGCAGGTGGTATAAAACTAACATCAACAATATTACCGTTTATACTCAGAGGGATTAACCTTTTGGGAATTGATTCTGTAAATGTACCAATTAATAACCGTGGTTATATTTGGGAGAAACTAGCGAATGAATGGAACATTTCTCAAACTACTCTTATAAGTGAGATTTCACTTACAGAATTACCTAAAACGATTGAAGCAGTTAAGAACGGTCACCATTTAGGAAGAACAATTATTAAGTATTAAAAATCATTTAAACTTACTCAAAAAGTAAAAAACGCTAAATCGATTTATATGTAAATTTAAAACATAACAATTTTTTCTGATAGAACTGCATGTATCTGCAGTTCTTTTTATTGGTAAAAGGGTTTGAAAGAAGTAAATTTAAACAATGGATGCTTTCCTTTAAATGATTTAGTTGCAATAATCAGTAAGCTTTTTGGTTAGGTCGCAGTTGGGGCAGCATTTTTATAATAAATGTAGTGTAAAGGTACAAGTTTGTGAAGAAATGTACTTAAACTATCGGGTGCGATAGTTGAACAAAGTTGGCTGCTGCGGTAGCAGCGATTCATGGGTGGCTAATGGGCAGGTTACTTGAAGAGAGAGACATCTCTAGTCAGTTGTATAATCATAAAAAAAGGGTGATTTTGCTTTGAGAAGCAATCCGAAAAAACAGGAAATATTACTCGATGAAGAAATTGATGAACAAGAGTTTGTTAGCATAATCAATAGCTTTTACATATACGATTGTTATATCTATGCGATTATTCCTGAATATGAACAAGACCTATTAAATGAACTTTCAAATATATTTATTGAAGTTGATAAATTCCCCTTAACACGTTCTTTCCCAAGGGAAATCGGTTATCTCGGCTATGTTAAAGATAGCCAGAAACGATATGTTTACGAATTTTATTTACGTTCCACTACAATGGACTATCTAATTTTTTCCGAGACTGATGTATCAGAACTATTGGGAAAAATAACTAAGAAGAATAGGAAAGACCTTTACAAATTGTTTGAATTGAATATGGTTCCTCATATAACCATTGGTCCTGATGGTCAATGGCTAAATATAGTTGAGTACTGTATAGTTTCTTCTTTTACTAACGGGTGCGTTAGTTTAATTAGACATTGTTGCTTCGGCAGCCTTTTTTGTTGGTTGGAGAAAAAGAACAAGGATTTGGTCTTTTGACAATTTAGTTTAATTGTTGATGACTTTAATTAATGGGGATAAGAGTAGCACATCGGATCGCATGTACAGATAAAAACTTAATTAATGACCGTTGTGGAGGGAACGTGTCATTAATTTAAGGCAACACAGCGTTTTGGTAATTACTTTGACACCACAAAATGAGTCTTTTATTAAAATTAAAACCGCAAGGCAATAATGCGTTTGCGGTCATTTTCGTTAGCTATTTAAATCATAACGTCTTCCTTTCACTAGATAATACGCACTTTCCGCTATATTTGTACAATGGTCAGCTGCTCTTTCTAGATAACGGCATACAAATGACAATTGTGTGGTTTCAGATAAAGATTCTGGTGTGCCTTCATGATTTTCAAGGTAATGCAGAATGGTTTGTCCATAGAGTTCATCCACTTGATCATCCATACTGGCTACTTTTTTCGCTTTTTCTACATCTTCTTCGATAAAGGCGGCCAAGGAGAGTTCCAACATTTCTAATGTTAACTGATGCATTTTCCTTATGCTTTCGACGGGTCCAATTTTCCCTTCTTTTCCAATTCGAATTGTTGACTTTGCTATATTAACGGAAAAATCAGCAATTCTCTCGACGTCAGTAGCTATTTTGATAACACCAATGATTCGGCGGAGATCAATTGAGACCGGCTGCTGTTTTGCGATGAGCCAGATAGCAAAATCATTGATTTCCTCTTCCAAGATGTTTGCTTTTGTATCTTCTTCCATAACTTCCAGAGCTAAATTTATGTCTTTTGTTTCCAAAGCCTTTAATGATCTAATCAATGAGTCATGAGTAAATGTTCCAAGCTCCTTAAGTTTTCTTTGCAGCTCCTTTAGATCCACTTCAAATTTTTCACGGATTGGCATACTGAAAACATCCTTTCTCAATGGTTAATCGATAATCGAAGCTGTTTATCCAAAACGACCAGTGATATAGTCCTCTGTTCTTTTGTCAGAGGGGTTAGAGAAAATCTTACTTGTTTCTGAAAATTCAATGACTTCACCATTGAGAAAGAAGGCTGTCTTATCCGAAATGCGGGCAGCCTGCTGCATGTTGTGAGTAACAATTATAATACTGAAATTCTTTTTTAACTCCTGAAGCAATTCTTCAACTTTTAGAGTTGAAATTGGATCAAGGGCTGAGGTCGGCTCGTCCATAAGTATCACATCTGGTTCGATAGCCATGCAGCGGGCAATGCACAGTCTCTGTTGTTGCCCACCGGACAATCCATAGGCATTTGTATGTAATCGGTCTTTTACTTCATCCCAGATAGCTGCCCCTCTAAGGCTTTTTTCAACGACTTGATCAAGTATTTTTTTATCACGGATACCATGAATTCTTGGTCCATATACTACATTTTCATAAATTGACTTTGGGAAGGGGTTAGGCTTTTGGAATACCATACCAACCTTAGTCCGCAACTCCTCCACAGGATAAGATTTATCTAAAATATTTCTTCCACGATATGAGATCTCTCCGGTTACTTTAACGCCTGGTATAAGTTCAATCATTCGATTTAGCGTTTTTATATACGTTGATTTTCCACATCCAGAAGGGCCGATTATGGCTGTTACTTCATTTTCCACTACATTTAACTGAATATCCTTTAAAGCGTGATTTTCTCCGTACCATAAGTTCAGTTCATTCGTTTTATAGACCAATTTAGTATTATTACTTTCCTTTACACTCTTTTGAGTTTGCGTTTCACTCATAGCTAAACCCTCCTATAAAGGTTTTCCCTCAATATCGTCTTTGATATCTATTTCGGATCAGAACAGCAATAGTATTTAAAAGAAGCAGTAAAATTAATAAAACCATAATACCTGCAGCAGCTAATGCCTGAAACTCTTCCTGTGGGCGGCTCGTCCAGTTGAATATCTGCATGGGCAAAACAGTAAAGGTATCGAAGACTGATCTTGGCAAAAAGGCCAGAAAAAGGGGCAGACCAAGTACAACAAGTGGAGCTGTCTCACCAATAGCTCTTGATAGGGCTAAAATGCCGCCAGTTAAGATTCCTGGTATTGCTGCCGGAAGAACGACACGAAGGATAGTCTGCCATTTAGTTGCTCCTAAGCCATAGGAGGCATGGCGTAACTCTTTGGGTACAGAACGTATAGCTTCCTGAGAAGCAACAATGATTACTGGCAATACTAGCAGACTCATTGTCAAACCAGCCGCTAATACACTGCTTCCTAAAGCTAACGCACGAACAAACACTGTCAGGCCAAGAAGCCCGAAAACTATGGATGGAACTCCTGCTAGATTTGATATGTTGATTTGAATAAAAGTCGTAATAGCATTTTTCTTTGCATACTCCTCTAAAAAAATAGCCGTCCCTACCCCTAAAAATAAAGAAACCGGAGCGACGACGGCCATTAGCCAGATTGAACCGATAAAAGCTGTATACACTCCGGCCTGTTCAGGATTTCGAGAAGGTAGGTTTTGTAAAAATTGGAGGTCAAAATAAGGAAGACCCTGAGAAATAATACGGTACAGAAGAATTCCTAATACTATTAATCCGAATAGAGTCGCCAATAAAAATAATAACCGAAAAAAGATATTAAAAGATAATCGGGGCTTCATATGGATTAACACTTTGCTATGGTCGATCAATTTCATTTTAATACTCCTCCCTAAAGCGTCTGGACACAAACTGTGCGATAAAATTCATGATCAGAGTAAAGAGAAACAGAGTCATTCCGACCGCGTATATACTGTAATAAACAGTTGTCCCATAACCTACATCCCCCTGGCTCACTTGCACAATATATGCCGTCATTGTTTGGATGGATCTTGTAACATCCCATGTTTGGGTCGGGGTAGAACCACCTGCAACAGTAACGATCATGGTTTCCCCTATAGCACGGGAGACTGCTAATACAATAGAAGCTATAATCCCAGATAGAGCGGAAGGCAGTACTACTTTAACAGCCACTTCAAATTTTGTAGACCCTAAACCAAGAGCCCCTTCTCTAATGGAATTAGGCACTGAAGACATTGCATCCTCGGAGAGAGAAGCGATCATTGGAATAATCATTATGCCTATCACAATACCTGGACTTAACGCATTAAAGATTTCCAGGCCAGGTATAATGCTTCGGAGAATCGGAGTTACAAAGGTTAATGCGAAATATCCATATACAATGGTTGGGATTCCAGCTAATACTTCCAAAATCGGTTTAATGATTTTCCGCGTGTTTTCGGTTGCATATTCACTTAAATAAACGGCAGACGCAATCCCGATTGGAACGGCAACTAAGATGGCAATTCCAGTTACTTTTAAAGTACCCGTTACTAAAGGCATGATTCCATAGGATCCATGAGTCTCTGAAAACGGATACCATTTTTTCGCAGTAAGGAATTCTAATATTGAGACACGAGTAAAGAAAGTAATGGTTTCAAAAATGAGAGTCAGCACAATTCCAATTGTCGTTAGAACAGATATTAAAGCAGTCAAAAAGAGAAGGATTGGAATAAGCCTCTCAATTGAAAAGCCTGTACGTTTCTTATTGAATTTTTTTGAGATTAATTCCTGTATTGAATGATTATTTAAAGTTCCATCTGCCACACTAATAACTCTCCTTGTAACGATGAGATCGTTTAATCTTTTATTAACTGAAATAAGGCAGGTGAGAAGTGCTTTAACACTTCTCACTCTAGTACTACTTTAACGCTTTTAATTTATCTATATCCTTTTTGTATTCTTCTTGTGGCAAACCCACATAGCCTACATCTTCAGATAATCTACCAACATTTTCAAGAGTATATTGGAGAAAGTCGTAAACTTCTTTTTGTTTTGTTACTGCAGAGTTACTAGCGTATACAAACAACGGACGAGATAAAGGCGAATATTCACCTGATTTTATTGTTTCATGTGAGGGTGTAACAGGACCTTTTCCCGCATCGATTGGAACCACTTTGAGATCGTCTTTATTTTCTAGATAATAGGCGAAACCAAAATATCCGATAGCATTTTTATCCCCTTTAACCCCTTGAACGAGAATGTTATCGTCCTCAGAAAGAGTAGCTCCCTCTACTAAAGGTTTCTTTTTAAGGATAACTTCATCGAAATAATCAAATGTACCTGAGTCAGTTCCCGGAGAATAGAATTTAATTTCCTTATCCGGCCATCCCTTGCGTATATCAGACCATTTTTTAACAGTCCCACTTTCGAGCCACATTTTACTTAATTCATCAACTGTTAGATAATCTACCCAATCGTTGTCTTTATTGACAACTACCGAGATTCCATCAAATGCTAAGCGAAATTCGGTGTAGTTAATGCCATTCTTTTTGAGATTGGCCTGTTCTTCTTTTTCAATTGGACGCGAAGCATTGCTTAATTGTGTTTCTCCTGCTCCAAATGCTTCAAAACCGCCTCCTGTTCCTGATGAACCGACGGATACTTTTACTCCTGGCTGCTTAGATCCATAATCTTCTACAACAGCTTCCATAATTGGGTAAACAGTGGATGAACCATCCACCTTAATATTTCCTTCCAAATTACCTGCAGCTCCGCCGCCATTTTCATTCTTTTGATCTCCAGCATTGTTATTTCCTTTGCCGCAAGCTGATGTTATCCCAATCGATGTAAGAATTAATAGTAATAAAACAACGAATCTGAATTTTGTCATCTTCAGTTCCTCCTGGTTTGGTATAAACAATATTAAATACATCCCTAGTATTTTCCGAAATTCGGTTAATTATTAGTAAAAAGTTCAAGCCAGATTATGAAGTCTATAAAATGTATATTGCCATTCGACTTTTGTAAAATAATAAAGATGATTCTCATGTTTTTATATTTATCATCTAATTTTGCTAGGAAGAGGGTTTGTTTTATGAATGAAAAGAACTTATTTAATGAAGAGGCAGTCCTGGCTAACATTAAATTAAATGCCAAGTTAGAGGATAATAAAGTCAGGGCTTCAAAAGAAGGATTGCCTGAAGCGGAAAGTACCAATATAAAAATTTAAGATGCATTTTATGGAAATAATGAAGATAAACAAGACCTTCCACCCACGTATATTTACAATTATAAGACTGAAGGAGTTTAACAGAAATCTCTTTAAATTGCCTGCTCAATCCTCATCTCCAGTGACTTTAATAGCAGGAGTGTTTTATTTGTACTGGGGACTCTCGGGTTTATTGTATTGAGGGGCTTAATGCTATCGGCTAAATGCAAGGACCCTTTTGGAAGCTTCTTGCTATTGATTGGTATTTCCTCGATGATTGGCATTCAAGTAGTGATCAATCTCGGAGGCGCTACCGGGCTTCTTCCTATTACCGGGATAACGCTGCCTTTTATAAGTTACGCCGGATCGTCACTGCTGCTGCTTATGGTGTCAATTGGGATTATGGAGAATGAAATTATGAGAATGAACTTATTGGAGCAAAAAGAAATTGTGCAAACAATTTCAGATAATAAGAACATGTGAAAAGAAAGCCGTTAGTTACCTCCACCTTGTTCAAAAATAATTCCATAAGTCACAGACCTTATTCCGTTAAAGGGCTAGATTTTTTATTAAGAATTGCTTTTCTTAATGAACTAACGGGTGCGTTAGTTCTATAAGAAGAAGTAACAAAAGTCGATTCCTTAAGGTGAACTGCACCCCAATTGTTAGACACAACAATTGGAGGTGTAGTTCATTATTAGGTGGTCTCTTTTATTTGTTCAAAAATCAACATTAATCTTTAACAAAGCCTATTTTAAATAAATAGAGAAAGGGGATGTACTTGTGGTACAAGTTTTTAACAACTCCCCGTCCGCAGGATATATCTCTTGGAAAGATTGTAATATAAGTTACAAGGGTCAAACTTATTCCATTCCGGACGGTAACACTAATTTAATTTATGTATATTGGAAATTCTCCGATCCGGATGGTTTTTATGGATCAGATGTCTATCCCACTTTAGCAGAAGATGATTTACTCGTTTTCTTAAATAAGAACGGTATTCATCTGAAAGTTCCCAATACGACTATCATTGATGGATCTTTGATAGTACCAGAATCAATTTAAATGTCTTTAGTTCGACTTCCTTATTACGATCTTTATTCATCATAATAGCCGTTAAATACTCTTTAATGTTTATAAATCCGACGATATTATCTTTATTACCATCCTGAAATAGGTGTTTCCGTTTCCTTGCTGGGAGAAGTCGAACGAGGGAACCGCAACCCTTTAGAGGCATTTTTACTGGAAGTGGCGGAAACTCTTCATGTTTCCATTGAGGAGCTTCAGCCACCTGAGGATAAATGAAAGAATGTTATAGGAGGTCACAATGTGTTAAAAATAGGCGATATAGGAATGAAGAATCCGGTAGTGCTAGCACCGATGGCGGGAGTCTGTAACTCGGCATTCCGCTTGACCGTCAAGGAATTTGGTGCTGGTCTTGTAAACAGAGAGTAAAAAGATCCCCAGATAAAAAACAAAATCCCTCTTTTTTGAGGTCTTTTGTTATTGGGTGAAAATAAAAAAATTCCTATAAAGGTTGTATAACTTACAATTATTAAGGAGAATCTAATAGATTTCTTGGATTTTGAAAAAAATTAGAAAAACTATTGGAAACAAAGGAGTTCGTTCGTATAGTCCTAGCCTGTTCTTCAGAGATTTTCCATCAATCGTTTCGCAATTCTTGCATAATCATCTCGATCAATTCCAGGAGCAAATTGCTCGGGAAGATCGTCTAGGTTCGGAATAGGTGCTCCTTTTGGTGTTCCCTCTTTAACAATGAGTCGGTCGCCGTTTTCTGGATTAATCCCCTTCCATATTTGTTTAATATCAGCATAATCTCCGACGTCATTCCATGTATATAAGACGTTTCCTAATCCCTGTTCTTCAAATTTTCGTGCATGGTCGAATTTTGTATTTGATAAATCCGGTATTGGGACCATTTTCTTTACGTCAACACCTGTGGCAATCTCTAATGCCTTAGCATAGGCCAAAACATGCGTTCCTCCACGAACTAATAAATACCCAATCATTTCACGAGCGGTCTCATGATCCGTCATCTCATACACTCTCATTTTATGTGTACGGGCTCCCACCTCTAAGAAGAAATTATGAAGTAAATCCAACACTAAGTTTCCACTATTAAAAACATTGTCTCCGGTCCAGGCGCGACCCATGGAATCCCCAGCTAAAGCGGTTTGTGCAGTGGCAATAAAATGGTAGGTATTGCGACTATCCTTCCCCTCACGTAAAGGTGTAACGTCTGGGTCTCCAGTGTAAAAGGTATTTCCTCTTGATAAAAGATTGATTGTATTGGAAACAAGCTCAACGTGTCCAAATTCCTCCGCAGTAATGCTAGCCACAAGGTCATAAAATGGCTTAAGCTTATCCTTTTGGCGGAAGTTAAAGGATTGGAACATATAATTATTTAACGTCGACATTTCTCCAAACTTTCCACCTAAAAGCTCCTGAACGGCTGCTGCTGCATTCGGATCTCCATGCTCTGGAATTGGCAGGTCAATTACCAATCGGTTTTCTCGCTTAAACATCGTATTGCCCCCTTATCCTTTTGGAATAACCCAAACAATTTGTTGAGTGCGAATAAAGAAAGGAGATTCACCTGATTCGACCACAATATGATCAGGCATAACCGTTTTAAGCTTTCCAGAAACTGTCCCTTGCGTTGTTTGAACGACTACCATAGCCCCAGTAATTCCTTGAAGTGTTTGATATACGTACGGATCAATGTGACTCACTAAAGATGGTCTTTGTTGATTCATGCTGACTTCGCTCCTTTGTTGGTAACTTAAACATTTAAATATATGAGTCAACTATGCTAGTAATACATATTTTAATTCAAGGATTTATCTCCTTATTATTTTAAATACTCCTCTGCTTCTTAACTTGTTTGTTTCAAAAGCCATCTTTAGCATAAAGTAACTTTTTTATTGTTGGATAAGTGTCATAACTTAAAAGATTTGACCCCGTTTTGATAGTGTAGTAATATCAGTGTGTTGCAAGGTGTCATAATTTAGGGTCATAAATAAAGTGTAAAAAGGGGAAATTACATCATGAAATATGGATATGCTAGGGTAAGTACAATTAGCCAAGACTTGGCAGCACAGCTTCATGCATTAGAAAAAGAAGGATGTGAAAAAATTTATTCAGAGAAGTTCACAGGTACTAAATCAGAGCGTCCACAATTTCAAGAATTACTTTCTCTACTAAAAGAAGGGGATACAATAGTTGTTGCTAAGCTAGATCGTTTTGCAAGATCAACGGTAGATGCAATTAAAACAATAAAAGAATTGTTTGAAAAAGGTATTAAGGTACATATTTTGAACATGGGTCTAGTAGAGAATACACCTACAGGAAAACTAATATTTAGTGTTATGAGTGCTTTTGCAGAGTTTGAAAGAGATATGATTGTGGAGCGTACTCAAGAAGGGAAAGCTATTGCTAAACAGCGTGAGGATTTTAGAGAAGGCAGACCTAATAAATTTAGTAAGAAACAAATTGAACATGCATTACAGTTATTAGAAGCTAATTCCTATAAGCAAGTAGAAAACATGACAGGTATATCTAAGAGTACTCTTATTAGGGCTAAAAGAAAACAAAAGGCCACATTTTAAATAGTGATCTTCTATTTTCGGATAATACATTCATTCACTAGGTCATTTTGACCGGAACAGAGAAGATATCCTTCAGTGGAATGACATCACGAAAAATATTCAAGCAGATATCGTGGTCATGGATATGCCTTTGTTGGACACCACTCAATTTAAGGATAGTTTAGGGACCTTCATCGCAGATCTTGTTTTACAAATCCTTTCCTGGATGGCGGAAGAGAAACGGGACCGTATTCGAAAACGGCAGCGTGAAGGAATTGATGTGGCTTTGCAAAACGGTGTGCCCTTTGGCCGGCCAAAAGCTCAAGTAACGGAAGAGTTTAAAGAAATCTATAATATATGGAAAGCAGGAGGGATGACAGCTGTTAAAGCCATGGCGGAATTAGGAGTTAAAAAGACGACTTTTTATAAGTTGGTTAAGGATTATGAAAAAGACTAAAAAAAACCACTATATAATAGAAGAAACTCGAAAAAAAAGTAAGCCTTTTCTCAATGACGCATAGGCTTTTTTGATTCTGAGTGGAAAACATGGAAAATTATGAAAAGTTTCTAGATGACCATGGTACCATTTGATAGAATGTATATAATAGATTCAAAATAATTCTTCAATAATTTTGAATCAAACGTATATGCTCGAAAATAGTCGAAGGTAAACAGGATAGAAAGAGGAGATAGATTGTATGGATGGTAATTTAGAGCAACTAAGAGCTGCTTATAATGAAAATAAAGTAGTACCTTTTATTGGAGCGGGTTTATCAGTACCATTCAAAATACCAACATGGGGAAATTTAATAAGAAATATCACTCATAAATACGCAACCGGTAAACTAAGTACTTTATTACCAGATGCAGTCGAGTGGCATCTTGAGAATAATGATTATTGGGGAGCGATTGATCAAATAAAGAATTATGCAGGATTAATTGATCAAGATATTCAAAGAATGATTGTACAATTAATCAGAGATCACAGGACGAATTTAGAAGATGTAAGTGAACATAATTACTCTGATTTAGCAAAGATGAACTTTAAACTTCACCTTACAACAAACTATGAAAATCTTTTGCATGAGAATATAAAGTGCGATGAACTTCCGATTCTTTTAAAAGATATAGATTTTAGCACTCAAGATATGTTTGACGATAAGAGAATCTGTCATCTTCATGGTTATACAGCAAACTCAGGCTCAATCATTATTAGTAGGAGCAGCTATGAAAACCTCTATAATAATGAAAAATATGGAGACCTATTAAAAGCTGTTACGAGTAGTAAACATCTATTGTTCATGGGTTTCTCTTTTGATGATAAATTTGTTAGTGACATAATAAAGGACTACAAAAAATACCTAAATGGAATGCATTATATTCTTTTGGACAATCCGTCTTCAGGTAGAATTAAGGAATTACGTGAGGACTATGGTCTAATTACTATCCCGTATAAAAAAGATGGTTCTTCACATGTAAATGAAATAAGGAGAATCCTGCAATATATTCATACACCTGCTTCTGTAACAGAGGAGATAGTGGTACCCAAGGGCTTAGAAGGAGCTTCTCCAATTGTAGTTGGTGCGGGATTGAAGGACTTTAAAAAGAACGTAGAAGGAAATTTGTTCTACAAAAAATTAGAGTTGGAAAATATTGATAAGTCAATAATTGAATTAAGTTCGGCGTTTTATGTAGCAGCAGAAGAGTATATTCGAAACTTACAAAAAGCCGGTATGACAGTGGATATTATTGATGTAATGTTAGGAAAAGTATTTATAAAATATAAAGAGAGATATGTAGACACATATAAAAAGTATGGGGACAGTGAACGATTTTTAACAGTGGTACATGAGAGTTTAGAGAATTTTAACTTTGGTAGACACGCTCTACTTCTAAAAGAGAATAAGTCAGATGAAGATGAAAATAGGGGTTTAATCCATGTTTTAGCTGAGAATGAAGATGAGGATATATGGTGGGGAGAGGAGAGATTTAATGGAAACTCAAGAGAATAGACCCTTTTCAGTCCCTCCATCAATTCAACTATTATTTGATAATGAAAAATTGGAGTTAATGAAGGTGCTTTGTTTGATGTTTTCTTTTTCAAATCAAAGTAATAAACGCAGAAAAGTATCGGAAATCTTGTTTTATTACAGCCTTGTTAATTTTGATTTGATTAATTTGTTTGCAGAAGGAACGGAGAAGCAGAATGGATTTGCACCATCGCCGAATTTGTATTTTAGATTCCAAACAAAGATTAATGATATTCTTCTAATTATGTCACACCTACAATTTGTTAGTGTACGGGGTGACATCTCTAAGAAGCTTGGTGATATAACAGTACAGTTAACGCCAAAAGGTAGACAATTTTTTTCTGAACAAAACTCAGAATTCTTCTCAACTTTACAAGAGAATTATACAAGTGCTTTCAATACTGTTAGTTTTTCAATGGATAACTTAAAAGTTATAAAGGGGGTGCAGTATTGAGCCAAATGATTCTGCAAAAATTAGTTGTCCAAGGACTGTCATATAGACGGACCATCCATTTTAATGAGGATTTCACGATCATAAGCGGGGAAAAGACATCGGGTAAATCGTTAGTTCTCAGTTTAATAGACTACTGCCTGGGTAAGAAGAGTAAAATTGATTTAACTGTTCAAACCGAGTTAGATACTTATTGTGATCAGGTTTTTCTTGAAGTGAAAATCGATGATGAAATCTTGACTTTAAAACGATTATTGAAGGAGAATCAGAGCAAAATCAGTATTTACTTTTGTGCTTTTGAGAATCTGGATGAATATACGCCCAAAACGTTATATATTAAAGACGCAATGCAAGTATTAATGCAAAAATTAAATATTAACGAGTATAAAATCATTCGCTATCAAAAGCATAGTAAGGAGAAGGAACTTGATACAGTCTCTTTTAGAGATATTTTCAGATATGTGTATATTCATCAACACGAACTGGGAACAGGTGACTTTTTGGAGAAAAAGAGTACGTTTAAAAGTAATAAGAATCCGCATGCGTTCAAAATGATGTTCAATTTAGTAGATGTTGATAAGGATACATTAAACGAACAGCTGGTAAAGGTACAGAATGATATTGAAGAAACTCGCAAGGAAATATCTGGGTTAAATTCTTATCTGAAAGATAAAGATGCTGAAGATCGTATTGTCTTACAAACGAAATTAGATAAATTCAAAAATAGTATAGAGAGTCAAAAAGTAGCGAAGGATACTGTTATACAAAATAGTAAATTGAATAGTAACGAAAACAATGAAAATAAGATGTACATCAAGATAAAAAAGGATTTAGAGAGTATTTCTAACGAAGTGTTTGATTATCAGCGTGAAAAAAGGCATTTGCAGCTTTCGATTAGTTCTAAAAGGCTTTTATTAAAAGAGTATAAGGTTGAACAACAAGAGGTAGAGGAAACTTTAGAACTAAACTATAAGTTAGTCATCCCTGATCAAAGCATTGAATGTCCACTTTGTAGCTCCAAAGTGTTAAATCATACGCATGGACAGGTACATCAAAGCGCAAATACCGAACAAACGCTTTTTAAAGTAAAAAAGGAAATCACCAATAAAATAAACTTGGTAACTGCTTTGATTGAACATGAAATGGGTAAGGTTGAAGAATGCGATAAACAAATAGCTAGGTTATCAAGAAAACAAGTCATTTTTAATGAAGCCCTCTCAGAGTTTGCTAAAGAAACGGATGTCCCTTTTCTTTCTCAAATTGATAGCATAAATAGTATTATAAATAAGTTGATTAAAAATCATGAAATGGTAAAAGAGGGATTAAGAATTCATCATAAAGTTGATGAAAAGAACAAGCATATTGAAGATTTAAAATCCGCTGAAACACGACTAAAGGATGAGATAGCCGCGTTGCAGATGAGTGATGCGGATAAAAAGGGGATTTTCCACTTCTTAGATTCCGAGTACAAGGCTTTTATGGAAAGATTAAAGTACAATACCACTGGTGAGACCTATATTCATCAGGAACAGTTCATTCCATTCTATAATGGGGCCAGTGTTTATGCACATGAAAGTGGCGGATTATTAGAATCCATGCAGCTATCATATTTAGGAGCAATTTTAAAGAGTAAAACAAAAGGATATGCAACAGGCCACCCCGGCATCTTGTTGTTGGATTCTCTAAGTAAATATGTAGGTACTCTAAAAAAAGAGGATCAACAAACGCCAATGAACCAAGTTGAAAGTCAGTCGAAAGAACTGGCTTCAAAGGGTGTGGAAGAAAAGGATAAGATTAATGATCCAATGGTGTACGAGGAATTCTATAAAATATTGATTGAATTAAGTAAAGACAATCAGATTATTCTCGTAGAAAACACTCCTCCGGAGAAGTTTGGTAGTACATACACAAAGTATACTTTCTACAACGGTGAAAATGGATTAGTCGATGAAAAAATGAATGAGTTAAAAGTAGATTATTAACCGACTGTTTACATAATACTGATTACCGACTTTCGCCAAGGAGCTATTCTTAGTTCATTACAGGAATTTTGCTTCCTTCCGTCGAACTTACCAAGTGACAGACATATAAAAAATATGTTATGTTGTCATCTCTACATATTAAATAAGAATAAAGGATAAGGTGCTTGACTATGAACAAAACAGACTTAGTAAATACTGTGGCAACACAAGCTGAACTAACAAAGGGAGACGCGAAAAAAGCAGTCGATGCATTGTTTGAAACGATCTCAAATACACTCGCTAAAGAGGAAAAAATCCAACTAGTTGGATTTGGCACATTTGAAGTGCGCGAGCGAGCAGCTCGAACGGGTAGAAACCCACAAACAGGAGAAGAAATACAAATTGCAGCTTCCAAAGTTCCTGCCTTTAAACCAGGTAAGGAATTAAAAGAGGCCGTTAAATAAAAGGTATAGTTGGTAAGTGTAAAAATACTCTGGGGATGAGATATTCTCCAGAGTATTTTTTTCTTTATGAAAAGGTAGGTTTTTACTTTCGCCTCGGATTACACATAGGTTAATTGCTATGGTTCTTGACGTCAACAATATGAAAAAAGTTGAGTGTAATTTCCGCATCCAATTCATCTTGAATGAAGATTTTCTTTTCGTAGGGATCTAATTATGTACTCGATGCGAGACTTGACGTAAGGAAACCATCTTTTCATGTGGTATTGTTTAAAAGTGTTTTTACCTCGGGCTTCCTGATAACAGCCGTTCAAAGACTTTAATTAGTGTTTGGTCCAATTGAGGTTTAGAAATGCTTCTGGCCAGCATCCTTCAACATTTTTATGTGTTCCGGCATGAAGAATCCATGACATTTCATTTTCCCACGGACATGAAGAGTAAAAATCGCCCCTTCCTAGATTTGTTTATAGGAACATTCGTTCTTGAATATCGAGTTTTGTCTGACTAACAATTTTTAGACGGCATCCATTCTATACTGATTTTATCGATTGAACTGCTTAAAGGCTGTCTCATTTCTTCAGCATTAAGGGTATCAAGCCTTAGAGCATTTTGAATCTACTTCGTGCGGTAGCACTACAGACTGTACAGAAAGGAAAGAACACTTTTCTGACATTCTGTACGTGTCGCTTCGGTATTAAATGATTCGATAACGACGAACTGTACAGCTCATGCTTCGCCTACATTCCGTAGGTTCCTGATCCATTTACGGCTATCGCCGCCATACCGAACGAACCGAAGACCGAAAGTTAAGAGTTTAAAAGAATAAAAGGTCATAAGGATAGCAGCCGGGCGGCTGCTTTTTTTTATTTTTCCCTTTGCCTTCCGAATCGTAAAACAGCGCAGGCCGGCTAACCTCCCAGCCGGTAGGACACCCGAACCTTTCCGGCAGGAAGCTAAGACGGCCAGTCAATCGATCAAGGGGCAAAAAACTTTTTGATTAGGGACGCTATCGCAACATCAAAAACTTTTTGTGCTTAATCCCTTGACCGATTGCCTATGCGTGTCTTTCGTTCTACATGTCAAAGGGGAAAAATAATCCCCCTTTGGGGAACTAATTCGCTTCGCAAGGCAAATGAAAGTAGGAAAGAAAAACCCACCAGAGAAAAACCAAAAGGGCAACAAATAAAAAAATAAAATGAAAAGGAGTTTTGAAAATGGAATTAACCCCAATTTTTGAAGTGGTACGAATTAAGCAGGAAATCAGGGAAATGGTTGAGCCGTTTGCGGCCTTTCAAATTCGCAATCCAGAAGATGCCCGAGAATTAGCCGCAGCGCAAATCGCAAACGAGGACAGGGAAGTTTTTCTTGTCATGATGCTCAACACGAAAAATCATGTTGTAGGTCTTCATCGGGCCCATGTGGGAAGCTTAAATGCGAGTGTCGTCCATCCTAGAGATGTGCTGAAATGCGCCATTTTAAACAACGCGGCTTCCCTTATTGTCAGCCATCAGCACCCATCGGGTGACCCAACCCCGAGTATGGAAGACATTGAAGTCACAAAGCGATTGGCGGAAGCAGGGAAAATTATAGGGATTGAAGTTTTAGACCATTTGATTGTTTCCCATACGGGTAAGTATGTTAGCTTAAAAGAAAAGGGGTATTTTTAATAAGAAGAAAGACGAGCAAGAGGGGGATGGTTCTCCCTTTTGTTTTATAGGGACTGGGTACCTTTGGAAAAGCACTGAAGGAAATAACCAATAAAAGGAGGCACACCGGCTGGATCGTCAGCTGGTGCGTTCACGCATGGAGAAAAAAACATCCGTTTTTTCTCGATTTAGAGCAGGCATCGAGCCTGCTTGAAGGTTGCTTGATGCAACCTCAAAAACTTACAATAGCGCCTTCGGGTAGAAGGAACAATTTGCTGAGTAAATATTCTACGCTTGTAATAAAAGTCAGAATGTTATTCCTTCGCTTTCTTCTTACTTTATCTTTACCTTTACAATTTTTCCTCCGGCCTTTTTACCCGCCTGTTCCATTAATTTCGCAAACTGCTTCTTTATCTCCGTATCCTTTTTGTTCTTTTTCATCATATATATCCCTCGCAATTTAATATTCTTGCTAAATAGTATCGCCATGGTAAAGGAAGCTCATACATTCCCCGGTTCTAAAGTGACCTCTTCCCCACTATATTGTTAGTAAAGTGGAAAACTGGCAAAGTGACCCTAAGGTATGTTCCCATTTTTACAGAATGAGAGGGGAGAGGAGGGAAGGGATGACATCATTGAACCCTTTTTTCGAGGAAATGAAGAAAAAGGATCCAAAACCAAAAGCTATTCAAAAAACATCTTCCGAAGGTTCTTCGTACCAAATAACGTCGGTGAGGAAAGTCAGGAAGGACAAGCAGCATGACATTAAGTTCCCTGTCGATTATGTCATGAAGGTCAAGCTCCGGACCCTTTGCAAAACGTTAAATCCGATATATAAGCAAAAAACGGGAAAATCCTTGACGCAAACGGCCTGCAATACCTTATTGCTAAGGTTCGGTTTGACTAGATGGAAGGATGTGAATTATGCAATGGACTATGCGGACACGAAGGAATATATGCATACCTACTTGCTGGAAACGGAATACGGCGAAAGGGGAGGATTGCATGAAGTCGCCATCTTAAAGGACCTTTCCGATCGGAGGGTTGCCTTTTGCATGATCCATCATACGGTTGCCTGGTTAGAAAGAGGGGGTTCCATTGAAGAAATCCTATAGTCAATTCAACCTTTTATCGAACAAGCTGGTTTATGGGACAAAGGAAAAAAAGAGTTTTTTTGATTACTTCTTACCAAAATATCGATATCTGCAAATCGAGGTACCCTATTATGAATTTTTAAGGGGGGAGGTATTCGTCGAGGACATGAAGGATTTGTTTGAAGAGGCTCCGCAAAACCTAAGTTTGTATCACCTTATCGCCCTCTTATACTTTGATTTTTTGGAACAAGTGAAAAAAGGGGCCAAATATGAACAGATCTGTCCCTTTTTGATTTCTTCCAAGAAAAAATTCCTGGAACGGCCGATGATTGAAAAAAGGGTATTGAAGCAGGTGACGACCAACCTTTTCTCTTTCGAGCAAAGGGAAGAGGAAATCGAGGTGACCTCAGAAGAAAAACGAGCAGAGATCACCCTTCGAATAAAGGAGTCGGAGATTTACCGGGGTGAGGTATTCCTGCATGACATTTCCCCATACTTGATGGATGAAGAGTTGAAGGTCGAGGATTTACTGGTGATTTTGTTCATGGACTTTCTGAAAAGGATTAAAGAAAAGGGAAACTCAAGCCAAGCCATGAAGGCCATTTTATTGAACTTTGAGGATTATTTTTAATAAGCGGTCAAAAAAAGGTCCTTAAAAGGATAGTTGTGAAACTAGCCTTTTAAGGATCTTTTGCCCGGTGTGATAATTCCGATGAAAAATAGAAAAAGGAGCCAGACAAGCACTTTACAAAATAATAATAATCCTCAAGGTACTCAGTATAATAGAAAAAAGGTAAAGGAGTTGGTTTCTTATGGAGAAGCAATTGCCTGAAACGCTACTGGAACCTGAAGTGATCGCTGAAATGTACTTAAAAAAGCCCTTGCCGATTACAGGAAAGTCCAAATTGAAAAACAAATCGATGACTCATTGAAAAACCGAAATAAGGTAGAGTTTTTCCGATTAACAAATGAATTAAAACGTACAACATTAAATGCAAACAAACAGAACTTAATAAAAAATATAACTCCTAACTTATTTCTTTATTTAACAAGATAAAAGGAATTCAATAAAGGAAATAAAATTAGAATAATGGATCAGGTAATGCTGCTTAATTTCTTCCTGATTCATTTTTTTATTTAAGTGGTCTTAGATATGCTACGGGGACCTCAATAAATACCACTCTATAGACATAAAAGAGTCTCCTTCAAGTAGATTAAATGCTTCCATCTATAAGAATAAATAAGAAAAGTCAAATTCAGGGTTCTTTTTTATGGATAGCTTAAAAAAGCTATCAAAAGAAGAAATCTATTTTTGTAATGTACCATAAACCTCGTTAGAATATACGCCTATATTTTAATTTGCCTACAGTGCTTTGAATTATTTATAACTTAAAGAAGATTTTTTTTGGTGTCCTATTGCTGAAACTTCCGGGGGATTTTTGGGACCTACTGGGCTAGCGTCGGGATGCTCTATCCGTTGTACAAATTGTTGGAAAACGCGGTGAATTAAAGGTCAGGCTATATAATTAATGTTGGTTCAGTTGACGAAATAATATCTTTAACCTTATTATCTCTAGCTATCTCTAACTATTTCTACTAGCTTTTAACCCTGAGTCGTGCATCGATTAGAAAGCAGAGCAGTGCACTTCTTTCGGAGTTGCACTGCTTTTTAAAATTTCTCCAGTTTATATGATTATTAATTAGAAAATCTGTATTAAAGACTCGCTATATGAATCATTTATTTATTTAACAAAATTGCTTCTACGTTACTAGGGTGTAGAGCTATTTGTAGTGCTCTTTTTTCTTCATAGTTTAAAGGGACCAATGGTAAGCGGACACCTCCCACATTTAAACCCCGCATATTTAATGCTGATTTTACCGGTGCTGGGCTTGGTGCAGCAAATAATGCTTTCATAATTGGAAGAAGGTTACGATGTGTAGTAGCGGCACCATGGACATCACCATTTTTAAAGCTATTGATCATTTCTTGCATTTCATTACCAATTATGTGTGAAGAAACCGAAACAATGCCTGTTCCACCGATGGCTAAAACCGGTAATGTTAACCCATCGTCGCCGCTGTACAATGTAAAATCACTAGTTGTTTTGCTTATGATTTGTGCCATGGCATCTAAGTCACCACTTGCTTCTTTTACTGCCACAATATTGTTAATTTTTGAGAGACTAACAATCGTCTCTACTGACATGTTTACAACACTCCGTCCTGGGATATTATAAAGCATTACCGGTAATGATGTTGATTGGGCAATAGCATTAAAGTGCTGAAATAATCCTTCTTGAGACGGCTTGTTATAGTAGGGGGTAACGAGCATTATTCCGTCAACGCCTGCTGCCTCTGCTTGCCGTGTTAAGCTGATAGAAGCTTTCGTGTTATTTGAGCCAGTTCCAGCTATGACTGGAACTCTTCCATTAACAACTTCTACAACAATTTTGAATAAATCTACTTTCTCCTCTGCAGTTAATGTAGGAGACTCTCCAGTTGTACCAGCTATAACTAATCCATCAGAACCATTAGCAATTAAATAATTTACTAAAGTTCTCGTAGCATTAAAATCAACCTCATTATTATGATCAAACGGGGTAACCATTGCGGTTAAAACTTGGCCAAAATTCATAACTTCACACCCTTTTGTATAATTTTTTAAAAAAATTCAGAGGTGGTTAGGGCCATTCAGGAATAAACGCAAAAAAGCAACAACGAGGATTCGCTGCTGCAGTAGAAACAATATTTATCAAAAAAATGTTTCCGCGCGTAAGATAGCCCTCCATATAGTTTCCTATATGACAGTCCTGTATTTATTCAATAGCAGAACCAGCTTCAAGAACATGAGATTCTTTCCGCTTCGGCAAATTCCCCTTTCCACAATAGTCATAGGATCTCATTCTCCTCAAAATGTGTACTAATGGTCTTTGCTCCTCTATCCTCACTTCAAAAAGTATGAAGTAAGAAAATATTTAATTGACTGTAATATAACAAGTAATCCTTTCTATTGCAAGGTCAATTTTGAAGTTTTTTTTAAGAATACATGGATAACGATGGAAAAGGCTACAGTATTGGGGTGGATTCATCTTTTTTAGTTATTATGTAAACTCAATATAATAGTTTTATAAAACAAATTGTATGAATTAGTTTCCTCAGGATAAACCTTTTTAAGTCAACCGTATAAGTTACTTTTTATTCTCCCTATACTTCAATACTAAGAAAATACATGTATTTTTACTTTTTTCCGCGTTTATCGAATTTGATAGTTTCTCACTTGCGAAAGAACTTATGTTCGTATACGTGGTTAAAAAGGGAGGTCCCCCTGATGACTATTCATGACCGAGGAATTCTAAAGTGGCAGGCAGCCTTGATTTTACCTGAACATAAAGCTTTTCAAAAGAAAATGATCGAAGATTATTTTAGACAAGAAAAACACGTTCTGATAATGCGGTAATAGAATCTTTCCATGCCAGTCTCAAAACAGGAGAATTTCTGAGAGTTAAATTCCATTTCCTTGGCAATGAGGAGGTAAAATTAAGGATCGAAAGATATTTAAATTATTATAATAAGGACCGACTACAAAAAAATTAGACTACCTTAGCCCCATACAATATGGTTTTAAGGCAGCCTAAACTTGGAGTTTTATATGTTTCTCAAACTGCTAGGTCAGTTCAGAACCTTGCCGTTTATTTGTAACAAAATAGGATATAAGAGGCCCTCACCTAAAATAGGGGAGTATTTGTGGTACTTCCTACACTGATTGCCACTAAAAATTTCCTTTGTTGTTGTTATAGTTCCAAGCTCCGTTATTTATTAATATATAAAATTTATTTTTGCCACAAAGTTTCTCGAAATAAAATTCTCGAAATGTTAGGGGCACCTCACTAGAGTAAAATCAATAACTATTATAAAGAATGATGAGCTTTTAAATAGTTTTGAGTGGGAGGAGCAAAGGCAAGCGAAATATTTAAACTTCTTGCAATTCACCTTTAATAAAATTCTCAACCGCAAAGGCAGAAACACCTAACGCAACAGAGTATATGGAGAGCTTAGAAAAATCAATTTGTAAGTCTTCTTGATGGAACGGGAGTGTATGGTTATCGATTGTTTTTTTAATTGGTTTCTCTAGCCATTCCTTTGCCATTGCAAGACGATTCCCAATAATAATTTGTTCAGGGTTGAATGTATTAATGATGTTGCTAATCCCGAATCCTAAATAACAACCAATTTGATGAAATACCTGAAGGGCTGCTTCATTTTTTTCTGCAGCTGATTTTATTACTGACTCTAGGGTTGTTCCAGTTCCTGTAGCTTCCTTCAGTAAGGCATTTTCAGATGCATAAGCCTCCCAACAGCCTTTGCTGCCACAAGTACAGGGTTTTCCATTCATTTGAATAATCATATGACCCAATTCACCAGAATATCCATTTAATCCTTGATACAATTCCCTATTTAAAATGATACCAACCCCAATTCCAATACCGGCACTTACATAAATGATATTTTGATAGTCTTGACCAACCCCAAATTGCTTTTCCGCATATGCACCAGCATTTGCTTCATTTTCAATAATCACTGGAACTTTGAATTCCTCTTCTATAGCCTGTTTGATGAATATATTTTTCCACCCAAGATTCGGAGCGAGAAGAACTTTTCCCTCTTTATCGACAATGCCAGGAATTCCAATTCCTATCCCTATGATGCCATTGCGGCTAAAAGGCATTTCCTTCATCAAGGAGTAAATCATTTTCTTTATAATCTGGAGGATCAGATTAAAAGAAGAGTCGTTAATAATTTGTGTTTTTTCTATAAGAACTTTTCCTTTTAAATCAGTCAAAATTCCTAAAATATAGTTAACGCCTATATCAATACCAATTGAGTATCCAGCAACTTGATTAATATGTATGGGAACAGGACGACGACCTCCGCTCGATTCACCTGGACTAGATTCATAAATTAGGCCAGCTTCTAATAATTCATTTACTAATGATGAAACAGTGGATTTGTTTAAACCGGTGTATTGTGCTATATCTGCCCGCGATAAAGCTTCTTGTTCCATAATAGTCTGGAAAACAAAATATTTGTTATTTTTTTTGACTACTTGTTGATTCCAAGTTATTGACTGCATTACTTCATCCCCTCTTATAATATTTATTATAACAAAACTTAATATTTATTATAACAAAACTTAGTTGATTTACTAGACAAACTAAGTTTGCGCTGCTATACTCGATTCAAACATTAAGAATATTCATAATCTTTTCTATAAGAGGTAGGGTCTTATCAGAATATGTAACTCGCGGTTAGCGAGAAAATGAAAACGGTAACAATTAATTGGAATTCTCTTTCTTTTTTATTGGCAGCATGATTGAGTTATCTTTTGATAATCATCCAGATGAACAATGCAGATGTGCTTGGTATTTCCTGCAAAGAATATCACAAATTTAATAAACATCAGTGCCAATTGGTAGCCAAGTTTCTTCAATTAAATCTTAGGAGGAAATCAAATGACTTATTTTGAAAACATTAACCGCATTCAGTACGAAGGAGCGAATTCTACAAATCCGCTTGCCTTCAAATTTTACAATCCAGAGGAAAAAATCAATGGGAAGACAATGGAAGAGCTGCTTCGTTTTGGCGTAGCTTACTGGCACACGTTTACAGCAGATGGATCAGATCCGTTTGGGAATGCAACGATGATTCGCCCTTGGAATAAGTTTCAAGGTATGGATTTAGCAAAAGCGCGTGTTGAGGCATCCTTTGAATTTTTCGAAAAAATAAATGCACCATTCTTTTGCTTTCATGATTTTGATATTGCACCAGAAGGAACTACATTAAGTGAAACATATAAAAATCTTGATCAAATTGTCGCCATGATTAAGGAATACATGAGCACAAGTAAAACAAAGCTTTTATGGAACACCGCAAACGCGTTTACACATCCACGTTTTGTTCATGGTGCAGCAACATCATGTAATGCAGATGTTTATGCGTATGCTGCAGCAAAGGTAAAGAAAGGCTTAGAGATTGGGAAAGAATTAGGTGCAGACAACTACGTATTCTGGGGTGGACGCGAAGGCTATGAAACCCTTTTAAATACAGATATGAAACTTGAACTGGATAACCTTGGCCGCTTTTTCCATATGGCTGTTGATTATGCGAAGGAAATCGAATTTACAGGACAATTCCTCATTGAGCCAAAACCAAAAGAACCGACAACACATCAGTATGATTTCGATGTGGCAACAGGTTTAGCCTTCCTCCAAAAATATGATTTGCAGGATGACTTTAAGTTTAATATTGAAGCAAACCATGCTACATTAGCAGGTCATACATTTGAACACGAGCTTCGTGTAGCACGTATCAACGGCATGCTGGGTTCTGTCGATGCGAACCAAGGGAATCCGTTGTTAGGATGGGATACGGATGAATTTCCTACTGATTTGTATACTACTACGCTTGCCATGTATGAGATTTTAAAGAATGGTGGTTTAGGAAAAGGCGGCTTGAACTTTGATGCCAAAGTAAGAAGAGGATCATTCGAGCCAGAAGATCTTTTCTACTCTCATATTGCTGGAATGGATAGCTTTGCCATTGGTTTAAAGGTTGCCCAAAAACTAATTGACGACAATGTATTAGAAAGTTTAATTTCTGAACGATATCAAAGCTATACAGAGGGAATTGGTCTCGACATTGTAGAAGGGAATACTGATCTCCATAAACTAGAGGCCTATGCCCTACAGCTTGGGGAAATCAAGAATAAATCTGGGAGAGAAGAACGTTTAAAGTCAATCATCAATCAATATTTAATCAATGTTAGCAGTGGAGTACTAGTTTAATAAGAAGAGCAAGCTGGAAATATATAGGTATTTCTAGCTTATTCTTATTATGAGGAGGTTTTTGTCATGAAATATGTCTTCGGAATTGACTTGGGAACAAGTGCTGTAAAGGTTTTGTTAATGAATCAATATGGAGAAATAAGTATAGAAAAATCTAAGCCCTATCCATTAATACAAGAAAAATCAGGCTACAATGAACAAGATCCAGAACAATGGTTTTTAAAAACACAGGAAGCAATCACTGAAATTACTTCGGAATTTGAAGGGGATATTCAAGATATTGAAGGAATTAGTTTTTCAGGGCAAATGCATGGCCTTGTTTTATTAGACGAAAACCGACATGTTTTGCGCAATGCCATTCTTTGGAATGATACAAGAACAACAGAACAATGCAAGAGAATTTATGATGTTGTTGGTAATAAACGTTTATTAGATATCACGAAGAATCCAGCACTAGAAGGGTTTACACTTCCAAAACTTCTTTGGGTCCAGGAAAATGAACCGAGAATTTTTGGAAAAGCAGATCTATTCTTGCTGCCAAAGGATTATTTACGCTACCGTATGACAGGGCAAATTCATATGGACTATTCAGATGCCGCTGGAACACTCCTTTTGAATGTGGGTGAGAAGGAGTGGAGTAAGGAGATTTGTGAGCTATTCCAAATCAATCCTGATCTTTGTCCACCACTCGTTGAGTCACATGCTTGTGTTGGGACAATTACACCAGACTTCGCTGATAAGACTGGTCTATCCGAATCAACAAAGGTATTCGCAGGAGGCGCTGATAACGCAAGTGGTGCAATTGGATCTGGAATTCTTGCAGACGGAAGAACGTTATGTAGCATTGGAACTTCAGGCGTTATCTTGTCCTATGAGAAAAAAAGTGATCGTGACTTTAAAGGGAAAGTTCATTACTTTAATCATGGAGCAGAAAATGCTTTTTATACGATGGGTGTTACGCTTGCAGCAGGTTTTAGCTTAAGTTGGTTTAAAGATGTCTTTGCAGAACATGAAACATTTGAAGAGATGTTAGAAGGTATCGATGAAGTTCCTGTAGGTGCAAACGGCTTACTATTTACTCCGTATCTAGTGGGTGAACGAACACCTCATGCAGATGCGCAAATCAGAGCAAGTTTCATTGGCATGGACGCTGCCCATAATAAGAAAGATTTTGTTCGAGCTGTCGTCGAAGGAATTACCTTCTCGTTACATGAGTCCGTCGTAATTTTTCGAGAAAGCGGAAAATCAATCGATTCCATTATCTCCATTGGTGGAGGTGCAAAGAATGAAACCTGGCTACAGATTCAAGCCGATATCTTTAATGCGAATATAGTAAAACTATCAAGTGAACAAGGTCCCGGAATGGGGGCAGCTATGTTGGCCGCTTATGGATGCGGATGGTTTGAATCCTTAAAAGAATGTTCAGATCGCCTTATTCAACCTGCCAAAACATACAAACCTATTCAAGAAAATGTTGAAAAATATCAAAAACTTTTTGAACTTTATAAAAGGGTATATTCCCAAACGCAGGATCTAAATGAAAGGTTAAAAATGTTCCGTAAATAGTGAAAAAATTGACATGGCACTGATACAGTGTTGCATTTTGAATAGAGATAATTATTTGAAAACAATGCTTTAACTATATTAAGAGGCCGATATGGAAGGATTTGTAGGAGGTTAGAGGCGAAAGAAAGTGGTAGCTTTTATTTTTATATTTCTTTGAGCATGTAAAACCAATAGTGCCTTAGAATCAGAAAATCCTCCATGGTCAACTCATTTAATCATTTAAAAAAACCATTTTTTTTAAATGATTAAAGAAATTGTGAAAAGAGGTAGGACAAAAATGACAGTATGGCAAGGGGAGTTTGGGAAAATTAATGGTCGAGTTGTTGACATGTTTACAATGGAAAATATAAATGGTATGCAAATTAAGTGTATTAATTATGGATGTATTATAACTAAAATTTTAGTTCCAGACTCTAATGGGATGTTAGAGAATATTGTATTGGGATATACCAACCTGGAGGAATATATTAAGGATGCCTCTTATTTTGGGGCTGTGATAGGGAGAGTAGCTGGTAGAATCGCGGGTGCACAATTTGAGCTAGACGGTATCACTTATACTTTACCACAAAACGAAAATCAAAATCATCTTCATGGTGGCAGTAGTGGATTCCATAATGTGATATGGGATGCATCTGTTAGTGAAAATGATGGGGAGGCAACTATAGAGTTTACCTATAAGAGTCCGGATGGAGAAGAAGGATACCCCGGGAATGTAATTATGATAGTACGCTATACCTTAACAAATGATAACGAATTATTGATTTCATATTATGGAACTTCTGATAAGAAAACATTACTAAATGTGACCAATCATACTTATTTTAACTTGAGTGGGGACCTTAAGAACGATGTTTCAGAACACATCTTAACGATTAAAAGCGATAAATTTTTAGAGTTGAATAATGATCTTTTACCTACAGGGAAAATTTTAGATGTGAAAAATACTCCTTTTGATTTTCGAAAAGGTAGAAAAGTAGCCGATGGTTTACAATCATCGCATTCACAAAATGTATTAGCGGGATATGGATATGACCATCCGTTTGTATTAAGTACTAACTATCAACAAGAAGTTAGGTTGGTTGATCAGGAAAGTGGGCGCGTGATGGTAATCGAAACAGATGAACCCAGTGTTATTTTATACACAGGAAACCAACTAGAGGGTCATTATATAGTCCATGGTGTCCCTATCATAAAGCATTTAGGATTATGTTTAGAAACACAAGGGCTGCCTGATTCCATACATCATTCCCACTTCCCTTCCATTGTTTTAGAAGAGGGAGAAAAATTTAATTCAAAAACAAAATACTCCTTTTCCATAATGAACTAAGCCACTTCTAGGCTAATTAACCGAAAATGAACTGGCGAATAATTTAAAAAATTATATGAAATGAGAGATCTGTTTAACTGCGTGCCATATGTCAAGGGGACGCTGCATAAGAGAGATGATAAAAAGAAAAAAGTGATTTGTTGTTGTGGAAATTCCATTATCCTAAAGCCTTTATTGCAACATTCGGAATACTACAAAGTGATAGCAACAACCTGCTTCCTTTATAAAGGAAACTTTGTTTTATCTGTCTAACGGATTTTAGTGACTTGCATTATCATTGTTGGGAATGCCATAGAATTTAATTTTTCTTATTGCTCCCTTTCGGAAAGTACTGAACTATACCCCGAATAAAGGACACGGTAAAAAAGTCCCTTATTTCGGGTTTTTTTTATGTCTTCATACTAAAACCCCGTTTAATTTAAGATAGATGGGCGGAGGAAGTAACAATGAGTAAAATTATTTTTAATGAATCTCAAATGAAACGATTAGAGAACAATCCACATGTGAAACAAGTGTCCGAGCGTTCAATCGCTTATCATCCTGATTTCAAGGTAAAGGCTGTTAAAGAAAATCAAGCAGGAAAATCCACTACACAAATCTTTATCGAACATGGATTTGATTTAGAGATGATTGGATCGGATAAGCAAAAAGGCTGCTTAAAACGATGGAGAAAAATATTTGAACAATATGGGGGGGGTGGCTTCTATACGGAGCGTCGTGGGAAAGGCAGTGGAGGAAGACCAAAATCCAAGTCGGATACACAGGAGAATCCGTTAAAGAAAGCAGAGGCTCGTATTAAATATTTAGAGGCAGAACTTGAATTCCTAAAAAAGCTAGACGAACTAGAAAGGCAGGCATCGAAGAAGAAAAAATAACAAAGAGTGAAATATTCATGTTACAAATCATTCGTAGATATAGTCTTACGAATATGGTTTCATATTTTTGTGAAATGGCAGAAGTTAGCCGCAGTGGATATTATGCTTGGCTACAGGCTGAAAGCATTCGATTTACTCTCGAAGAGAAAGATTGGCAGGATTATGAACTCATTCATAAAGTATTTGAGGGAAAGAAGAAGGCTGGCGCCCTCAACATCAAAATGATTGTAGAGAACGACTTTTTTGTCACGATGAACCACAAAAAGATTCGGCGTCTTATGAATAAGTTCAACCTGAAGGCAAGAATTCGCCAAGCCAATCCCTATAAGAAAATGGCTAAAGCCACCCATGAGCATAAAGTCGTTCCAAACCTCTTAAACAGGAAATTTAACCAAGGAGAACCTAGGAAAACTTTTCTTACGGATATCACTTACGTCTATTGGGGTTCTGGACTGCCAGCTTATCTTTCTTGTGTCAAAGACGCTGTTACACGGGAAATCGTTGTCTATCACTTATCCAGAAGCCTCAAGATGGACATCGTCTATCGGACATTGGAAAAACTCGCCGATTCACTAGATGAACTGCTTCATCCTGAAGCGATGATTCATTCAGATCAAGGCGTTCATTATACACACCCTGAATTTCAACGGCGAGTAAAGAAACTAGGACTCATACAATCAATGTCCCGGAAGGGAAATTGTTGGGATAATGCCCCCATGGAATCATTCTTTGACCATTTTAAAGATGAAGTGGATTATTCAGTGTGTCAAACATTTGAGGAGTTACACCTCATCATTGAAGAATACATAGAGGAATACAATACAAATCGTTACCAATGGAGCTTTTAAATAGAATGACTCCCACAATACGGGAGCCATCGGTTAGCTGTATAATCTATAGGTCTTTTTTTAGACTGTCCATTTTATAGGGCATAGTTCACTTTTTTTTATTAGTTTAACTTATATATAATTTTCGAACGTTCAATTTGGAAATACTAGCTTATACTCAACAGACAATACCAATTTGGGCTTACTCTTTTCGGATGAGAACCACTGTAAAACAGGAGGCAATGATCCAGTAATTTTTCCGTGCAATCACCGGTAGGAACAGGACTCTACTATAAATTGTGTATCAATCTATTCATATACCCCCCTCGTTTAGTAGTTCTATTCCTTTGCATACTGTGGGGAAATGGCTTTTACTTCCGGATTAGTACTAAGGCAATCAAACTCTTAGTTTCAGAATTCCGAATGCTTTAGTTCTTTATAGATAAAGCAGCTCATTACGTGCAGATTAAAGTATTATTGTACAAAGTAAAAGCAAAAGAATAATAAGCATAAGCATAAGGATCAAACTACCATTAAAAAAGTTACCTGTTTTCTAGAGGGCCCCCCTCAGATGTAACGCACCCGTATATTTCTGTACTAACTTAAAGTATCTTAAAGATTCACATAATTTCCGAAAAATCGTTTGTAAGTTCTGAATAATGCGAATAATGTCGAAGGAAAAATGACAAGATGTGTCGATTTTTATAATATAATGTAAATGCATTCCGAATAGAGGTGGGTGGAGGATATCTATGAAGGTATTTATTTACATACTCATTTTATTAATGTCTGTAAGCGGTTGCTCTGAAGGTAATTCCTTGAATGAAATTGTTTATACAAATATAGAGAAAGATTATCGGATGAAACAGATCAGACATAATGTTCAAGAAGAAATTTATACTGTTGCACTTGTTCCAAGATTAACGGGTAATTCCTACTTTGATGCAGCTGAAGAGGGAGCCCAAGAAGCCGCTGAAAAATTAGGCGTTAACCTCATAATTACTGGTTCATCAGTTGCTGATTATAAGGAACAGCAAAAAGTGATCGAAAAATTAATTTTAAAAAAAGTAGACGCGATTGCCATTGCAGCAAACGACCCATTTAAGCTGTTGCCTATATTAAATAAAGCTCGTGATCAAGGCATTAAAGTCATTACATGGGATTCTGACACTGATCCAACAGGAAGGGATTTCTTTGTGAATGCGGTGGATCCAGAAACGTTAGGAAAACATTTAATGGATAATCTTGCCGCAAGTTTGAATGAAAAAGGAGAATATGCAATTCTTACAAATTATTTATCCACATCATCCTCAACAGAATGGATCAGATGGATAAAAATTCAACAAAAAAATTTTTATCCCGACATGAAATTGGTGAGGATTATGACGAGTTACGATAACTATGATCTTGGCTTTAAAAATGTTCAATATCTTCTGGAAAATTACCCTAACTTGTCTGGGGTTGTTGGAATCAGTCCAGGTACGTCTCCAGCTGCTGCACAAGCTATTATAGAAGCGAAAAGAAGAGATGTGAAAATAGTTGGTTTGTCACCTCCCAATTCGATGAAAGAGTATATTCATGGGGGGGTAGTAGAAAACATAACACTTTGGAGTCCCAAAAAGCTTGGCTATTTAACAGTTGCATTAGCGAAAAATATGCTAGATGGACAATTCCCCGTTCATCAACAGGAAATCCCTGATGTAGGGAGCATTAAGGTGAAGGATAATATTGTGATAATGGGGGAACCAATTATTTTTACAAAGGAAAATATCGATCAATATGATTTCTAAATATGGAGTAAATAAATGGGTGAGACCAACTGCTTATCAGCTGAGATCTAAGTTAATTATTACCTATATTTTATTAACAGTCATACCTTTATCGATCTTGGCTTACTTTTCTTATCACCAATATACAAAAATGATAGAGGAACAAGTAGGAGAGTATATTCCGAAGACTTTAGATCAGGCTAATCGAAATATTGATAAAGAAATTTCTGAATTAGAAAGTCTACCTGAGCTTTTATATAACTCCAATCAGGTGCTTTCCATATTGCGTAAAGAGTCTTATTCATATCAATCTCATTTAAACAATGATCGTTTTTTAGTGAACAACTACCTTTCCCAAACCTATTTCACTGGAAAAAGTCCACTGTTGGGCGTCTTTGTTTGGTCAAAAAATGGTCTTTTTTCAAGCACTAAATTTTCCTATTCTGGTTTACGTAAAGAACCGAATATCAACGGAAAAAAATCTATTATTTATCAGGGTCAAACAGGTCTTCGCTTTCAGGGTAAACCGCATTTTTTCTTAATCAATCAGCAGATAAAAGATCTTGATAATAGAAGGAATATCGGTATGATATCGATGGCTGTGCAATTATCCTTAATTGAAAATATACTGATGGAAATTAAAGATCAGCGCGAAGCAGAAATGTGGGTCATGGATCACCAAGGCAAGGTCGTCTACCATACCGACCATAAACTTATTGGGACAATTGAAGACATGGGTGAATATCCAATTTCGAACGGAAGTTTTAGTACAAATAAAAATGGTATTAGACAATTAGTGAGTGTAAGTGAATCAGAGAAAATGAATTGGATCATTGTTCATCGTATTACAGTTAATCAATTAACTGAAAAAGCGGAATTAATTAAAAGAGTCACGATTTTGACATTTGTGGTGATTGGTGCTGTAACAGTAATTATTTCGATGTTTATGGCCTGGGGTGTAAGTCGTCCTATTCGTAATCTAAGTATACTAATGAAAGATGTGGAGGAGGGGAATTTTGAGGTTGATCTAAAGGTTAAGTCAAATGACGAGATGGGCATATTGGCTCAAAGTTTTAATTCTATGGTTATAAAAATTAGAGAGCTCATTCAACAAAATAATCATATCGAAATTCGACAAAAACAAGCAGAATTATATGCATTGCAATCTCAAATTAACCCCCATTTTATGTACAATACGCTAGAAACGATTAGCGCCGCTGTTGAAGATGAAGAAGATGATATTGTTGTAGAAATGGTTGCATTATTGGGCAGTATGCTGCGGTTTTCACTAAGTAATAAAAATCGTATTGTTCAGTTCGACAAGGAAGTCGAGCATATTGAAAATTATTTAACTATTCAAACCTACCGTTTTGAAGAACGTTTAAATTTTAATATTAAATTGGATATCAATTTGAAGCAGCATTACTCACCTAAGTTCATTTTGCAGCCTATTATAGAGAATTGCATTAAACATGGTCTGGAGGCTCGAATAGGAGGACTTGCAATTGATATTCACATTACAACTGTTCCGGGAATCCTTCCTGAAACGGAAGATATTATGGTGAACATTCAAGATGATGGTGATGGGATCAATAGAGAAACGTTAGGAAAGATTCATAGATTATTAAAGTCCGATCCGATGGCGAAACGGGATTCAGGTTTTGGGTTAATTAATGTGCATGCCAGAATTGTCATGTTATTTGGCGAAGGATATGGATTAAACATCGAAAGCAAGAATAAAGAAGGCACGGTTATTAAGATCCGGCTCCCTATTATCGATAGACCTGAGCTTGTAAGTCAATATGACCGAAAAGAGGACGATTTCCATGAATAAAATAAAAACGATCATTGTAGATGACGAACCAAAAATACGGAGAAGAATTGAAAAAATAGTACAAAACAGTGGAGAAGATTGGGAAATCCTTGGGGCATTTGGGAATGGTATTGAAGTTATCGAGTTTTTGAAAGAAAATCAAATTTGGTTGGATTTATTGATTACCGATGTGAAAATGCCTGAAATGGATGGATTGTCGCTCATGAATGAAATCAAAAATCTAAATACCGGGAATGAATTTACTTCTATTATTATAAGCGGATATGATGATTTCCAGTTTTTACAGAAGGCGGTTCAGGAGGGTGCTTTTGATTACCTTTTAAAGCCCATTAATCGTACCCAATTTATTGAACTTTTGCAAAGATCGAAAGAAAGTATTGAAGAAAAAAGATATAAAAATTTAAAATGGAAAGATTTGGTTAAAAAAACAGATAAGCTTACGGTATCATTACAAACTCAGCTTTTAACCGAAGCGGTTTCGTCTGAACTAGAAGACATTGCGAAGATGTATTGGATAAAGGATTTCCCCGACGGTATGTATCAAATGTTGTATGTCAGCGTAGATGAATTTCCTGCTAAGACAAGGGACTACTCTGATAATGATTGGGGATTGATGACTTATGCGGTTGAAAATATTATTGATGAAGTAATAAAAAAATTTACACCTTCACTATCACAAAAATTGGGCTGGTGGTGGAGGGACAGTGGATTTCATTTTTGGGTAGTACTTTATGATCCAAATAAGGAAAATGGTGAGGAGTTTTTTAGAACAGGAGATAAATTTTCAAGAGAACTAAAATCATGCATACATAAATATACGTCTTTTAGCTTTTCTATTGCCCACAGTAATCCCTTTGAAGATTTATGTATACTGCCCGAATTGAACAAACAGCTTCATTCTCTTATTCGTATGAGAATGTTTAAGGGCGGGAATAACATTTTTTCACCGAATTTTACAAAAGAATTAGAAATCAATCATAAGCCATTGGTGTCCGCTGACATGAAAGCGTTTTCTAGTAAACTTAATGCTATGCTCGGACAATCGGAAACATTAGTAATCAAAAATGAAATGCAGAAGCTATTTAAGAAAATTACGAAGCTACGTTCTCCCGTTGAAGTTCAACATGCCATACAGTATTTAATTATTTATATGTATAAGGTTTGGATGGAGGATACGGAAATGTTCTTAAATGATTTGGAAAGTACTTTTCAAACGATAAAATCAGAGTCCAATCTGTATCGGCTGGAAAGTATAGTTACACAAATAGTGATTCAAGTTCATAACAAAAAACGCGCTTATCAAGAAGACCCCATTCACGCTCCGGTAATGAAAGTGAAAATGTGGATAAATGAAAATCTGGGACATAAAATTACAATCAAAGATTTAGCGGATCTAGTTTATATGAACCCAACTTATTTTTGTGAGTATTTTAAAAAAGAAACAGGAAAAACAATACTGGATTATATTACAGATGTACGATTAGAAAGGGCAAAATACCTTCTTCAAAATCCGGAATTAAAAATAATAGAGATATCACAGCTTTTAGGTTACCAAGACACAAAGTATTTCAGTAGATTATTTAAACGGAAATGGGGATGTCTTCCCTCTGAATTCAAAAAAAATAATAGTAAATAATGACGGGGTGTCTCATCTGAGACATTCTCTTTTTTTGCCAAGCAATCTATCAAAAGACATTTTGGTTGTTGATAACCGAAGATTGTCCCCCCTACCTGAGGAATGTGGCATTTAAAGAAAGATCATAATGGAATAAAATAAGTATAAGAAATAGGTCATAAAAACAAAAAGTTGAGAATTCAATTCAATATTGTAAGGGGTTTCAATCACTGATTATAAGGGAGTTGATTAGCATGAACGAGACCGCTGTAAACGTCTCACCGTTTTTGGAAATGAGAAATATCTCTAAAAGTTACTCTGGCGTTACAGTATTGAAAAATGTAAATTTGAAGATTTATCCCGGTGAAGTACTAACGCTGGTTGGAGAAAATGGGGCAGGGAAATCAACATTAATTAAAATACTCTCTGGAGTCATACAACCAAACGATGGAGAGATCTTTATCAATGGACAAAAAGTAGAATTTCATTCCCCTCTCGATGCTGAAAAAAGTGAAATTGTCACGGTATATCAAGAACTTAATTTATTTCCTGATCTTTCGGTTACCGAAAACCTTTTTTTTACAACTTTCCACAAAAAGAAAGGCCGTATTAACTGGGGAGAATTGCATAAAGAAGCCAAGCGGTTTTTAGATGAATTCGGCGTTAATTTACAGGTTGAAAGTCCGGTATCCCGCCTTAGCATAGCGGAAAAACAGATGCTAGAAATTGCGAAAGGTCTATATAGTAAAGCACGCCTCCTTATATTAGATGAACCAACTGCCGTTTTAGGAGGAGAAGATGTAGATCGGTTACTGAGTATCGTGAAGGAATTGCAAAAACGTGGCGTAGCCGTAATCTTTATCTCTCACCGATTAAATGAAATATTCGGATTAGCAAATAAATATGTGGTATTAAAAGACGGTGATCAGGTAGCTAACGGGAACATTGCTGACACAGATACGGATGATTTGGTCAGTAAAATGGTTGGACGTCATGTAAGCACGGCCCCTACAACCCAGGTTGATTATGGTCGAAATGAATTGACGTTGAAGGTGGAAGGTCTATCCAGAGTAGGAGCTCTGCATGATATTAATTTCTCTCTTCACAAGGGCGAAGTTCTAGGTTTTGCGGGTCTAAGGGGTGCTGGACGAACTGAGTTAGTCAGAGCTATTTTTGGAGCAGATCCAATTGACTCCGGGAAAGTAATGATAAACGGAAGTGAAGTCAAAATTAACTCTCCCAGAAAAGCAATTAACAATGGTATTGGACTAGTTCCAGAAGAGCGCGGAAAACAGGGCTTATTCAAGAATCTTTCGTGCAAACAAAATATGTTTATGGCTAACACCAAATTGAAAGTTATTAAACACAATAAAGAAGAAATTGTAGCAGAGGGTTATGTTGATTCTTTGAAGATCAAGTTGGCTCATTTAGGCATTCTTGTAGGAAGCTTATCGGGCGGGAATCAACAGAAAATCGTTCTTGCCAAATGGTTGGAGTCAGGTATCGGGATTCTTCTTCTTGATGAACCAACCAGGGGGGTTGATGTTGGTGCCAAAGCTCAAATTTATGAAGTGGTTAGAGATCTTTGCGAGCAGGGTATGAGTGTGATTTTAATTTCAAGTGAATTACCTGAAATTTTAGAAAACTGCCACCGTGTAATTGTTATGCAAAAAGGGGCGATTACAGGTGAGTTGACCCGAGAGGAAGCTACCGAGGAAGCCATTATGAAATATGCTGTAGGAGGGATAAAAAAATGAAAAAAGAAGCTAACATTAGTGGCAATCATACTGTACAAAATGTGAAGTTTAAAGAAGGGTTATTTTGGCAAAACATGAAACAATTCCAAGTTCCTATTTACCTATTTATCTTATTATTTATCATTACAGCCATTTTTGCACCACAATTTTATGATATGCAAAATATTATTAATGTCCTACGTCAAGCATCAATTGTCGGTATTGTGGCAGTAGGGATGACTTTCGTTATATTAACCGCAGGTATTGACCTTTCTGTAGGTGCCGTTCTTGCTTTTTCAGGCGTAATATTCGCATCAATGTTAAGTACGGGCTATCCAGTCTGGGGGGCAATTTTACTTACACTGATCATTGGATTGGTTGTTGGATTAGTTAATGGAATCGGTACTTCATTTTTGGGTGTACAGCCATTTGTTATGACGCTGGCAACGATGGCCATATTGAACGGGGCTGCCTTACTAATAACAGACGGTACTCCAATCGACTTCTTTGTAACTAGCTCTATAATGGAGTTATTTGGAAATGGTGCTATTTTAGGAATCCCTGGTCCAGTCGTTATCTTTTTTGTAGGGGCTGTAATTGCTGGATTAGTTTTGAAAAACTTACCTTTTGGTAGGTATGTTTACGGAATTGGGGGAAGTTTAGAGGCTGCCCGTTTATCTGGTGTAAGAACAACACGTGTTTTATTGACAGTTTATGCAATCAGTGGATTATGTGCGGCGATTGCAGGTGTCATGACAACATCAAGATTGTATGTCGGTCATCCGACTGCCGGCGGTTTTATTATGCTTGATAGTATTGCAGCAGTCGTAATCGGAGGAACGAGTTTGGCAGGAGGACGAGGACATGTCGCAGGTACTGTAGCCGGGGTTATTTTACTGGCGATGGTTTCAAACTTGCTGAACTTGCTTGGTGTTTCTCCTTACAACCAACAGGTGGCAAAAGGGGTCATTATCATCATTGCTGTCGTATTCACTGCTCATGGTTTAAAAGATCGAATCAAAGAGCATTGGACAGGACTATAATACATTCTTTCTGAGGAGGAGTGGAAGCGCTTTAAGTATAGAAATAATTCCATTAATTAACTAGTCGAGGAGGAGAGTGGGAAATGAAGTATTTAAAAATGAGTGGTGTGATGGGAATGTCTTTATTGCTGGCTTTTGCTGGTGCATGCAGTAACGGAAATGAGGGAGCCAAAGGAGGTAAAGCAGAAACTGTTACTGCGGTAGACAGTAGTGAAAAGATTGATTATGGATTATTTTGCAACGACGATTGTAAGGAAGCTTTGACACTTAAAGCATCCAGAGATTCAATAGAAGGAAAAGTGGGTGTAATTGTATCAGGAACTTTTCCATATGGTGCAGGTACAAAGAGAATGTCGGAAGAAGCAGTTCAAAAGTATTTTCCTAAACTGGACCTTATTGTCGGTAACGGTAACAGTGATCCCGCTACCCAAACGTCTGTAGTAGATGACTTTATTTCCAAGAACGTAGACATAATTGTCATTGACCTTGTTGAAAAAGATGCGGTAAATCCCGCTCTTGAGAGAGCAAAGAAAGCAGGAATTCCAGTCATTACGATTGATAGATGGACACCAGTAAAAGTAACGAGCCTAATTAAGGCAGAAGATGTTGCGGTAGGAAGAACAGCAGGTGAAAAAGTAGTAGAACTTCTGAATGGAAAAGGTAACGTTATCGAATTAAAAGGAACAGCTGCTTCTACCACTTCGATTGATAGAAATAAAGGAATTGAAGAAGCTTTCACAGGTCATTCAGATATTAAAATTGTCGAAAGCACAAATGGTGATTTCGATCAAGATAAATCTTTGAAAATTACGGAAGATCTTTTACAACGTTTCCCTAAAGGAGAAATTGATGCGATTGTTTCCCATGCTGACGTAATGACGATGGGTGCTATACAGGCAATTAGAGCTGCTGGTAGAGAAGATGAAATTGTTGTTGTTAGCGTAGATGCTCAACAAACAGCTTTGGAAGCGGTTAAAAGTGGGGCTATAGATGCTACTGTTGCTTATCCTATCGTTATGCCAATGGGTATTATCGCTGCTGCAAAAACATTAGCAGGTGAACCTATTCCTGAATCTATTAAGTTAGATTCTCCACTAATTACGAAAGAAAATGTTGATACGTATGATGGGAAAACAGGTTACTAATATTTCAATCTAAAAAACTTTCATATTGAAAAGGGGAATAAAACATGATTTCAGAAGCAGCGTTAAAGTGGCTACCAGGTAGATTTGAACAATTGGTTCGTTATGGTGAGTTTCAAGGGCCTGGTGAAACGATTACAAACGAAGAGTACAAAGCACGTGTGGAGATTGCGAAACAAAAAATCGTGGATGAGGGGTTGGATGCTTTAATCGTATTCGGTGATTGTTACCGGATGTCGAACATCCGCTGGCTCGTAAACTACCGTACGATTGACGGTGTGTATCCGCAACCGATGTTGATGTATTTGGTACCTGATCGAGATCCAGTTTTCTTCCTTCCAAGCAGTGAAATTCCATCAGCGCATGGCAGTTCAGCAATGAGTGTGCTGGGTGGCGATATTCGTGAAATTCGTTCTGATTGGGCTCCATTCTTAAAAGAGCGTGCAGTAACAGATAAACCGAAAAAAATAGGTGTTAGCGGTTACACGTACATGGATTTAGAATTCTGGTTCCCTATCAAGGAAGCGTTCAAAGATTCAGAAGTAAACCGTTCGATGATTATCGAACAGCTAAAATCCAAAAAGAATGAAGCGGAGATCGCTTCGATGAAGCGTGCAGCCCGGGTAAGTAATGCCGGCATCCAAATGTTGATGGATCTGTTACGAGACAGCGAAGGAATCACAGAGCTTGAAGCGACGTCTTTAGTATATGCAGCTATGTTTGCGAATGGCGGCCACTCAATCGCCTACGACATTATGATTCAAGCGGGTGAGAATACGGATGTCCTGTTTAAACGTCCAACTACACGTCCAATCCGTCGTGGAGAACTTGTTATGATGGACTACGGTATCCGTGTAAATGACTACTCATCTGACAATGCGCGTACGATTTGTTATGGAAATGTAAACGATGAAGCGAAACGTCTCATGGAAGCCTGCTCGCTTGGCTATGAAGATTGTCTACAAAAAATTTACGCGGGCATGACTGGAATCGAGGCAGACCGAGTCATTCGTGAAGCATTCAAAAAGTATGATGTAGACCAGTATTTAGTTGAAGTAAGTGAAGGCCGTACGGGTGCCCATGCTACAGGCATGGATCCAGAAGAGGACATTCCAGAAATCGGGCCAGCTTGTGACAATGTGCTGGAAGAAGGTCAAACATTTGCCTATGAACTGTCTCTTATTGTTCCAGGAATCGGTGGCGTTCGTACAGAAGACCAAGTGGTCGTTCGTAAGAATGGATTGGAACCGCTTCATACATTCAACCGTTTCTTGTATGTCGATTAATGTTTAAATGCCCTACAGGCCGCTTCACTTGATTAAAACATTAAAGGAGTAGCATGTAGAGTTCTAAATAAAAAACTTTAAACCGTTAGTTAAGTCAAATTAAAAAATATACATTGAAAAGGGGAAAAAACATGATTTCAGAAAAAGCGTTAAAATGGCTGCCGGGTAGATTTGAGGAATTAATTCGTTATGGTGAGTTTCAAGGACCTGGTGAAACAATTAAGAACGAAGAATACAAAGAGCGCGTTGAAATCGCAAAACAAAAAATCGTGGATGAGGGTCTGGACGCTCTAATCGTATTCGGTGATTGTTACCGGATGTCGAACATCCGCTGGCTCGTAAACTACCGTACGATTGACGGTGTATATCCGCAGCCGATGTTGATGTACTTGGTACCGGATCGCGATCCAGTTTTCTTCCTTCCAAGCAGTGAAATTCCATCAGCGCATGGCAGTTCGGCGATGAGTGTGCTCGGTGGCGATATTCGTGAAATTCGTTCCGATTGGGCACCGTTTTTACAAGAGCGTGCAGCTGAGGATAAACCCGAAAAAATTGGTGTTTGTGGTTACACGTATATGGATTTAGAATTCTGGTTCCCAATTGAGGAAGCATTCAAACATTCAGAAGTAAGTCGTTCCATGATTATTGAACAGTTAAAATCCATAAAGAATGAGGCGGAGATCGCTTCGATGAAGCGTGCAGCCCGGGTAAGTAATGCTGGCATCCAAATGTTGATGGACCTGTTACGAGACAGTGAAGGAATTACAGAACTTGAAGCGACTTCTTTAGTATATGCAGCTATGTTTGCGAATGGCGGCCACTCGATCGCCTACGACATCATGATTCAGGCGGGGGAGCATACGGACGTCCTGTTTAAACGTCCAACTACACGTCCAATCCACCGTGGAGACCTTGTAATGATGGACTATGGTATCCGTGTAAATGACTACTCATCTGATAATGCGCGTACGATTTGTTATGGAAATGTGAATGAGGACGCAAAACGACTCATGGAAGCCTGCTCGCTTGGCTATGAAGATTGTTTACAAAAGATCTCTGCTGGGATGACAGGAATCGAGGCGGACCAAGTTATTCGCGAAGCGTTCAGAAAATACGAGGTAGATGAGTATTTGGTCGAAGTAAGTGAAGGCCGTACGGGTGCCCATGCTACAGGTATGGACCCCGAAGAGGACATCCCAGAAATTGGTCCAGCTTGCGCCAATGTGCTGGAAGAAGGTCAAACATTTGCCTATGAACTGTCTCTTATTGTTCCAGGAATCGGTGGCGTTCGTACAGAAGACCAAGTGGTCGTTCGCGAGAACGGATTAGATCCACTTCATACATTCAACCGCTTCCTGTATGTTGAATAATTTTTAATATCCTATGCAGACTGCCTCGTTCTTTACGATCTAGTCTGCATAGCTTCTAAATAATTAGATAGTTAAGGTGTGTAATTTAGAACAAATCAAATAAACAATGAAAAGGGGAATAAAACATGATTTCAGAAGCAGCGTTAAAGTGGCTACCAGGTAGATTTGAACAATTGGTTCGTTATGGTGAGTTTCAAGGGCCTGGTGAAACGATTACAAACGAAGAGTACAAAGCACGTGTGGAGATTGCGAAACAAAAAATCGTGGATGAGGGGTTGGATGCTTTAATCGTATTCGGTGATTGTTACCGGATGTCGAACATCCGCTGGCTCGTAAACTACCGTACGATTGACGGTGTGTATCCGCAACCGATGTTGATGTATTTGGTACCTGATCGAGATCCAGTTTTCTTCCTTCCAAGCAGTGAAATTCCATCAGCGCATGGCAGTTCAGCAATGAGTGTGCTGGGTGGCGATATTCGTGAAATTCGTTCTGATTGGGCTCCATTCTTAAAAGAGCGTGCAGTAACAGATAAACCGAAAAAAATAGGTGTTAGCGGTTACACGTACATGGATTTAGAATTCTGGTTCCCTATCAAGGAAGCGTTCAAAGATTCAGAAGTAAACCGTTCGATGATTATCGAACAGCTAAAATCCAAAAAGAATGAAGCGGAGATCGCTTCGATGAAGCGTGCAGCCCGGGTAAGTAATGCCGGCATCCAAATGTTGATGGATCTGTTACGAGACAGCGAAGGAATCACAGAGCTTGAAGCGACGTCTTTAGTATATGCAGCTATGTTTGCGAATGGCGGCCACTCAATCGCCTACGACATTATGATTCAAGCGGGTGAGAATACGGATGTCCTGTTTAAACGTCCAACTACACGTCCAATCCGTCGTGGAGAACTTGTTATGATGGACTACGGTATCCGTGTAAATGACTACTCATCTGACAATGCGCGTACGATTTGTTATGGAAATGTAAACGATGAAGCGAAACGTCTCATGGAAGCCTGCTCGCTTGGCTATGAAGATTGTCTACAAAAAATTTACGCGGGCATGACTGGAATCGAGGCAGACCGAGTCATTCGTGAAGCATTCAAAAAGTATGATGTAGACCAGTATTTAGTTGAAGTAAGTGAAGGCCGTACGGGTGCCCATGCTACAGGCATGGATCCAGAAGAGGACATTCCAGAAATCGGGCCAGCTTGTGACAATGTGCTGGAAGAAGGTCAAACATTTGCCTATGAACTGTCTCTTATTGTTCCAGGAATCGGTGGCGTTCGTACAGAAGA